>NZ_JBLXEM010000020.1:11728-41257 GCF_048263065.1 Thioclava sp.
TGATGATGTAACCGCCCTCCGACGGCATCGATGTGCCAAGGTGGGTCTGCGATGATCCACAAAGGAGGACGGTCATGTCGGAGATTATCACGGTCGGGCTCGATCTGGCGAAGAATGTGTTTCAGGTCCACGGGGCAGATGGAGCGGGGCAACCTGTTCTGCGCAAAAAGTTGCGGCGAGCGCAGGTTCTGGAGTTTTTCAGTCAGCTGCCGTCCTGCGTTGTCGCGATGGAAGCATGTGGCGGCGCGCATTACTGGGGCCGCGAGATCGGCAAGCTGGGCCACGATGTGCGACTGATCCCACCAGCCTATGTGAAACCCTTTGTGAAACGTCAGAAAAACGATGCGGCCGATGCCGAGGCGATCTGCGAAGCGGCGCTGCGCCCAACGATGCGCTTCGTGCCAGTGAAGAGCGGCGAGACCCAGGGCGCGGCGATGGTGTTCCGGGTTCGCGAGCTTCTGATCCGTCAGCGCACCCAGGTGATCAATGCGCTGCGCGGTCATCTGGCCGAGTTCGGGCAGGTCGCGCCACAAGGAGCGTCCAACGCCTCGAAGCTGATTGTTATCGTCGAAGATCCGGAGAGCGGCTTGCCCGCTGAGGCGACGGCCACCCTGCAAGTTCTGATAGGAACCCTGGCACAGCTCGAGGCGCAAATCAGGAAGCTCGATGCCGAGATCGCCCGCTGCGCCAAGGACAACGAAGTGGCGCGGCGCCTGATGACAGTCCCGGGCATCGGCCCGCTGATCGCTACGGCCATCGCGACCCTCGCGCCTCCGCCCGAAACATTCCGCAAGGGTCGGGATTTTGCGGCCTGGCTCGGTCTTGTCCCGCGGCAGCATTCGACCGGCGGCAAGCAACGGCTCGGAGCGACGACGAAGATGGGGGAGCGGTCGCTTCGCCGTCTGCTGATCATTGGCGCCAACAGCGTTATCATCAAGCGGCACGTCCATCGCGAGGCACAACCCGGCACATGGCTGGGTAATCTGCTGACACGCAAGCCACCGATGCTGGTGCGCGTCGCCCTTGCGAACAAGATGGCGCGCATCGTCTGGGCCTTGATGGCTCGGGGCGGTGTCTATCGATCTCCGGTCGGCGCGGTGTAGAACCAACGTCGGCCGCGAGGACGTCGGAGCGTAAGAGGGCAAGGAGCAGTTTGGCGCAACAGTCGTGAGACGGGATCGGGAGAACCAGTGCGCAACAGAGTGCCTTTGAGCACGCGGCGTTGATTTGGACCCGATCTTCGAACACCATACGGGCCCGCGACATCTGTGAGGTCGCATCATGAGGCCGGACATATGTCAGCACCCGACGACGTGTCAGAAAAGCTCTGAAAATACCTCTTGCGTTTGGGGCGGTTACATATGTTGCGCAACTCACGCTTGAGGCGTGACTTGCCCTTTTCCCATCGCGGATAGGCCATGCGACTGTCGGACAGCCCGATGGATTTTGGCCAGTTGAGTCCCGCAATCAACAGCAATATCGATGCGACTGCGTCGGTCGATGTAAGCTGTTCGCAAAACACGCCCTACACGATCACGATGGACACCTGATACAAACGCCTGCGCGCTTGACCGTGAACGATCAGGCCCAAGTTCTCCTCTAGACCGAGGGTCGCAAACCGATCAAAAACGAGCAGGATGCGATGGATATTTCTTCATCTCACAACCTGTGCCAGCTTGAACACATCGTCGTCTCCACCTCTCCAAAAGATTCGCTTGTAACGCCCGACCCCTTCAACAAAGGGCAGGACGAGCAGATTTCGAATAAATGTGTCCCCGATGTGTCCCAGAGCAGTTTTCGACAGCCAAAAGCAAAAACCCGGGCCAGCGCCAAGTCAAATTTCTTTTTATTTTCAGGTATTTAAGTGGTGCCCGAAGGCGGACTCGAACCACCGACACGCGGATTTTCAATCCGCTGCTCTACCAACTGAGCTATTCGGGCACTGAGACCTCGCGGTCTTGCTGGGCGGTTACTAAATCAGGGCGGGGAGGCTGTCCAGAGGGATTTGTTAGAAAATTGACCCGCACCAGTGTTGCGCGGGTCAGTGCGGCTTTTGCGCGCCGCCCTGCAAATCATCTGGGTTGGTGGGGGCGCGTTCTTCTTCCTCGGCGATGTCGCCGGGAATGACGTAGGATCCGTTCAGCCAGCGCGCCAGATCGACATCGGCGCAGCGTTTGGAACAAAACGGGCAGTATTTCGGGTCAACCGCTTTGGCGCAGATCGGACAGCTCATAGCGCATCTCCTAGCAGCGCGCTAAGGGCAACACGGTCGCGTTTGCGCTGCAACTCGAAATTGCCAAGAGGTGTCCAACCCGCCATTGACGCCTCGGCCTCGCCTTTGAACGAGGTGCGTAGTTGCTGTTCCAGCGGCTGACGGTCACGTTTGGGCATCGGGGCGAAATCGACGATGATCTGGCCGCCCAAACCCCGCAAGCGCAACTGACGTGGCAAGGCGCGCGCCGCAGCGATATTGGCCTTGAGGCCTGCCGCCGGGGACGTGTCGTTGCCGGTGTTCACATCCACGGCGATCAGCGCGCGGGTAGGTTCAATCATCATATGCGCGCCGTCCGTTAGCTCGACGCGCGGCTGCAACAGCGCATCGATTGCATCGGTCGCGCCGTGATCGTCAAAGCCGCCCTCAACCACCTCATCGGGGGCGGGATCGGCCCAGTCGCGCCACGCCTCTTCGTGCGGGCTGGGTGCATCGACCAGCAGTTCCGGCGCGCCTGATAGATCGGCCATCACGGCCTCAGACAGGGTGCGCATCGCGGCGATATCTTCGGTGATCTCGTCGGCATCCGCATCGGCGGCAACCGAGCGCATGATCAAACCGGCCTGCGCGCCCGCCATTTCGGCCTCGGCCAAAGATTGCAGGGTTTCGCGCGTGTCCTCGTCGCGAATCCGGCGTGAAATATTCAGCCCTGGTGCACCGGGGGTCACAATCGCAAAGCGCGATTTGAACAGCACGCGCAACGTGACGGGTAGTGCCTTGCCGGGCTCGGTCCCACCCGAGACCTGCACGATCACGGTCTGACCGGGGCTCAACCCCTTGACCTCACGCAGGAAGCCGCGCGCGCCTTGGGGCAACTCGACGAACACGCCGCCCTGCCCCTTCATCTGCCGTCCGATCACGCCACGACAGATCGCGCCGGGGGCCAGCGCCACACCCGGATCGATCAGCAAATCTTCCAACTGTCCATCGACCATCAACGCAGCCGCCTCACGGCCCGCGATTTGATCTAGCAAGACGACCCGTCCAATCATGCGCTCTCTCTCTTGATACCGGCTGCGGCCAAAAGCGTTGCGGTCTCGGCCAAGGGCAGGCCGACAACCCCAGTGTAGCTGCCTTGCAGCCACGGCACAAAGGCCCCGCCCAGCCCTTGGATCGCGTAACCGCCCGCCTTGCCGCGCCACTCGCCGCTGGCAAGATAGCCGTTCACGTCTTCATTGCTGAGCGGTTTGAATTTCACCACCGTATCAACCAACCGCTCGCGCATCCCATCGGCACTCCGCACGGCCACGGCGGTCAGCACATGATGGCGTCGCCCCGAAAGCAGCCACAGGAACTCTGCCGCCTGTTTTTCATCCTCGGGTTTGCCCAGAATGCGGCGACCACAAGTCACGGTGGTATCAGCGCTCAGGATCACCTCATCAAAGGCCATCTCTAGCGCCATCGCCTTTTCGCGCGCCATGCGCGCAACGTAATCGCGCGCGGATTCGCCCTTGATGGGGGTTTCGTCGATGTCGGCAGGGCGCAGGGCAGCAGACCCCAGACCCAATTGGGTCAAAAGCTCCCGCCGCCGCGGACTTGCCGATCCCAGAATAAGTTTCAACAGATCCGCTTACTTGAAGCGATAGTTGATGCGACCCTTCGTCAGGTCATAGGTGTTCATTTCCACCTGCACCTTGTCGCCTGCCAGAACCCGGATGCGGTTCTTACGCATCTTGCCTGCCATATGCGCGATGATCTCATGGCCGTTTTCCAGCTCGACCCGAAACGTCGCGTTAGGCAGGAGTTCCTTAACGACGCCGGGAAATTCGAGCATTTCTTCCTTGGCCATGGTCACTCCGTATTTGAAAACCGCAAAAATGCGGGCGAGCGTTAAATGCGCCCGGTTGCGCGAAAATTCAAGCGTAATGTCAGAGACAAGCGGGGTTTTCGCTCAGGAACCGAGGCATTTGGCCGAAAATCGCGCGGTTGAGGCTATATTTACAGGGGCGCGCGCGCTTAGCGCCTGTTACGGATCGGCCAGAGGCGGCGGTGAGTCGTGCTTTATACGCGCGGCGGACCGAACCGCTTTATGAGATGATTGCGGATCTGGTCGCGCGTGTCGCGATAGGCGGCCAGTTTCGTCTCGCGACTTTCTCCGATGCCGGTCGGATCAAGGATCGGCCAATATTCCACATCCAGATGAAAGAACCGCGTGAATTCCAGTGCTTGGCGTTGCGATGCCGGCGAGAGTGCGATCACCAGATCAAAGGCCGACAGATCATCGCCCCATTCCTGCAACTCGGTGAACGAGCGCGAACGGTGCCGCTCCAGATCGACTTTGATCTCGGACATCACGGCGATTGTGAAACCGTCGATCTCAAGATCGGCCTTAACGCCCACGGATTGCACATAAACATCGGTGCCGTAGAATTTTTTCATCATGCCTTCGGCCATCGGCGAACGTGTCGCATTATGGTCGCAGGCAAATAGCACCGATGAGGGAAGATCGCCCATCCCCTACCTCGGCGTCAAAACGGCAACGAGGGTGAACAGCCGCCGCGCCGTGTCGATATCGACCTCGGCCTTGCCTTCAAGACGTTCCTGCAAGATTCGCGCGCCCTCGTTGTGGATACCGCGCCGGGCCATGTCGATCGCCTCGATCTGGCTTGGCGGCAGCTTTTTTACCGCTTCGAAATAGCTTTCGCAGATCTGGAAATAGTCCTTTACCGCTTGCCGAAACGGGCCGAAAGACAGATGGAATTCCGCAACCTTCTGGCCGTCCTCGGTTTTCGTATCAAACACCAGACGGCGGTCGCGCACCCCAAGGGTCAGCGCGAATGGGCCAGCGGGTGCAGGCGTGCCATCGCGACCGGGCAGGACAAAGCTGTTATCTTCGAGCAGGTCATACACGGCGACTTTGCGCTCTTGCTCAATCTCGGGAGACGGGGCGGGCATGCCGCCGGTGTCAAGTTCGAGTTGGCTGATCCGGGCCATCACAGCTCTCCTTTATTGAGCGCATCAAGACGCGCGCGCACGCTCAGCCCATGCGCTTCAAGACTTTCCGAGATCGCCAGCGTCTCGGCGGCCGGGCCAATCGCCTTAAGCGCGCCGGGCGTCATTTTCGCAAGAGTCGTGCGTTTCAGAAAATCCATCACCGATAGCCCGCTTGAAAACCGCGCCGAGCGCGCCGTGGGCAGCACGTGGTTCGGTCCGCCAATATAATCGCCAATTGCCTCGGGGGTATAGGCACCTAAGAAAATTGCCCCGGCATGGGTGATCTGCTGCGCCAGCGCGTCAGGCTCAGCCACGCAGAGTTCAAGGTGCTCGGGCGCGACGCGGTTGGACAGGCTCGCAGCCTCGGCCAGATTGCGCGCCACGATCACCGCGCCGAAATCGCGCCAGCTTGCGCCTGCGATCTTGCGCCGCTCAAGCGTTTGCAGGCGCGTCTCGACGGCCTTGGTCACGGCGTCGCCAAAAGCCGCATCCGTAGTGATCAAAATCGCCTGCGCGCTTTCATCGTGCTCGGCTTGGCTGAGCAAATCAAGCGCGATCCAGTCGGGATCGCCCGTGCCATCCGCGATCACCAGAATCTCAGACGGCCCCGCGATCATGTCGATGCCGACACGCCCGAACACCCGCCGCTTGGCCGCCGCGACAAAGGCATTGCCTGGCCCGGTGATCTTGTCGACTGGCGTGATCGTTTCCGTGCCATAGGCCAGCGCCGCAATCGCCTGCGCGCCGCCCACGCGATACACGGTATCGACGCCCGCGATTTGCGCGGCCAGCAACACCAGCGGATTAACTACGCCATTCGGTGTCGGGCAGACGACGACCAGACGCTCGACGCCCGCCACCTTGGCAGGGATCGCATTCATCAGCACGGATGAGGGATAGCTCGCCAACCCGCCGGGCACATACAGCCCCGCCGCGCTGACCGGCCCCCAACGCCAGCCCAACTCGGCGCCAGCAGCGTCGGTCCAGCGCTGATCCTCGGGCATCTGGCGGGCGTGATAGGCGCGGATTCGCTCTGCGGCGAGTTCCAGCGCGGCGCGCTCGACTGGCGGAACTTTCGCAATCTCGGCAGCGATTTCTTGGGCCGAAAACGCCAGCCGATCTGCAGTTAGCTCGAAGCGGTCAAATTTGGCGGTCAACTCAATTAGCGCCGCATCTCCGCGCGCGCGCACATCCGCGATGATCCCGGCGACAACCGCGTCAACATCGGGGCTGTCTTCGCGCTTCATGCCCAGAAGTTCGGCAAATCGGGCCTCGAACCCGTCCTCGCGCGTGTCAAGAAGTTGCGGCATCACTCGTCTCCTTATCCGTCCTCGGGATTAGACAGTCTCGCCCGCCCCCGCAAGCGTCGCCCCGGTTTTGCGGCGTGTTTCGTGTTTCATTTTGCGTGAAATACGTCTGCGGAAGGTTTCCAGACCAGATGTTGGACGCTCCGCGGGGAGTATTTTTGGCCAGATGAAAACGGTTCAGTCGGGATGATAGGGCACTTTGCCAGAGGGCGCGCGGTAGGGGCGTTCGACATCGCGCAAATCGACATCCAAACATTCGACATCAACTGCAATGGCCCCGTCGCCTGCGAGGGTAATGACGACGCGCCCTGCCCCGTCTTGGGCGGGTTCAAAGGCGAGATCGAGGATCGAAAGCACGAGGTCTTGGTCAGCGCGATCAATACCCTGACTGGCCACATGGGTGACATCCGAGACCACCAGAAGCGCGCGCACACGTTCATAGGCGCGCCCCTCTGCTTCGGCTTGCGCCTTATCTTCCCAGCGAAAGCGGTTGATCAACAGCGCGAGACGGCGTGCCTTAGCCTCCCACACGATTTCGGTGATCGGCAGAACCGCGTCTTGCACCAATGCAGCCATCACCGACAGATCGGCCTGCGTTTCAGCGCGCAGCGCAATCGCGCCCTCTCCGCCATCCTCAAAACTTGCATCTACCATCAGATTTCCTTTACGCGCTGTGAACGGCTTATGTTTTGCATCCGCAAAGTGATCACTCGCCCTTCACACGCTCGATATGCGCGCCCACGGCGCTCAGCTTGTCCTCGACCCTCTCATAGCCGCGATCGAGGTGATAGACCCGGCTCACCATCGTTTCGCCCTCTGCGGCCAGTCCTGCTAGAATAAGCGAAACCGAGGCGCGCAGATCCGTCGCCATCACCCGTGCACCGCGCAGCTTGTCGACGCCATGCACCGTCGCGTGCCCGCCATGGACCTCGATATTGGCCCCCATGCGCAGCAATTCCGGGGCGTGCATAAAGCGGTTTTCAAAGATTTTTTCTTCCAGAACGCTGGTGCCCTCGGCGGTGCACAGAAGCGCCATCATTTGCGCCTGAAGATCGGTGGGGAAGCCCGGGAAGGGTTCTGTCACCACGTCAACCGCGCGGATACGGCCGTTTTTGCGACTGACCTTGATACCCGCTTTGGTTTGCTCGACCGAGACCCCCGCCGCATCAAGGCGCTCGCAGAAGCTCTCGATCAGCTCAATGCGCCCGCCAAGGCATTCCACTTCGCCGCCACAGATTGCGGGGGCCAGCATATAGGTGCCCAGCTCGATTCGGTCGGCAACCACCGGGTGGGTTGCGCCGTGCAGCCGGTCCACGCCCTGAATTTCGATCGTTCCAGTGCCGTCGCCCTCAATCTGCGCGCCCATCGCCCGCAGGCAATCGGCCAGATCGACGATCTCGGGTTCGCGGGCGGCGTTTTTCAGAACCGACGTGCCTTTGGCCAGTGAGGCCGCCATCAGGAAATTCTCGGTCGCGCCTACCGAGGCAAAACGCATCTCGTGCACAGCGCCCTTCAGCCCGCCTTGCGTTTTGGCATGTAGATAGCCGTCGCGCAGCTCAATCTGCGCACCTAATGCGGTCAGCGCATCGACGTGAATATCCATCGGACGCGCACCGATTGCGCAGCCACCGGGCAGCGACACGACCGCATGGCCCAGCCGCGCCAGCAGCGGCCCAAGCACCAGATTCGAGGCGCGCATCTTGCGCACGATGTCATAATCGGCGATCGGATTGATCTCACCATGACACGAGGCGGCCAGCACCTTGCCCTCTTGCAGCGCGCTCACTTCGGCCCCGAGAGAGGCCAGCAATTCGGTCATCGTGCGAATATCGCTCAGGCGCGGCGCGTTGGTCAGTGTCAGCGGTTCGTCACTGAGCAGCGTGGCCGGCATCAGCGCCAGACAGGCGTTTTTCGCCCCCGCAATCGGAATTTGCCCCTTAAGCGGGCCATTGCCGCGCACGATGATACTGTCCATTCAACTGCCCTCGTTCTTGTCATTTTGCGATGTCGCGGCATCGTTCTTGCGTGCGCGCGCCTGTGCCTTGCGCTTTTGTAAGTTAGCGCGCAAGGCCTCGGCCAAGCGTTCTTCCCGGCTGGGTTTGGGCCCACCTTTGGCCTTAGAGTTATCGCTGCGATCCTGTGTCATGGCGCCTCGTTTACCCTGCAAGGTAAATCCTGTCGAGAGAGAGGGCAGATTTGCCCTTGCACCATAGCGCGATTGCGTCTAAATCCCCGCCACGGTCGGAAACGACATGTACCGGCGCTGTGGTAGCTCAGTGGTAGAGCACTCCCTTGGTAAGGGAGAGGTCGAGAGTTCAATCCTCTCTCACAGCACCATAACTTACAGGATTTCTGGGTATTTTCTGCACAGTTATCTGCACAGCTATCTTCTCCGTTCGATGATTTCTAGCGCCCTTCCTTGGTGATGCGGGCTGTGATGCCAGTAGTGTTTTCGGATCGTTTCGGGCGATGTGTCGAAGTATTCAGCTGCATCCTCAACGCTCAGCCCCTTCATTACTGCCCAAGTGATCGCGGTATGTTTTAGAACGTGAGGCGTCACGCCATCGATCCCGGCACGCTCCGCAGCGCGCCGAATACCTGTCTTGATACTCTTGATTGGCTTGGCTCGGAATGAAACAACATGCGTCCCTTTATAGCCCCTCCAGCGCCGAAGATGCCCAAGCAATTGCCGGGGCGTGCGAATGCTCCCACGCCGCTTATTCGTTTCCGCTTGCCCATCAACACGGAAGCGAATCTTGCCTGCATCGAAGTCGACACGCGCCCATGTCAGTTCAAGAATCGCACTTGCGCGCCGCCCTGTATAAAGGCTGAGCAGGATAAAATGCCGGACATGAGGCTCAGCACATCTGAGCAGCGCCGCTACCTCATCGCGCGACAGCCAGCGATCACGCGGCGCACCTGCGGGGGGAAGCGTGACCGCAATCGGATGAACCAACAGCCCTTCGGAATGCGCGTGATTTAGGGACGCTTGCAACACCCCAAGCTCGCGCCGAGCGGTCGAAGGGCTAGCAGCTCTCGTGCGCTCAATTTTCTTTCCGGTCTTTGTCATCACAATCGTCGTGCGAGATTTTGCTCGCTCCCGCTCATAAAGGCTACAGGTCGAACCTTTTACAGCGTCACAAGTCAAATCTGCCCAGAAAGGCGCAAGAGCTTGGATGGAATAGATGAGTGTTCCCGTTGATGCGATCTTTTCGCCCTTATCATCTACATACCGCGCCAACACCTCGCCTAAGGTCAACTCGCTCGGATGGGCAGGACCGCACCGGACTTCCGGTGCTTTGTGCGCTAGGTATTCAGCGAGTGCTGCCTCAGCCTCTTCACGCTCGCGAAGGCCAAACTCTGTCCGCTGCATCCTGTTGCCGTCACGGATGACCCATTGCTGTTCATCCTTGCGGTAATAGAGCCGTGCGGGCTTTCTTGGTCGGGGCATAGCAAGAACTCCTTAAGTGCGACGTGCGACGTGTAGTAGGATCTTCCAATCTTCTTAGCCCACAGCCGCCCATCTTGACGTGCCCGACGTAGCGCTGAAACCGTGATAGAACGATGCAGCGTGGATGCGGCTTCCTTGAGAGTCATGAGCCTAATTTCTTCACCATGGGATCGATTTGTCATTTGTGTCCCCCTACCGCATGCATGACCATCAGACGAAGTTGGACGTGTTTGATTGTCGACATTACGCCCCCCGCAGAACCAAGCATAATGCTATATAGCAATTTGCTTGGTTTCCGTCAACGGTTGTCTGCTGCAATTTTTTAGCAGCGAAAACCGCTGGATACATACTTTCGGTCATCGGGGGCCCGTTAGAGAAAATGACCTGAATTCTCGAAAACTCTTGTCGCGAACAAAGCATTGTGCTAGCAAGCAAAATGCTACCACCGCGTCGGCTAGATGATGACGGCGCCACACAGCTAGGCGGAGACCCCGATGACAAAAACACCGGTAGCTGAACAGGTTCAGGTTAACTTTCGAATGCCTGCGGAGTTGCGGGATCGCATTAAGTTAGCCGCAGAGCGCAATAGCCGTAGCATGAATGCAGAGATCGTCTCGGTCTTAGAAGAAGCCTTCCCCAAGCCAAAAACCGGCCGCGATTTCATCGAAAAGCTGAAGGAAGTTGTCGAAAGGAACGGAGGCGGTGAAAGCGGACATCTAGAGGAAATCGAACGCCTAATTCGAGAACAAGAGGCTTTGGAGCGGGACTGAGCACCTAAACATCCGAATTTGAATTTCGAACTAGTCGACCCTCCGATAGGGACGGTGAAATGAACATGCCTTCTGTATCAGATAACCTCCCGTCAGCCGGGCAAGAAAGCCTATGCGTATTCGCGCAAACACCCGCGATGCGCCTTGGCCTGGCGAAGGGTAAGATTTACGCGCGCGATCTCCTTGCCTATTCTTGATCCCGCTTGCCAGCATTGCAAATTCCGGAATTCTGGTCTGGCGCAACCGGCTCTTATCGGTGCATATTTTCGCCAAAGGTTGTTTTTCTCCTTTGACAAACGAGCCCATATAAACAGAACAAAATCAAAACCAGAGGAATAGGTATGAGCATCGAGACGACACTTTTCGCAGCCGCTGACAAGATGCGCGGATCGATGGACGCGGGCGAATACAAGCACATCGCACTTGGCATGCTGTTCCTGCGTTATGTTTCGGTCTCGTTTCAGCGTCTGCATGCGCAGCTGACCGCTGATGAATACTCGGACCCTGAGGATCGCGACGAATACCTGGCCGAGAACATCTTCTGGGTGCCGGAAAAGGCGCGCTGGTCCTTCATCGCCAAGAACTCCAAGAACCCCGAGATCGGCGTGATGATCGACGCGGCCATGCGCCAGATCGAGGCCGAGAATCCGACCCTGAAAGGCGCGCTACCCAAGGTCTTCGGGCGCGACAGCCTGGATAACACAATGCTCTCGGGACTCGTTGATCTCTTTACCAACATCGAACTGGAAGGCACTCGCGCAGATTTCGACCTGATCGGGCGGATCTATGAATATTTCATCGGCGAGTTTGCCTCATCCGAGGGTAAGCGCGGCGGCGAGTTCTACACCCCGAAATCCGTCGTCGATACGCTGATCGAGATGATCGAGCCGACCAAGGGGCGCGTCTATGACCCGTGCTGTGGCACCGGTGGCTTCTTCGTGCAGTCGGAAAAGTTCATCGACGCGCATTCCGGGCAACGCAACGACATCGCGATCTATGGTCAGGAACGCAACCACACGACCTTTGGTCTGGCGCGCATGAACCTCGCGATCCGCGGTATCTTTGCTGACATCCGCTGGAACACGGAAGGCACGCTGTTGCGCGACGCATTCCCCGATGAGCGCTTTGATTTTGCTCTTGCCAACCCGCCCTTCAATATCTCGGATTGGTCGGGCGATCTGTTGCGCGAGGATGGTCGCTGGAAGTTCGGCGCACCGCCGGTTGGCAATGCCAACTTCGCGTGGTTGCAGCATATCCATGCGCATCTGTCGTCCAAGGGCATCGGCGGTGTGGTGCTTGCCAACGGCTCGATGTCGTCAATGTCGGGTGGCGAGGGTGATATTCGCCGCGCGATGGTCGAGGGAAACGCGGTGGATGCCATGGTCGCGCTACCGGGGCAGCTGTTCTATGGCACGCAGATTCCGGCCTGCCTGTGGATCCTGGCCAAGGACAAATCGAACGGTGTGGCCAAGGATGCCTCTCTGCGCGACCGGCGCGGCGAGGTGCTGTTCATCGACGCGCGCAAGATGGGCGCGCTGGTGCCGGGCTCGCGCAAGCAAAAGGAGATGTCGGCCGAGGAGGTCGCGCGCATTGCGCGGGCTTATCACGCGTGGCGCGGCGAGCCGGACGCGGGCGCTTACGCTGACGAGCCGGGGTTCTGCAAAGCCGCCACGCTGGAAGAAATCGCAAAGCACAACTTTGTGCTGACTCCGGGCCGCTATGTCGGCGCGGGCGCGGTGGAGGACGACGGCGAGCCGTTCGAGGACAAGTTCGAGCGCCTGATGGGCACCCTGCGCGAGCAATTCGCCGAAGGGCGGCGGTTGGAGGCCGAGATTGAGGCGCGGTTGGGGGCTTTGGTATGAGTGGCTTTGTCGAGCTTGGCGCGCTATGTAGTCTGATTACCAAAGGGACCACCCCTAATGCGAAAATGGGTGGCTTCTCAGAAGATGGAATCAACTACATTAAATCCGAAAGCTTGAACTACGATGGCTATGTGGACCAAGGAAAGTTTGTCCATATAACGCCGATTGTTCACAAAAAGCTGAAGCGCTCAATCCTCCACGAAAATGACGTTCTGGTTTCAATTGCTGGCGCAAACCTTGGGAAATGTGGCATTGTTTCAGCGGAAATGCTTCCCGCGAATACGAATCAAGCAGTAGCAATTGTCCGTGTTAATTCTAACAGGGCAAACCCTCGCTTTATCCAATTCTTCTTACGAAACCCTCAGTTTGTCGCAGACAATCTTGCTGGCGTTGCTCAGTCGGCCCAGCCAAATCTAAACTTAGGCGATATTTCAAGCTTTCGAATCCCTGCATTTCCAATTTCGGAACAACGCGAGATCGCGGCGATCCTTGGGGCGTTGGATGACAAGATCGAACTGAACCGCAAGATGGCGGCGACCTTGGAGGAGATGGCGCGGGCGCTGTATCGGTCTTGGTTCGTCGATTTCGACCCGGTCCGGGCCAAGGCCGAAGGCCGCGCCCCCGCCCATATGGATACCACCACCGCCGCCCTCTTTCCCGACAGCTTCGGTGAGGATGGGCTGCCGGTGGGGTGGCCGATGGAGTCGCTGGCACAGCACGTCTCTGTGTCGCGAGGACTAAGCTACAAGGGTGCCGGTCTTTGCGAGGTGGACGCAGGCGTGCCCCTCCACAACCTCAACTCGGTCTTCGAAGGCGGAGGCTACAAGACCGCCGGGATCAAGTATTACAGCGGCGACTTCAAGCCACGCCATGAGATCGTCCCCGGCGACCTGATTGTGACCAACACCGAGCAAGGCTTCGACCTTCTGCTGATGGGGCACGCCGCGCTTGTGCCGCATTACTTCGGCCCGACGGGGCTGTTCAGCCAGCACATCTACAAGGTAGCACCAAAGGCCAAGTCACCGCTGAGCCGCGAGTGGCTTTACCTGATGCTTAGCGTATCGCCCAAAGGCCAGGAGATCCGTTCCTACTCTAACGGCACCACGGTTAACATGCTGCCCATGGATGCGCTCGAAATCCCGGAGGTCTTGATCCCATCGCGGACGGTCGTTGATGCCTTCGACGCTGTCGTGAAGCCCATGTTCGCGCGAAAAGAGAGCATTGAGGTCGAAAACCAAACCCTCGCCACCCTGCGGGATACGCTGCTGCCTAAGCTGATGTCGGGCGAGATCCGCGTCGGCGAGGCCCGTGAGCAGGTTGAGGCGGTGGCGTGATAATGGCGCAGATCGGCTCTGATGGGCAATTAGTTTCCAAGGGGGTAGAATGGCATTTCTGAGCGAGGCCGACCTCGAAGACATTTTCATGGAGCAGCTGGGCGATCAGGGGTTTGAGCTCTCTCACGGCTCGCAAATAAGCCCGGATGTGAAGCCCGCCCTGCGGGGCAGCTATCACGAGACGGTGCTGGAATCCGTGCTTCTGGACAGTCTGCGGCGCATTAACCCGGGCCTGCCGGAGAACGCGCTGGCCGAAGCCTCGAAAAAGGTGCTCGACATCACATTCGCCACGGATGTGGTGCAGGAAAACCGCCGCATTCACCGGCTGATGGTAGAGGGAATTAAAACCACCTATTTTGCCGATGGCGAAGAACACAATGCCGTTGTTCATCTGGTGGATTGGGCCGACGAGGCGAACAATTGGCGCGCGATCAACCAGGTCGATGTCGTGGGCAAGACACCGCGCATCCCTGATGTTGTGATCTTCCTCAATGGAATGCCATTGGTGGTGGTTGAGCTGAAAGGCACCGAGGGCGCCGATATCGACGCGGCATTCAACCAGATCACCACCTACAAGACAGACATCCCGGACCTGTTTCGCACGACGCTGCTGACGGTGATCAGCGATGGCTTTAACGCGCGCTTTGGCTCGCTCTCGGCCGCGCTGGACCGCTTCATGACCTGGCGCACGGTCGATGGCACGACGCTGATCCCGACAGGATCGGATCTGGCGTTGGAGACGCTGACAGCGGGGCTGCTGAGCCGCCAGACGCTACTGGATATGCTACGCTGGTTCGTGGTGTTTGAAGATGAAGGCAAGGGCCCGATCAAGAAGATCGCGGGCTATCACCAGTTCCATGCCGTCCGAAAGGCGTTGGAGGCGATTCAGGACGCCCGGGGTCGGGATGGTAAGGCCGGGGTGATCTGGCACACCCAAGGGTCGGGCAAGTCGTTGTTGATGACCTTCTTGGGCGGTCGCGTGATGCATCACCCCGATCTGGAAAACCCGACGCTGCTGGTGCTGACCGACCGCAACGATCTCGACAACCAGCTCTTCGCCACCTTTGCGCGCTGCAAAGACGCTCTTGGCGAAGAACCGGTTCAGGCCGACAGTATTGAAGAGCTGAAAACCCTGCTCGATCGACAGGTTGGTGGCGTGGTCTTCTCGACCATCCAGAAGTTCCGCCCGGAGGCTGGCGAGGTTTTTCCTGAAATCACGGATCGCTCGAATGTCATCGTGATGGTTGATGAGGCGCACCGCACCCAATACGGGTTCGACGCCAAGATGAGCAAGGATGGCGATGTCCGCTTCGGTCTCGCCTATCAGCTGCGCCAGGCTCTACCAAACGCGGTCTATGTCGCCTTCACCGGCACCCCGGTTGAACTGGTCGGCGCGAACACCCGCGGCGTCTTTGGGGAATACATCGATATCTACGACATCGCGCAGGCGGTCGAAGATGGTGCAACAGTGCCGATCTATTACGAGGCGCGCGTGGCCAAGATCGAGCTGGACCAAAGTGTCATCGAGCAAGTGGATGATGACTTCGACGACGCCACCGAAGGTCTGGCAGATGAAGAATCCAGTGCCATTGCGCGCAAGTGGTCGCAGGTTGAGGCCCTAGTCGGTGCCGACAAGCGGCTTGACACGGTGGTGCAAGATATCCTGACGCATTTCGACGCCCGCCTGGAAGCGATCGACGGCAAAGCGATGATTGTCTGCATGAGCCGGCGTATCTGCACCGAGGTCTATAAACGGATCGTGGCCGCCCGGCCCGAGTGGCATGGCGACACAGACGACACCGGGGCCGTCAAGGTCGTTATGACTGGGAAAGCAACAGACCCCGCAGAGATGCAACCCCACATCCGTTCCAAGGGCCGCCAGGAGGCAATCCGGAACCGCTACAAGGATCCCGCAGACCCGCTGAAACTGGTTATCGTGCGCGATATGTGGCTGACGGGTTTCGACGCACCCTGCATGCACACGCTTTATGTTGATAAACCAATGAAAGGCCATGGCCTCATGCAGGCGATCGCGCGGGTCAATCGCGTATTCCGGGGCAAGCCTGCGGGTCTGATCGTCGATTACATCGGTCTGGCGGCCGACCTCAAAAGCGCGCTTGCCCATTATTCGCAGACAGATCAGGCGCAGACCGGGATCAGTGAGGACGACGCGATCTCCGCATTCCTTGATGCCCTTGATGTCGCGCGTCAGCAGTTGTTCGGGTTCGATTACAGCGCAGCAATTGGTGGAACCCCGAAAGACCGCTTGAAGATTTTGCCGCCCGCTATCGAGCATATCTTGGCCAAAGACCATGATGGCAAAGATCCGGGCGCAATCGTGAAGCGATACCAGGATGCGATCGCTGCGCTCGTCAAGGCGTTTAAGCTCGCGTCTGGAAGCCCACAGGCCACGGATCACGCGGAAGAAGTGGCTTTCTTCGTGGCTGTGCGCACTGGCATCGAGAAAATCGATGTCGGCCAAAAGGGTCGCAAGTCCGTCGCGAGCGACTTTGCTATCCAGCAGCTTGTAAATAGTGCAGTGGCATCGACCGAGGTGGTCGATATTCTGGAAGCCTGCGGATTCGATCGTCCAGACATCAGCGTGCTGTCAGAAGAGTTCATGCTCGAACTCAAGAACATGGAGCACAAGAACTTTGCCGTAGAAGCGCTGAAAAAGCTCCTCAACGGCGAGATCTCCGCCCGCACTCGCAGCAATGTCGTCAAGAAGGAAGAGTTTTCTGCCAGACTTGAACAGGCGATCGCTCGATATCACAACCGCAGCGTTGATGCCTTGCAGATCATTCAAGAGTTGATCGAAATCGCGAAAGACCTCCGCCAAGTGCCCGATGACGGGCTCACTGACGAGGAGCGAGCCTTCTATGATGCCCTGGCGCAGAACGAAAGTGCTGTTGAGGTGATGACAAACGACGAGCTCCAAGTCATTGCGGCTGAGCTGGTTAGGACCGTGCGCAGCAACTCAGGAACGGACTGGTGGCGCCGGGAAAATGTGCGCGCCAAAATGCGGATCGCGGTCAAAAAGATCCTGCAACGCCATGGATATCCGCCTGATTTGACGACCGAAGCCGTGAAAACAGTCCTCAAACAGGCCGAAAGCTTGGCAACCGAGATGTCGAAGAACGCCAATTCTCCAAAGCACGACAATAATCTCGCCATGCCTTGTGAATGCAGCCAAAATGGTCTCGCTCCGTGCAATCAGATCCCTTGCAAAACAGCTATCGCGCGCGCTGCTCGTGAAGGCTGGGGACCGTTGGAATAAACAGGAGCCACCGGATCGACCCGCAAAGGGGAAGAACCGATTGCATCCAACCCATGGCTGGCCTCGCATACAGGCCAGCGCTATCAGCGGTGCGAGTGCGGGAAGGGCGGATACCGGCCATTCGCTGCTTTGCAGCGAGAATTTTGAGATACCGCCAATGCGGACCTTCAAAGCCGAGCGGTCTGGTCGGTCCGCTTTCGGGATGGTTCTTCAGGATTGTAGACCTTCGCTGCGCCTTGCAAAAATGGCAACAATTCTCAGGACGTGGTGTTTTCTAAGCTGTTAGAAGGCCCGCTGCTAGAAGCTCACGACAGTCTTGAGGCCGCTATCGAAGCAGGTGTGCTTGCGTATCCACTCCTCCTCCATCCAGACAGGCGTGGTGGCAACTCCGACCTCAAACGGTCCAGCGCTCGAGGGGAGGAAGTTGGTGTAAAGTCTTCTCATGTCATGTCGGCAAGGGTTTCGGGAGGCTTGCATCTACATTTTGTTACTTTATAGCTCATGTTATAAAGTAACAGGAGGTATCATGCCCAGCCGTCTTCCCGTCACCGTGCTCTCTGGCTTTCTTGGGGCCGGAAAAACCACGCTGCTCAATCATATCCTCGCCAATCGTTCCGGTTTGCGCGTTGCCGTGATCGTTAATGATATGTCCGAGGTGAATATCGACGCTGATCTGATCCGCGCGGGTGGCAGCCTAACGCGGGGCGAAGAAAAGCTCGTCGAGATGACCAATGGCTGCATCTGTTGCACCCTTCGCGAGGATCTTCTGATCGAGGTGCGCCGCCTCGCCGAAGAGGGGCGCTTTGACTATCTGCTGATCGAATCCACCGGCGTCTCCGAACCGCTTCCCGTCGCTGCAAGCTTTGAGTTTCGCGATGATCAGGGGGCCGCGCTGGATGATATCGCGCGGCTCGACACGATGGTGACCGTTGTGGATGCCGCCAATCTGACGCGCGATTTCAGCGCACAAGACTTTCTCGCCGATCGCGGCGTCGGGTTGGGGCCGGAAGACGAACGCTCGCTGGTGCAACTTTTGACCGAACAGATCGAATTTGCCGATGTGGTCGTGCTGAACAAGATCAGCGCCGCCACCGAGCCCGAGCGGGAAACGGCCCGTGCGATCATTCGCGCCCTCAACGCCGATGCAAAGATCATCGAGACCGATTTCGGCGCGGTCGATGCAGGTGACATCCTTGGCACAGGCCGGTTTTCCTTCGAGAGCGCGCATCGCCACCCGACTTGGGTGCAAGAGCTTTACGGCTTTGCCGATCACACGCCAGAAGATGCGGAATACGGCATCACCTCTTTCGTGTTTCGCGCCGAGCGCCCCTTCAATCCGGTGAAGCTGGCGGAGTTTTTCGACACGCCTCTGCCGGGCGTCATTCGCGCCAAGGGGCATTTCTGGCTGGCCACCCGGCCCGACTGGGCGGGCGAGTTTTCGGTTGCTGGACCGATGCTTGAAGTGCGGGGGCTGGGCCTGTGGTGGGCCGCGGTGCCCGAGGCCCATTGGCCCGCAGAGGCGCGCGCCCGCATGGCGGATCGTGTCGCGCGGGAATTTGGCGACCGTCGGCAAGAGATGGTCTTCATCGGGATGTTAGGAGAGATGAACCGATCGCGGATCGAGGCGATGCTGACCCGTTGTCTTGTGCCCGAAACCCGCTTTGCGCCCGACCTCTGGAAGGGGTTGAGCGACCCGTTCCCGCGCTGGGGGCAAGCGGCATGAGCCGGAACCTTGTCACAGGGCTGCGCCGCAGGCGTCGTGAAAACCCGATGGCGGCCCATGATAGACTACCCGCGCCTGCACGGGCTTGGGTGACGCGGGCGGTGCTGCCTTGGTCGGCGGCGTCGGTTGCGCGCGTCTGGTCGCACGCGCTGCGTGAAACCGGCTGTGAAACCATGGCGCTTGAACGGTTAAGCGCGATCGAGGCGCGGATGATCGCGCGCGACAAAGGGGGCGATACGTGCGACGCGTAAAATCTGGAGCGGCGGGCAGGGCAACTTGGGTGTTCCCTATAGCTATGGAAGATGAGAATGCAGTGAAATGCACGAACGGCTGGTTCGACGAAGCCACATTGCGGTGCTGACTTCTGCTTTGAAAACCTAATGAGTGCCGTTAGCGGCGGTTCTCTGAAGCAGCGAGTCGCGGACCATCGCTGCGAGATCGAACGCCCAAGCGAGCGTTGCGAAAGCGGACATGATGCCGACATTTAGTGATCGGCTCACATCCGGCTTATAAGAGAACGCTATGTGGCTAGATTCTGCGCCATCAACAGTGCCGGGCGGCTAAATTGGGCGTCAGGGGCAAGGTTGCGATTGGGGGGGGCGACTGATTCTCGCCTTTTACTTTGCCTTTAGTCATCGTCTTTGAAACGATCCAGTTTCTGCCGCGCAGCGTTTTCGGAACCCTTGGCGGGGCTCAAATTTGACGCCGAATGTCCGTCCCGAAATACTTCAACGATTGACTCCCAAACATCCTCTCCATAAATACTACTTAAACACTCAGGAATTGAGTGGCGCCGTTTTTGATCGACAAAAGAGAGCTTCGCAATGTCCCGCTTCCTGCCGTTGAAGATGCCTAAGAAAGCAGTCTTGTGCGTTGCGCTGAGCTGTCTCGCGCCGCTTGGGATGAGTGGGGCACATGCGCAAGACGCCTCCACGGCGGGGTTCAGTGAGCCTGTCGACCCGGACGCGGCGGTGCCCACCTATAAGATCGAGTTGAAGGACGGCGCTTTGCTGCCTGAAACGCTGGTGGTGCCTGCCAAGACCCGTTTCAAACTGCATGTGACGAATACCGGCACCAAACCCAGCGAGTTCGAGAGCAACCAGATGCGCCTTGAAGAGGTGCTGTTCATGGGGATGGACGCCACGATGACCGTCACCCCGCTCGATTCCGGCGAATATGACTATTTCGACGAGTTCCAGCCCGGCGTGATGGGCAAGCTGATCGCGAAGGAGGCCGCGCAATGATGGGTCAGGTGATCTTTATCGTGGCGCGCGAAAGCGTCGAGGCGCTGCTGGTGATCGGTATTCTTTGGGCATGGATGGCACATCGCGCCGATGCGCGCACGGGCAAGGCATGGCTTTTGGGCGGAATCGTCGCGGGCTTTGCCTTGGCGACGTTGCTGGCGCTGGCGCTGGTGGGGGTCACGACCTTCTTGGGTGCCGCGGCGCGGAGCTGGTTTGAAATCGGCATGCTCAGCATGGCGGCGGCGCTGATTGTTCAGATGGTGTTCTGGATGCGCAAGCACGGGCGCACGCTCAAACACGAAATGCAGGGCGAGCTGGATCGCCACGCCGCGACCTCAAACTGGTGGGGTGTGTTCGCGCTGGCGATGATCGCGATCGGACGGGAAGGATCGGAAACCGTGGTCTTCCTGTACGGCTCATTCTTGCAACTGCAAAGTCTGGGCAATTACCTGAACTTCGCAGGCTCGGCGGTTGCCGGTCTGGGGATTGCGCTGGTGCTGTTCTGGGCCTTGCAAGTTGGGGCGCGCTTCGTGTCGTGGAAATGGTTCTTCCGCGTGACCGAATGGATGCTGCTGTTTCTCGGCTCGGCGCTGTTCCTGAGCGCGATGGGCAAGCTGCTGTCCAAGCACCTCTCCAACTTTGATCTGCCCGGCTGGATCTACGCGACCGTCTGGGACAGCTCGGGCGTTCTTTCGGACAGCTCGATGTTTGGCAGCCTGCTGGCGACGCTTGCGGCCTATCGCTCGCAACCCATCGTCTGGGACATCCTTATGCTTGCGCTCTACTGGGGCACCGTGGTGGCGCTTTTTGGCTGGCAAAAGCGCCGTTGTAGCGCCACGCGGCTCGCAACCGCCTGATTTTTAACGACGATGCGGCAAGCCCTCGCCAGCCGCGACCAAAGCAACCGAAAACTAGGGACGAGTAAACATGAAAACCAATCGGATCGCCTTGATCGCAACCTGTTTTGCCCTCGGGATGCCCGCTTTTGCCCCGACCATCGCGCTGGCAGAGGTGAGCAAAGACCAAAAAATGGCGGCGCTCGCGACCTACGCGACCATCGCCCATGACAGCTATTCGGACGCGCTGGCGGATGCCAAGGCGCTGAAGGGCGCGATTGACGCCTTTGCCGCGACCCCCAGCGAGCAGACGTTGGAAGCTGCCAAGCAGGCGTGGCTGCAAGCGCGTGAAAGCTATGGCCCGACCGAGGTGTTCCGCCTCTCCAACGGGCCGATTGACGCCGAAACCGGCTGGGTGGCCGAGACATATGGCGCGCTTGAGGGTCAGATCAACGCCTGGCCGCTTGATGAGAACATGATCGACTACACGACCGATGCCGATGGCAACAAGACCTCGGGAAATATCATCGACACGGCGGGTGCGTTTACGCCGGGCGGTCAAGCGCCTGAAGAGGTCGATGTGAGCACGATCACCCCCGATGCGCTGAGCGCGCTGAATGAAAATGGTGGCGATGCCAATGTCGCGACTGGCTATCACGCGATTGAGTTTCTGCTTTGGGGGCAGGATCAGGATTACGCCAACATGATCGAGGATAAGATCACCCATGGCGCGATGGTCGCAGGACAGCGTCCGCTGAGCGATTTCACCACCGATGCACTGGCTGCGCGTCGTTTGGCCTATCTGCAATCGGCGGCTGACAAGCTGGTCTTCGATTTGAGCACTGTTTCGGGCGCTTGGGACGATACGGTCGATGGCGACAAGGGGCTGTATCGCGCGGCGCTTCTGGGCAAGCTGACGGGCGATCAGGCGGCGATGAACATCCTGACGCAAGATGCGCTTAAACAAACCCTGACGGCGGTTGGCGTATTTTCGAAGTCGGAACTCGCCAATGAACGGATCGCGGTGGCCGTGCTCACGCCCTCCGAGGAAGACGAGCATTCCTGCTTCTCCGACAACACCCACCGCGATATCGCGCTGAATTACGAAGGTATCCACAACGTGCTTTTGGGGGAATATCAGGGCAAAGATGTTGGCATGGGCTTTGCCGATGCGCTGCCCGCGGATGAGCGCGCCACGCTTGATAGCCTGATGGCTGATATCTCCGATCGGATCGGGACGGTGAACGATACCGCCAAGACCTCGATGCATTTCGACTACCAGATCCACCCGGAAAACGAGGACTCGGTGCAAAACATCGTCACGCTGAAGAACGATTTGCGCAAACTCGGGGATGAGATGGTGCAGATCGCGCCGCAATATGGCCTGTCGCTGACCACTGATAACGTGACCGATCCGGAAGAAACGCAAGTCAACTGACCGGGCCGAGACGGATGAAAGACGGGGCACGGCTGGCCAAGCCCGAGCGTGCCCGCACCGATTGAGACGAACGGGACACCATGATGCGCAAGGAGATCATCGCGGGAACGCTTGCGCTATCGCTGATGGCGGCGGTGGGCGGCGCTGCAACCGCTTTGCCCGACTGGACCACCGATGCGGGCGGTCCCGCGCCCTTTGCCCAAGCGATGCGCGCGCCCGATGACGCCACGATTGACCAGCGGATGCTGGGGCGGTCATTCTTTTCCATTCCTTGGGTCGCAGCGCCTGCGGCCACCACCGCGCGCGACGGGTTGGGGCCGTTCTTTAACGCCAATACCTGTGCGAGCTGTCACGAAGATAATGGCTCTGCGCCCACGATTGGCGCCAATGGCCAGCCACTGCGCGCGCTGCTGTTCAAGCTCGCGCGTCCGGGTGCGCATGGGACGCGGATGGTGACAGATAATCCCGAAAGCCCCGATCGTGCTCGCATGCTTGATCCCCGTTACGGCGGCCAGATCGCGATCAACGCAACTGGCCACGCCGCCCCCGAAGCGCGCCCGCGGCTCGAAACCCGCCAGATCGCGTTTCGTTATCGCGATGGCGCGGAAGTCACGCTTGAACGCCTGACGCCCAAGCTTGATGATCTGGCCTATGGCCCGCTGGCCGAGGACACGGTGATCTTCACCCGCCAGCCGCCCGCGCTGGCGGGGCTGGGCCTGATCGCGGCGGTGCCGGACGCGGAAATCTTGGCGTGGGAAGACCCCGAGGATCGCGACGGTAACGGGATCAGCGGACGCGCCAACCGGATGACGGATGGCGCAATCGGGCGGTATGGCTGGAAGGCCGCCGAGCCCACGCTGAGCGCCCAGATCGCCAATGCCGCTGCCGTCGACATGGGGCTGACCAATGCGCGCTACCCGGTGGAACTGTGCCTGCCCGGCCAGACCGCCTGCATTGAGGCTCCGCGCGGACGTCCCTCGCCGCAAGGGCTGCTTGATCTTCCCGATACGCGCCTTGCCGCGTTTGAAACCTATCTCGAAGGGTTCAAGGCCCCCCAGCCCAAACACCTGAGTGCCAGTGCCGTGCGTGGGGCGGATCTGTTCGCCACCACCGGCTGCACTGCCTGTCACCGCCCTGAGATGCGCACCGCCGATGGCCGCACCATCCGCCCGCTCAGCGACTATCTTTTGCATGACATGGGCAAGGATCTGGCCGATGGCGTGCGCGAACACGCGGCAGGCCCCTCCGAATTTCGCACCGCACCGCTTTGGGGTCTTGGCGCACGTCTGCGCGCGGGCCATCGTTTCCTGCATGATGCACGCGCGCGCACGCCGGAAGAGGCGATCTTGTGGCATGGCGGCGAGGCCGCTAAGGCCCGAAAGACATTTGTTTCCCTCGATCCGGCCGCGCGCGCCGCGATCCTCAGCTATCTGGAGAGCCTATGACCCGGCTTGCAGCCCTATCCGCCCTGTTTGCTGCCCTCATGCCGCTGGCCGCTGCCGCGCAAGAGGTGCAGCCCGCCTATCAGGCGATCTATGACGGCATCCTTCTGGCTGATTCCGAAGCCACGGTACAAAGCTGTCACGCGATGGCGGGAACGCTTGGCACCGACAGCACCGCGCAGGCGCGCGAAGATGCGTTCACCCAATTGGCCGAGGGCTGGGGGCGCGTTGAGGCGAGCTATATCCTTGGCGGTTATGACATGGACGCGATGGATTACCCGCTGCTGATCGACATGTTCCACAACGGCAAAGAGGATCTTCACGCAAGCCTTGAGCGCGCAATCCAAAGCGACTCTGCGCCGAAAAAGGCGCTTTACAAAAACGCCTATCGCTCGATCACCGCGCTGGACGATATGCTGTTCTCGGGCCCGTGGTCAAAGCGCCGTCAGGCCCTTGCGCAAGAGATCACCGGATCGCTGTGCAAGCGGTTCGAGACGGTGCATCAGGGCTATCTCGATCACCGCGACGATTTTCTGGCCAATCCCGACGAGTCGCTTGGCCTGCTGATGAACGCCCAGATCCAGAGCCTGTATAAAACCCGCGACTGGCGCATCGCCGAAGTGGCGGGGCTGACCAAAAAGACGCTCGGCCAGACGCATCCCGAGAACCGCCAGTATCGCTGGGGCAGCGCGTCCTGGCCCGTGATCGGGGCGATCCTTGACACGCATTGGCGGCTTCTGGCAACCGATGCGGCGCCCAATATCTCGACCATTGGCGAGGCGCGCGGGGCTGGTGCGGGGTTGGCCTCGGTGCAGGACATGCTGGGTGAGGCCATAGAGGCTTACAAATCCGTGCCCGAGGATAAAGCCTTTGCGCCGCGCGAGGCCGTGGCGATCATCAACGGGCTGCAACGTGCGCAAAACGCCTATTATAACTCGCTGGCGCTGTTGATCGGCGTGACGCTTGGGCTGGTGGATGCCGACGGGGACTGATCGCAATGGAACGCGCGCTCAACACTATGCCTGCTATGCCCATGCCCTTCGACGGGCTGTTTAACGGGACTGAGCGGATCTTTTGGCTCTATCTGCTCGCCAGCGCGGCGATTGCGCTGGTGCTGATGCTGGCAGCCGGAAGCTGGCCGACGCGGGCGCGGCTGCGGGCCTATTGGCTTAGCCCGGATTCACGCCTTGATGCGCTGTATTTCCTTGTAGCGTGGGGCTTGCGCACGGCGCTCATCGTGCCACTGGTGCTTTCGGTGCAGAGCGTGGCGATCTGGGTGATGCACGGGTTGAACGCGTTTTACGACCCGCCCTTTCTTGCATGGCGCTACCGCTCCATCGTGCTGGCCTACACGCTTGCGCTGTTCTTGCTGTCTGATCTGTCGCGCTACTGGCTGCACCGGCTCATGCACCGCTCGCGCTGGCTTTGGCCGTTCCACCGGGTCCATCACGCCGCCGAGGTGCTGACGCCGCTGCTGGTCTATCGTATCCACCCGCTCGAAAGCCTGCTTTTTGCGCTGCGACATGCGGTGGTCGCGGGGGGCGTGACGGGGGTGTTCATCTTCCTCTTTGGCGCGCGGCTTGATCTGTACACGATTTTTGGCGAAAACCTGTTCATCGTGGCGCTGTTTGCCTTTACCGCGAACCTGCGCCACAGCCATGTGCGGCTAAGTTACGGGCGCTGGCTGGAGCATATCCTCGTCTCCCCCGCACAGCACCAGATCCACCATGATCGCCGCTATCTGCAAAGCAATTTCGGTTCGTGTCTGGCACTCTGGGACTGGATGTTTGGCACGCTCAGACTGCCCGCGCAAACCCAAGGCGCACCCGATTTCGGAATTGGCCCGCGCGGGGTGCGCTACTCCAGTGTGGCGGCGCTGCTGATGGAACCGTTGCGTGATATCAAGCAAATGCTGCGGAGGGTCTGAACGATGCAAGCACGTTTTTCCCTTGTGATCGTTGCCGGGTTTATCGGCCTCGTCGCACTGTCTGCGCCGCCGCCCGCACCCGCCGAGGATGCCCCTCAAAGCGCGGCGGAACTGGGCGAGAAACTGTTTTTCGACCCGAACTTTTCGGTCAATCGCACGATGGCCTGCGCTACCTGTCACGATCCCGACCGCGCCTTTACCGACAAGCGCGAGACGCCAGCGACGGGCATGGTTTCGCTGGGCGATGACGGCCACGCGTTGGGCGTGCGCAACGCGCCGATGGTGACCTATGCGCTGACCTCGCCGCCGTTCCATTACGACGAGACGCTGAAGGAATATGTGGGCGGGCAGTTTCTTGACGGACGCGCCGCCACGCTGGCCGATCAAGCCATCGGCCCGCCGCTGAACCCGGTTGAAATGATGATGCCCGATGCAAATGCGGTCGTGGCGCGGATCAAGGAAAACCCCGATTACGTTGCTGATTTCAAACGGCTCTTCGGCGATGATGTGTTCGCGCGCACCAGCGATACAGCCCCCGGCACGCCTGCCGCCTTTGCTGCCTTTGGCCACGCCATTGAGGCATTCGAGCGCACCGATCAATTTGCCCCCTTTGACAGCAAATACGACCGCTTCCTGCGCGGCGATTATGATCTGACCGTGCTGGAAGACCTCGGGCGCATGCTGTTTTTCTCAAATAACAACGTGAATTGTTCGAGCTGTCACAAGCTTAAACGCGAGGATGCCCCACACGAGCCTTTCACCAATCACCAATATCGCAATATCGGCGTACCGCGAAATCCTGGCCTGCTGGCGCTTGGTCAGGTTTCGCCCGATTACATTGATCACGGGCTGCTGGAAAACCCGCAGGTCAGCGATCCGGCGATGGATGGCAAGTTTCGCACCCCAAGCCTGCGCAATGTCGCGGTGACCGGGCCTTACATGCATAACGGCGTGTTTTCCGACCTGCGCACGGTGATCGAGTTCTACGACAAATTCAACAATCCCGAGCGCAAGCTGAATCCCGAGACGGGCAAGCCTTGGGCCGAGGCCGAAGTGCCCGCCACCGTGGACCTTGAAGAACTGCGCGCCAAGGCGATGACCGAGCGTAAGGTCGACGCGCTGGTGGCCTTTCTCAAGACACTGACCGACAAGCGATATGAGCCGCTGCTAGAGGATCAGAACTAGCGGCGTTGGGCTGAAACTTTGGGCCGGGAAAGGCATCATTGCCCGCGACAGCGAGCCCTCGGTAAACTGCACCTTTCGGCATGTGAGCAGGCTGGAAATCACTAAATCAATTTCTGTTCGCCTCCAAATGGCTATCACGATCCCGCACTATATCCCCCAAATGTGGTAATTGACGAAATGCCGCTCAGGTGAAAGCCTTTTGTGAGTTTCAAAACAAAGGACTCTTCACCATGAAAAAGAACATCCTTGTTTTGTTTTCCCTATGTCTCGCCAGTGGCCCGGCATATTCGGATGGGCTTTCTCCTTTAGAAACGCTGGGAAAATCGATTTTCTTTGACGCCAATCTGTCGATTAACGGAATGCAATCTTGCGCGTCGTGCCATGATCCGGCGATGGGGTTCACCAGCCCAAATAGCGAATTCAATGCGACCGGAGCCGTTGTTGAAGGCGCGCTTGCGGGGAAGTTTGGCAATCGCAAACCACCCTCTATCGCCTACGCGTCTGAATCGCCCGTCTTGCACCACATCTTCGACGAAGGTGATGTGACTTTCGTGGGCGGGGCCTTTCTGGATGGGCGCGCAACGGGCAGAGTTCTTGGCAACCCAACGGCGGATCAGGCTGAGGGGCCATTCCTGAACCCGCTTGAAATGGCGATGCCCCACAAGGCATGCGTTGTTCAAAGGGTGCTGGAGGCCAAAAGCGCGGGCCAATATCCGATTACGCTGCACGATGTTTGGGGGGCCGGCGTGCCACAGATCGACTTTCCTGCCGATCTTGCGGCGCAATGCGCGACACCCGGTGCAACAATCGAGATTGCCGATGAAGCGACCTCTGCGGCGATTGACGCAGCTTTTGGCGAAATCGCCTATGCCATTTCCGCATATGAAGCCTCTTCCGAAGTCAATCGGTTCAACTCGCGCTATGACCATTGGGTTGCGGGTGAAGGCGGGCTGAACGACGAGGAACGCGCTGGTCTTGAGATGTTCACGCGCGAAGACAAGGGCAATTGCGCCGCTTGCCATGTGCTTTCCCCCAGCACCAGCGGCAAGCTCGCCGTGCTTACGGACTGGACATTTGACAATCTCGGTGTGCCCAAGAACCGCGACAACCCGTTTTACAAGCAGGCCGAGGCGAACCCCGATGGGATGGGCTACATTGATCCGGGGCTCGGTGGTTTTCTGAAAACGGATCTGATTTACGCGGCCTATGCCAACGAGAATATGGGGCGTCAGCAAGTGCCGACTCTGCGCAACCTGATGAAGGGG
Source organism: Thioclava sp. (assembly GCF_048263065.1). Lineage (NCBI taxonomy): Bacteria > Pseudomonadati > Pseudomonadota > Alphaproteobacteria > Rhodobacterales > Paracoccaceae > Thioclava > Thioclava sp. The sequence goes on from NZ_JBLXEM010000020.1 coordinate 39,996, forward strand.
GCGACGAATGGTGCTCCGAAATCATTTATGCATAATGGGTATTTCAAAACCCTGGAGGGCGTCGTTCATTTCTACAATACGCGCGATATATTACCGCCTTGTGAGGATGAATGGGCCAGTGAAGCCGAAGCGTTGGAAAAAGGCTGTTGGCCAATAGCGGAAATTCCCGCGACTGTCAATCATGACGAACTTGGCAATTTGAAACTCACGGATACAGAAGAACACCAAATCGTTGCGTTTATGAATACGCTCAACGACGAATGAGTAAACGAAACTGATTGCATTTCGATATGTCGGATGCTTCTATTTTGCGGTGTTGTCGCGATCAAGGTAACCCACACAGTTTTGCGCCCTACTAAGATATTGGTTCGACGTCTGAACGGTCCAGAACACGACGGTTCAGCGCAAAATTGGCACCGTATCTAACTTTCGGGCCTCGCGCTGCTCCGAGAGAGCGAGCCGTATAATCGTAGCCGCACCTTGTATCGCCAGAACGGCCATAACGGCTGCCACGGTGATATCGGGCCAACCGGTTCCGGTGCCAAACACACCAAGCGCTGCACCAAGCACCGCGAGGTTCGCGATGACGTCATTGCGAGAGCAAATCCAGACGGAACGCATGTTCGCATCTCCGTCACGCCAGGCATAAAGCAAGGCTAGGCAAGCCCCGTTGGCCAGCAATGCGGCAACACCCACCGCGCCCATTGCCCCCCCATGCCGGCACCGTGCCGTGCAAAGCGTGCCAGATGACACTCGCAATCACCCAAAGTCCGAAAAGTCCCATGGAAGCACCTTTCACGAGGGCGGCGACGGATCTCCAGCGAAGCGTCATGCCAAGCACAAACAAGCTGATGCCGTAATTTGCCGCATCGGCAAAGAAGTCGAGCGCATCAGCCTGCAAGGCGGCCGATCCGGCCGCAAGACCCGCGATGATCTCAACCGCGAACATTACCGCGTTGATCGCGAGCACAATCCAAAGGACAGCACGGTAACGGCCGGCCGCGGCTACGTTCGAGGAGCAGGTATCGTTTGAGCAGCAGGGCATGGCAGGTCTCGTCCTATTAACATTTTTGCGATAGATACGGCCTATAGTAACTATAGGGTCAAGACATGAACCGTGCTGATTTAAAGATTGGCGACCTCTCGCGTGCTACGGGCACAAAGGTCGTCACGATCCGCTACTATGAGAAAATCGGATTATTACCGCCACCTCGCCGGGGCTCGGGAAATTACCGAGCCTACAACACGACAGCGCTTGATCG
>NZ_JBLXEM010000021.1:0-41008 GCF_048263065.1 Thioclava sp.
AGATTGACGGGCGTGCCAAAGCGATGCGCGGCCTCCCAGATCACCAGCACGACGCCGATCAGAATGGCGGTGGCGTTGAGCATCGCCGCCAGAATTGTCGCGCGGCCATAGCCGAACGTGTAGCGGCTATTGCCCACGCGTTTGGCCAGAACCGTCGCGCCCCAAGCGATCAAAAGCCCCGCAACATCGGTCAGGTTATGCGCGGCATCCGCTAACAGTGCGAGCGAGCCAGTCAAGAACCCCGCCGCGCCCTCAATCAGGACATAACCTGAATTCAACCCCACAGCCCATCGAAACGCGGGTCCGAGGTCGGTTGGGGCTGCGTGCGTGTGCGCGTGATCATGCGGCATGGGTTAGTCCTTTCGCCGGATCGTGCCCGAAAGTTCGGTTGCGTCCGCTAATGTGTTGTAGATCGTGCCGTACTTCTGAAGATTGCGGTGCAAAAGATCAATCCGCTGGTCGGTCTCATCGGTTTCCACCGCGATTTCGTAGGTGATTTGCACCATCTTTGGTGGGGCGTCCTGACGCACACCGCGCAGCGAAACCTCAATTCCGCGTAGATCAAATTCCAGCATCGGAATGATCCGTTCGGTGCCCTTGAGAATACAGGCCGCAAGGCTCGCCAGCAGCATCTCGGCGGGATTAAAGGCATCCTGCCGCCCCGCCATATCGGTATCCAGAACGATGCGCGCCTCTTTTGTCATGGCCTCTGAGCCATGGCTGTCGATCCGGCGGGCGGTGACGTGATAATCCATGATATGCGTCCTTATGCAAAGTTCCAGAGCATCTTAGCGGCCATCAGCAGCAAGAGCACGGCAATCAATTTCTTGATTTGCGCGGGGTTAAGTCGGTTGTGCATGATCCGCTCTCCCAGATAGCCGCCCAAGATGGCTGCGACCGCCACAGTGGCCAGCAGTGGCCAGTTCATCGCGGTGAACGACAGATAGGTCAAAAACGCCCCCGCCGAGGAAAACGGAATAACAAAACTGATCGCGCGGGCCGATTTCTTGGCGTCATAGCCAAGCAGGATCAGCGCGGGCATCATCAGACTGCCCCCGCCCACGCCCAGCATCCCAGAGATCACCCCGACGCTACCCCCGATCAGGTAAAGCGGCCAAGAGCGGGTGTAGGTCACCAGCGTCGTGCGGCGCGAAAACAGCAGCAGCAGGGCGGCGGTAATGAGAAAGGCAATCAGCAAGCCTTCAATCACGGGGCGCGCCACAAACTGGCTGGACCAAGCGCCAATCGGCGTTGCGATCAGGATCGAGACCACAAGCGGCAGGGCAAATCGGAAATCCAGCACACCACGGCGAAAGTTCATCACCGAGGCGGTTACCGTCGAGGCGGTATTGACGAACAGCCCCAGCGATTTCGCCAGATCAATCGTCATGCCCAGCATCGAAAAGCTGGGCACAAGTGCAATCGCAGAGCCCACGCCGCCCATCGCAAATAGCGTCGACAGGATCAGCGTAAGCCCGAAATACAGGCTGTAATCGCCGAGGGTCATTTGCCTGACCTCAGCGAAAATGTCTCGGAGGTTTTGCCCTTGAGCGTGTCGGCAAGCCCCAGCAACCCGCCCATCAGGTATTTGGCGTTAAAGCCTTTCATCGCGAGATAGCTGCGCACAATGCCCGAGCGGTCGGAATTCGGACAGGCCACAACCAGCAGCTTGTCGCGGGGCAATTCATCGAGCCGTCCGGCCAACTCATCAGCGGGAATAGCCAGCCCGAATCCCATTTTCCAAACGCGGGTTTCGGACGCCACACGAATGTCGAGGAATTCACAAGTGCCCGCCTGCCATTGTTCAAGAAAAGCATCGGCGCTGATGCGCACTTCGCTCATATGGGCGGGAACGGCTTGGGCGGGGAGGAGGTCGAGGTCAGTCATCTTAGTGTTCCTTGGCAAGGTTTGCCATGTAATCGCGGGCCTTGTCGCCGCGCAGGTAGTCGACCAGCTTCAACATACCGGCCGTGAAATAGCGCGCATGATAGCCCTTGAGCGTTAGGTAAAGCCGGGCGATCTCGGCGCGGTCGTAATGGGGGCACATCGTTACGATGGTCTTGGTGTGGTCCAGCTCGTTCAGGCGGTCGGGCAACTCGTTGAGCGCAATGTGTTGGCCGATATTTACCGACCAAGCGGCATGTTCCTCGGGAAAACGGATGTCGATAAGCTGGACCTCGCCCTTGGCATAAAGATCAAGCAGCTCATCAAGGCTGATCTTCATCGCAAGGCGTTCGTCATAGTCAAAATCGCGTAGGTAGGTGTCAAAATCACGCTCCATCGGAGGCTCCTATTCGTAGGTGTTGCCCATAAGAGGGCCGCCGCGCGCCTTTGGGGGCGCGCGGGGATTTGGGGGGTGTTGCAAAGGGAAGGGGGCGGCGGTTTAGGCGCTCAGCCAGCCTGCAAGTTTCGCCGCGTCGGGCAAGCCGCCCGCATGCACCAGCTTTCCGTCAATTGCGATGCCGGGGGTCGACATCACGCCCGCCATTGCGATGGCTTTCGGGTCGGTGACTTTTTCGACCTCAACCTCGATGCCAAGGCTTGCAGCGGCGTCTTTCACCATCGCTTCAGTGGTTTCGCAACGTTTGCAGCCTGGGCCGTAGACTTTGATGGATTTCATGGGATGTCCTTTCAGAAGATAACATTAAAGAGAAAACCGACCGCCAGAATGCCGCTGGCGACGACGCCAACGAACACAGCGATCAGGCGCAGCGTCAGCACTTGGCGCAGGATGATCATTTCGGGCAGGCTGAGCGCGATCACACTCATCATAAAGGCCAGCACGGTGCCAAGCGCGGCCCCTTTTCCCAAAAGCGCCTCGACAATCGGGATGACGCCTGCGGCATTGGTATACATCGGCACGCCCATGATGACGGCGGCAGGCACAGACCACCACGCACCGGCGCCCATGATGCGCACCATCAGATCCTGAGGGACATAGCCGTGAATAAGCGCGCCCATCCCGATCCCGAGGATGATCCAGACCCAGACCTTGGAGAAAATCTCGCGCACGGCTTCGATGCCCAGACGATAGCGGTCAACCATGCTCAGGTGCTCTTCATCAACCAAAGTGGCGGTGTTGGCGCCGGAATGAATGTCACGCACCCAGTCTTGTAGCCAGCCTTCCAGATGAAGCTTGCCGATGATGAACCCGGCCACGATGGCAATGCTCAGCCCGAAGATCAGGTAAACCGCCGCCACCTGCCAGCCCACCAGTCCGACCAGCAAGACCAGCGCGACCTCATTGACCATCGGCGCGGCGATGAGAAAGGAAAACGTTACCCCCAGCGGCACCCCCGCCGACACGAAGCCGATAAACAGCGGCACCGCCGAGCACGAACAAAACGGCGTCACAATACCAAGTCCTGCGGAAAATATATTGCCCACACCTTCGCGGCGCCCCGACAGTAGTGCGCGGGTCTTTTCGGGCGAGAAAAAGCTGCGCACCACGCCCATCGCAAAGACGATCAGCGTGAGCAGCATCATCACTTTGGGCGTGTCATAAAAGAAAAATGCGATCGCCTCGCCCGTGTGGCTGTGACGCGCGATCGGAAACAGCGCGGTGATCCACTCTGAGGCCGGGATCAGTTGTTGATAAACCAGCCACCACGCTACGACAAAGGCGATGACGCCCAGATGCCAAACCCAATCGGGGCGGGGGGCGCGCTGCGGGGAACTCGTGATATCGGCGCTCATGCGGCAGCCCTTTCCTGTTTTTTGTTGGCTTCGAGAACCGCTTCGACGATCTGACGGATCTCGGGGGCCATGTCGGGGTTCAACCGATAACGCACCCATTGCGCGTCGCGCCGATCCACCACCAACCCGGCCTGGCGCAGCACCTGCATATGACGCGACATCCGGCTTTGCGTGGCATCCAGTTTCGGCATCAATTCGCAAACGCAATGCTCAGAGCCATCGGCGAGCAGAGCAATCACTCCAAGGCGGGTCGGTTCGGCAAGGGCGGATAGAACATTTAGAATCATCGGGCAATCTCCTTAATGCGCATTTGCGCATAAGCGGGAGGTGTCACCATGATCTGGATCAATCAAGCGGGGGCATATCCACGCGCCTCCCGCTGCCTGTTTACAGCGTTGCCATCCCTAGCGCAGTCGCCGCGATCTACGTTGATCGTCGCTCAAGAGCATCGCCATCTTCGCCAATGTGTAAAGGTGACGACGATGTCGCGCCATTTGCGCCATAGCTGCAAACTGTGTTCGGATAGATCGTCTGATGTTCAAAATCCGTTTACTTTTTGGTAAGGTTGATAACTTCGGGGAACCAAACCACTGCCAGAGCGGTTCCAGAACTGTCATGCGCTTGCGCAGTCGAAAGATTAAGGATTGATCATTTCGGAGACTGTCATGAGACCTTGGGATACCATTCTCGACCGTATGCTGCGCCACTTGATACGCGTTGGCACGTTGGAATTGACCTATCGCAGCGGCACGACCCGACGATACGGGAACGGCACGGGGATCCCTGTCAAAGTCACCGTTCGATCCCGCGACGCCGTCAAGAAGATCGTCGTCAACCCAGAACTGGGGGTTGGCGAGGGATACATGCTTGGCGATTATACGATCGAAAACGACGATCTGCGCGGCTTTCTGGCGCTTGCGATCCGCAATCAGACTGGCTCTGGGATGCCGTGGTTTGAAAAACCGCGCGAGGTTTCGCGGTTCTTTGGGCGCAGGTTCGCGCAGTTCAATCCGGTCAACAAGGCGCGCACCAATGTGGCGCATCATTACGACCTTTCTGGCGAACTGTATGATCTGTTTCTGGATGCGGACCGCCAATATAGCTGCGCCTATTTTGAGCATCCCGATATGACGCTGGATCAGGCGCAAGAGGCCAAGAAACGCCACATTGCCAAGAAACTTCTGCTCAAACCCGGCATGCGTGTGCTGGATATCGGCTGCGGCTGGGGCGGCATGGCGATCACGCTGGCGCGCGATTTCGGTGTCCATGTCGTGGGCGTGACGCTATCAACGGAACAACATGCGCTGGCGACGAAACGGGTGCGCGAGGCCGGGCTTGAGCATATGGTCGACATTCGCCTCACCGATTACCGCGACGTGCGCGAAACTTTTGACCGGATCGTCTCGGTCGGGATGTTTGAACATGTCGGCGTGCCCCATTACCGTGAATACTTCCGCCATGTGCGCGAGATGCTCAAGCCCGGTGGTGTGTCGCTTATTCATTTTATCGGGCGCTCGGGGCCGCGTGGCTCGACGGCCGGTTTCATCACCAAATACATCTTCCCCGGCGGCTATTGCCCGGCCATGTCCGAGGCTTCGCACGCGCTGGAACATGAGGGCTTAATCGTCACCGATCTTGAGGTCTGGCGGCTGCATTATGCCGAGACGCTGAAACATTGGTGTAAGCGGTTTGAGGCCAATCTCGACAAGGCCACGGCGCTTTATGACGAACAGTTCACCCGGATGTGGCGGTTCTATCTGATCGCCTCGGAAATGGCGTTCCGCTACGGCGGGCAAGTCGTGTTCCAATATCAACTGGCCCATGAGGTGGGCGACGTGCCGCTGACGCGCGACTACCTGTATCGCGATGACGCAGACGGACACGACAGCGCGCAAGATCAACGGATGGCTGCGGAGTAAAGCGTAAACAGTGATATACAAAAGCGATCACTAGCAGAATTCGCGCCATTCGCCATGTTTAAGCGTGATTTTTGGTGCCTTTGCGGGGGAGCTGCGGTCACTGTCGCAGTTTTGCTTCACCTCCCCGGCCAAGGGCTGGTCAGTGTCTGTGGTGTCCAAATTTTCTGCGCCCAAGATCCGCACTAATGCAGCCGGGTCGAGAACCTCGATCTCGTTTGCCATGCATTATCCCGGTGGCGCATCCAGCCCGCCATCGTGATCAGAGCTGGAAAATTCCAGCTTCCGGCGGTCCAAGGGTGGGGAGCAGAGCATAACCCCAGGGACTCCGTGCAAAGTTGGAGGAAACTTGGGGCAGGTCAGTCGCAAACTGTCATTGAGAGGTGCACTGCGCGAAAAACCGCTTGGGAAGCGGGGCTTCTCTTCCGTTCCCGTTACGCATCTATGCGAGAATCGGATACAGAAAACAATCTTGAACGAATGCGTTGACGCGCAGCATTTCTGATGGCTTCGGCCCAAACTTGAGCAAGATGGATCCGCGGCGATGTCAGGCGAAGGCCCTTTTGATCCTCCAGAAGGCTCGCTGCGCAGGTCCGTAGGACGTGGCGCGGTTGCCATTGCGCTGTCACAAATATTGCAAGTTGGCACGCAGATGGCCTCGGTCATGGTGCTCTCAAGGCTGCTATCGCCAACAGATTTCGGTTTGATGGCGATGTGCGCGCCCGTGGTGGCCCTGCTGGCGATGTTGCAGAATTTCGGTCTCGTTCAAGCCACGGTCCAAAAGAAGGATCTGAGCATAAGCGATGTGAATTTCCTGTTCTGGGTCAATCTGGGTTTCAGCCTCTTTCTGGCCGGTCTGCTTCTGGCATTTTCGCCACTGATCGCAATCTTTTATGGCGAACCGCGCGTTGGGCCGCTAATTGCGGCAATGTCCTCGACGATCGTGTTCTCAGGGCTTGGGGCGCAGCAAAGCGCAATTTTGACGCGTCGAATGCAATTTGGGCGCATCGCGATGCTCAGCGTCATTGGTGCCGTCACGACCTTGGCGGTGGCGATTGCATGGGCGCTGATCAGCCCGTCTTATTGGGCAATCTTTGCGGGCACGTTTGTGGGAACGATCGTCGCAACCGCGCTGACTTGGAGGGCGTCGGGATGGCTGCCGGGGCGACCACGGCGGGCCGACGAGATGCGGGCCTTGCTGGGGTTCGGGGCAGGGATCACCGGCTTTAACCTGACCAATTTTCTTGCGCGCAACCTTGATAATATCATGATTGGAAAGGTTTGGGGCAGCGTCGAGCTTGGCTATTACGACCGCGCCTACAAGCTGCTGCTTTTTCCGCTGCGACAGGTCTCAAACCCGTTGTCGCGCGTTATGATCCCGGCGCTATCGCGACTGCTTGACGAACCGCATCGCTATCGTCACGCCTATCTGCGCGTGCTGAACCTGTCGCTGTTGCTGATCCTGCCCGGGGTCGCTTGGGCCGCAGCGCTGGCAGACACCCTGATACCGTTCCTGCTGGGCGAGCAGTGGCGCGCGAGTGCGCCGATCTTCATGGCGCTTGGCTTTGCGGGGCTGGTGCAGCCGCTGAATAACCCGGCGGGGTGGTTGTTTATCAGTCAGGCACGCTCGAAAGACTACATGATCTGGGGGTTCGTCACCGCCGGGATTGCGATCACCGCCTTTGCCTGTGGGATCTATTGGGGGGCTTTGGGCGTGGCGATTGCCTATGCGATCAGCGAATATCTCAAAACCGTGCCGCTTTGGCGCTATATCTCGCGCCAAGGTCCGGTCAAGTCGCGCGATATCATGCGATCTTGCGGCCCGTTCATGCTGGCGGGGCATCTCAGTCTTGGAGCGGTGTGGTTGCTGCGCGATCAGATCGGCAATTCGACGCTTACGGTGCTGCTGAGTAATCTGGTTCTTTCCTACGCTTTGTTTATGTTGGCTTTGCTGCCCAGTGCGGCGGGGCGCGCGACGCTGCGCGAGGTGGCGGAACTTGTAAAAGGTCAGTGGAGCAAATTGCGTCCAAGCTGAGCCCTAGCCAGTCGGACAAAAGGGCTGCTTTCGAGATGAGAGGAAGATGCGCGATGCAGTATCGCTCTATTGCTGATATGAACGACGCCATTGTGCACGCAATGCACCGCCTGCCGCGTGATCTTGATCTGGTTGTCGGTGTGCCGCGAAGTGGAATGATTGCAGCGCAATTTATCGCGTTGCTGGCCAATATCCGGCTAAGCGATCTTGATAGCTACCTTGCGGGACGGGTCTATTCCTCGGGCGCGACCAAGGCTGCGGGAATGCGGCCCGACGGGCAGGGCGCGCGGCGTGTTCTAGTGGTGGATGACAGCATCAACGGTGGCACTGCAATGGCGCAGGCGCGGGCGCGCGTTGAAGCGGCTAATCCGGGCGATGAGGTGATCTTTGGGGCCGTTTATGGCTCCAAACCCCACCATCCCGAAGCGGACCTCGTGTTTGAGACCGTGCCATGGCCGCGTCTTTTCCAGTGGAATTTCATGCACCACAAGCTGCTGAAGAACAGTTGCATCGATATCGACGGCGTCTTGTGCCATGATCCCACGAGCGCCGAAAACGACGATGGCGCGGCCTATTTGCGGTTTCTAAGCGAGGCGCGCCCGCTCTATCAAATGAGTCGCCCGCTGGGCACTTTGGTGACAAGCCGACTGGAGAAATATCGCCCACAAACGGAAAGCTGGTTGGCGGCGCAAGGGCTGCGCTATGACCGTCTCGTTATGCTGGATCTGCCCAGCAAGGCCGAACGCCAGCGCCTTGGCGCGCATGGGGATTTCAAGGGTGCCCAGTATCGTGACAGCGATGCGATCTTGTTTATCGAAAGCGAAAACCGCCAAGCGATGCGCATCGCGGAAGTCTCCGGAAAGCCGGTGCTGTGCCTGCAAACGCATCGCCTGATTGAACCCTCGCAGGCCGCAGTCGTGGACGCGGGCCTGCGCGATGAGGCTCGCCCTGCGCGCCGGATCCTCAAGAAAGCCGCCTATAGCCTGCTGGGGCAACGACGGATGCTCAAGCTTAAGCAGCGGTTGGGGCGTTAAGCATCCTGCGTTGCGGCGTGCAAGACATCTAGTAGCGTGTCAATTTGGTGATCAGCGTCGATCTCGGGGCGCTGGGAATGGGCGCGCGCGGCCTCTGAGAGCGCTGCGTAATGTGCCGGGTCATCCCAAAACCTGCGTAGGGCGGCGACCCAATCATCAAGCGGTGCGTCGATATCAAGGATGGTGCCACCGGGACCGATGGCTTCGGGCAGACCGCCACGACTAGACCCAAGGACCGGGATCGCACTGAATTGCGCCTCGGTGGCGACCCGGCCCCATGCCTCTTCCCAAACGCTTGGCGCAAGCAGGACTTTTGCCTTGCTATAAACCGTTTTCATATCATTCGTGCGCGCGCGCAGCGTGACATTGGGTGTTTTGGCGATACGGGTGGTGATCCAGTCGCGCAGCTCGTCGTTGATCAACCAGCTTTCGCAAAAGGTGAACGGAATGTCGGGGCAGCGCTCGGCGATGTCAAACGCCAGATCGCGTCCTTTGACCGGGTAGGGATTGATAAAGGTCACCGTTTCGCGCGTGCTTGGCGTTTCATATAAAGAGCGCTGCACGAGGGGCGGGATAACCGTCGACTGAACGCCGAATTGGCGCTGATACTTTGCCGCTGTAAAGGCGGAGTTCGCGATGTGATGGGCGCTGTTCAGATCCGCCGGATCACCTGCGAGATCGTCAAATTCCACGTGGCGAAAATACAGCACGACGGGCACGCCCGCTGCCTCAAGGCTTTTGGCGATTTTCACCGTCTCGCCGCTTTGAACCACGGCGACATCAGGGCGAAACCGCGTGACCACTTCGCCTGCATCCGTCGGGTCCCAAGCGCGATACACCGCCAGACCCATCCTAGTGTCGCGCGAAAACCGATTGCGCCCGATCCGCCGTTTTATCCGCGAGTCCAGCTCGGTCCAGCCCCCGCCGATTAACTTGCTCATCACCCCCACCTCATGCCCGCGCGCGATGAGCGCATTGGCAAGTTGCATCGTGCTGGACTGCACGCCGCCCGAGTTTTGCGGCAAAAATGCCTTTCCAGAGGTAAATAGAATACGCATTTCAAGACCTTTCGGAGTACGTTTGCGCGCCGATGATCTTGAGAAGCGCGGCGATCTGGGCGTCGCTGTTCAGCTCGGGGCGTTGGGAATAGGTGCGCGCGGCGCTTGATACCGCAGCGTAATGATCGGCATCACTCCAAAGGCGCTGGATCGCGTCCACCCAAGGTTCAATCGGGCCGTCAGGATCAAGAATGACGCCACCGGGGCCAATAGCCTCGGGCAGACCGCCACGGTTGCTACCGACGACGGGGATCGCGCTGACATGGGCCTCTGCGGCGATCCGCCCAAACGCCTCGTCCCAGCGGCTTGGCGCCAGAATGATCGCGGCATCGGCATAGATCGGGCGCATGTCACGCACCGGCTCGCGCAGGGTGACATTTGCGAGCGACGCGGTTGCCGAGCGCAGTGCGGTGTCCTCTTGCGCGGACAGTTTCCACGCCTTGATAAATACGAACGGAATGTCGGGGCAGCGTTTGGCGATGGCAAGCGCGACATCGACGCCTTTATGCGCGTGAGGGTTCACAAAAGTCACGTTGCGGCGTGCTGGGGTCACCCGGTAACGCGCGCCCTCAATGAGCGGTAGCACCACCTGCGCCTCAAGGCCGTCGGTTTGGGCGAAATGCCGGGCTGTGAACTGTGAATTGGCGATGAACTGCGTCTTGCTGAGCGTGCCGGGGGCACCGCCCAGATCGTCTTGCTCGACATTGCGAAGATAAATGAAGGTGCGAACCGCATCGCGGTCAATCGCGCGCGCCATTCGCACCGGAAAACCAGATTGCAGGATCGCGACATCAGCTTTGAAATCGCGCGCAACGGCGGCTACGGCTGTCTCAGGAAACCAGGTGCGATAGACGGGGTATCCCATCACATCGTCGCGCATATAGGCTCGCCCCAGTTTCAGCCCGACGCGCGCGCGCAATCCCGTCCAGCCCTCACCGGTCAACCCCGCCAGCACGGCGACGGGATATCCAGCCGCGCGCAGGCGAATTACTAGCTCGTGCGTGCTGGATTGCGCGCCGCCATGTAGCTGCGGAAGGTAAGGGTGGGCGCTGCCAAACAGGATGCGCGTCGGTGTGTTAGGCATCAGCTGAACACCGTAAAGAGATTGATGCAAGCCGCATCGTCCAGATACGACACCGGAGCGCGATCCGTTCTGAGCTGGGCGGAAATAGGCCCCACCCTTAGCGTGGCATGTTGCGATTGCGAGGGGCGAATGCCGCGATAGGCGGTTTGCTCGCCGATCACGGCAATTCGTTTTACCGAGGATTGCGCAAGCAACCCTTGCAGAGAAAAGGCCACGCCAAAATCCGAGCCTGGGATATTCACATCGAAACTCTCTTCCTCGACTGCTTGCGGCGCCATGTTTAGCACGGCCAAGAGACCAAAGACCGATCAGAACACCGCCACCATATCGAGCGTGAACTCATAAGTGGCTCGGCGCTGGGTAGCCCGAAAACGAGTTGCGGCGACCAGCGCGTCTGCTGCTTAACCTCGCAAATATGCGTGACAGGGTTTGGTTGTGTCATCATCAGTCACCACGCATTTTTTGTTCGCCGGCTCACATCGCCGGTGTCAGAGTGTCTTTAGTGAGCCTGCCTGCGGGCAATGTTTCAAGCGCACCGACGATTCCTGTTTAAGTTGTGCACAAAAATTCACACAATTCTGGCGCGAATTCGCCGATACGATTTGTAGACAAGCGGTTTTTAGCTGCGCTGCGGCATGTTTTGCTGCGAGAGTGAACAAAACGTTACATCGGGTGTTAGGGTGTGACCTCTGAACGAGCCTCTCGCGTGATTCCCATGCAGTAATCTGCGGAAAATATGCAGGCGTTTCGTTTGGTAGGTCGTGCTTTTTCTTGATGCGTCTTGTGGTTTGGCGCTCTGTCAGACCATCTGATTGATCAGGTGCGATCATTGAAGCGATCCGGTGACACCTTGTCCGATGGGAGCAGGGCAGAGTGTAATTTTGAATGATTGCGGCGCAGACCGTTTGGTGGCGAACGCGATATGACGGACAATGATATGGGGGCCAAAATATGCCAAGTAGAGCCTTACGTTTCTTGACGACGTCGGCGGCTGAACAGGGGCGTTTCAGACTCGCGACGCCGACGAAAACTCTGAGTCACGGATGCAAGCCTTCCAGTGTGCCTACAAAGCGCTTGATGGATATCTGTGTGGCTGCGATTGCGATTATTCTCTTTTCGCCGCTGCTCCTTTGTGTCGCGATCATGGTCTGGCTGACCTCGCCCGGGCCGGTGTTTTATGGCCATGAACGGGTTGGCTACGGCGGACGGGTCTTTCGCTGCTGGAAATTCAGATCAATGGTTGTCGATGCCGATCTTGCGCTGGCGCATCATCTGGCGCAGTCCGCCGCTGCCCGGCGTGAGTGGGAGGAGACTTGCAAGCTGCGCAACGACCCACGCATCACTGCGATCGGTCAGGTCCTGAGAGCGGCGAGCATTGACGAACTGCCCCAGCTATTCAACGTATTGGTAGGGGATATGAGCCTTGTAGGTCCGCGCCCTGTCGCCAAGAAGGAGCTCGCGCGCTACGGTCGTTCGTCGCGCCACTATCTTAGTGTGCGCCCCGGTATAACTGGTTTGTGGCAAGTCAGCGGGCGCAGCAAGACGAATTATTTCCGGCGTGTCGCGCTGGATCGCGCATATGTGCAAAATTGCGGCATCGGCCTAGATCTGAAAATCTTGATGCGCACTGTCCCGACCGTGCTGAAGGCGGATGGCTCTTGGTAAGCAGAAGCCGTGCCATTTTGCGTCCAGGGTGCATTTTTGCGCTGTTGGGCGCCATCGCGATCTGGCTGAGTGTTACGACGCAAAGTCTTGCGCAGGAATTCCGGCTTGCCCCGCTGGATCAGGTCAGCTTGCGTGTGCTCGACTGGAACCCGATTGAAGAAACCGTGCGGGGTTGGGTCGATCTGTCGGGTGAGTATCACTTGGATGAAACCGGCCATTTGATGATCCCTTTTGTCGGAAAGGTCGCAGCCGAAGGCAAGACGCTGGACGAAGTCGGCACGTTGATCTCTCAAAAGCTGCGCGAACGCTTTGCACTTAGCGAAGCGCCCGATGCGACCCTCGATTTCATTGGCGTAAGAACCCTCACGGTCGGCGGCTATGTACGTGAACCCGGATCCGTCGCCTATCACCCCGGCATGACGGTGCGCCATGCGATTGCGTTGGCGGGCGGGCTGGAAGATTTGCTCAACCCCGGCACATCAGCCTTTCGCGACTATATTTCGAACCAAGGCGATCTGCGCCTCGCCCTTGATCGCCAGCAGCGCCAGCTTGCCGTGCTCGCAAGGCTCAACGCCGAACGCGACGGGGCCGAAGACATATCGGTTCCCGCGAAGCTGGCAAATCCAGATGGGCAGGCGCTGATTAAAGAGCAGACCGAAATTATGCAGCGGCGCCGCGCCCGGCTTGCCTCAGAGCGCGAAGCATTGGGCGAGCAAACCGATTTGCTTGAGGCGGAAATTGCCTCGCTTACCCATAAAACCGCGGCGCTGGAGCGACAGCGCGAACTGGCTGAAGAAACCCGTGAAACCGCGCGCAGCTTGGCCAAGCGTGGGCTGGTCAATAACGACCGGTTGATAGACGCGGAAAACACGCTGATCTCGGTAGAGAACCAACTTCTGGACACTTCGACGGCAATTTTGCGCGCGCGTCAGGCTGTCTCATCGACCCGACGCGAGCTTGAGGTGCTGATATCTGGCTGGACGTCGGATGTGATCGACCAGATCCAGACCGTCAGCGCCGAATCCGCCGAAACACTCGAACGCATCACCACGATCTTGCACTTGCTAGACGATGACTCCGCGCAACTGGCATTGTTGGAAGGGGCATCAATCACGAATGAGCAGGTCATTCCCGATCCGGTCGTCACGCTTTATCGTCAGGGCCGGGACGGGGTTCAGGCAGTGCAGTCTGACCTTGATACGCGGGTTCAACCGCGAGATCTGGTGGATATTGGGATCAGTGTCCCCAAGCGCGCGATGAAGCGTCCGCTCCCCGAGCGCCGCAGCAGCATCGACTAGAGGCTTCCGCTGGGCGAAGAGGGGCTTTGAGGCGGATCTTGGCGACGTCGAAAAAAGCGCGGAGTTGTTGCGGGCATCGGCCAAAGCGTCGCGTCTGACAGGGCGTGTTCGCGAGGGGCGTAACGGCGCGCAACACTCAGACTGGCACGTCCCTGCGCGGCGATCACGAAGATCAGCATGGTCATGATCTGGAATTGTTGAAAACCGACCACCTCGACCAGACTCATCACACTGAGCAGCACCATCAACATTGCGGCGAACAGCGTCTGCGCGCTTGCAACTCGGAGCACACGCCACAGCGACGTGACCAGTGCGACCAGAAAAATGGCGCCTTGCAGCACGACCCCGATAATCCCGATCTCTACCGCATTCGACAACCATGTGTTGTGGAAGTGGAACCCGGTTTTCGAGGCGATGCCAAACTCGCGCCACAGGCTTTCTGCCAGCGGGTTCCCAAGCACCCACACCGCCTGATAGCCCTGACCCTCTAGCGGATGACGGGCAATTTCGGAAAGCGCTGTCTGCCACAGATAGGTGCGTCCTGTTAGCGTGACATCCTTACCGCTGACCTCAAAAACCCATGCCAAAACCGCGTCTTCATTGGCCCATGCCAGCAACAGTGCCGAAAGGATGATCAACAAAATCAAGCCAAGCGCAAGCAATCTATAGCGGCGCGGCAACCGGCGCATGAACCCAAAAACGATGCCCGAGACCACTGCCAGCAATGCGCCAGATAGCCAACCAACGGAATTGGCCATCACCAGCAATAGTAAGCCCGGCAGCACCGAAACCAGCCCGGCAATGCGCCAGACCCGTGTTCCGTCCCGTCCCAGACCAAGCGCCATTCCCGTCACGACAAATAGCGCCGTCACCTGAGCGAGCGCGTTCTTGCTGCCGTAGATTCCAAGAAATCCAGCCCCGTCCAGCCGCTCTCGCCCCAGCACAAAGCTGGCAAGCGCAGCGAGGGCCAAGGCCATAAACAAGGTTCGCAACAGCGTTCTAGGCTGCAGGCGTTGGGCGATGACCAGCGCGATCACACTGGTCAAACCAAGCTGTATCCCATAGCGTAACGACAGCGCGGGGTGGGTCGACCACAAGACGCTCAAGACACACCACATCGGTAACAGCAATATCCATCCGTCGCGCCAGATTGCGCCAAGATTGGCATGTGGGCGGCGCGCTAACAGGGCTAAACCGGCAGACAGGAACAACAGCGCGCCCAATGAGCCGAGCCGGAATATGAACAGCACGGCGAGAAAGGCCACGAAGGCCAGCACCGGATCTACGCGAATAGCCAAGCATCCCGACGCGATTGACCGGGCTGGCGCGGCCGTCATTCTGCCTTTGCCTGCGCGCACAGAACTGACGCGTCAAACTGGCACCCTGCGCCGGGCGCGGTCCACGCGATCCAGTCGATTTCCATTTCCAGCGCCCGGCCAGGATCGGAAAACGACCCCATCCAATCGGTCAGCGTATCGCTGCTCCAATGGCTCAGAAAAAGTTTCTGCGCGTGATTTGGCAGCGGACCGCCTGCCGTTTCATGCACCTGTTCCCCATCAATAAACCAACGAATCCGATCTGGCTCCCAGATCACCGAATAGGTGTGAAAGGCTTCATCTGCCGGTGGTGAGACGGGCACGGTCTTGCCGTTATGCATCTTGCCGTCGACAAAGGTGTTAAAGCTGACCTTGCCGGGATCGCGCGTCAGAATTTCCACGTCGATTTCGTCATGTGGCTTGTCGTGAACCTCACCGATATAGGAAAATAGCGCGGCATTGACGCCCGATGCGCGATCGCTGCGCAGCCGCGCCTCAAATGTGCCGTATTGGTAGGTGGCTTTTGTCTGCACCTCGCTGCAGATATAGGGGCGCGCGTCGTTGTCGCTTGCTCGTAGCATCAAGACCAGCTTGCCATCGCGCAGATCCACGGCATCTTTGGACCACCAGCAATTTTGATGATCCCCGTTGGTCCATCCATCCGAGACATACCATCGCGATCTATCGAAACGCTCGAACCCATCATAGAAACTGTCCTGTGCGCTGGCCTGAGCGGCACCGATCAGCGCGCCCCCAAAGATGGAGGCTGCGATAGCCGAATTCGCGATAGATTTTCGTTGATGTTTCAACACTCGCCCTCGCTCAGTGACCGTTGCAACCTTGATCGCATATTGGCCGACATAAGTTTAGGTTTGCCTTGGCAAGCCTTGTTTCACTAGCGGATTTCAGCCGAATTATCCGCGCGCCGAAGTTCGGACGGGACTTGGCTGGCATTTGCGCGCACCCTGTCTTTATTGCCGGGAAAAGGAGGGCAGCCAACTCATGACCGACAGATCCGTTCGATCTTTTCAACCGGTGCCGAATCTCGTTTCGGTGGTGATGGCCAATTTTCGCGGCGCAAGATATCTTGAGGCCGCCATGCGCTCGGTTTTGGCTCAGACGCATCGCAAGCTAGAGTTGATCGTGTCCGATGACGCCTCCGATGATGACAGCTGCGCGATTGTGGAAAACCTTGCGGCGCGCGATCCACGTATCCGCCTGATTGAGGCGCAGTTTCAAGGCGGGCCGGCGCGGGTGCGCAATCTGGCGTTGGCGGCGGCGCGCGGCGAGTGGATTGCGATTGTCGATTCTGATGATTTGCTGGAGCCCGATCGATTGAGCGCAATGCTGGAGGCGGCCGACGCGTTGAACGCCAATATTGTGGCCGATGACATGGTGCCTTTCGGCGACGTGGCTGGTGCCACTGAAACGATGTTTGGTGACACGCTGACATCCGGCCAACGAATTATTTCTGCAATAGACATGATAACGTCGGAATGGCCCGATAGCCCGCAAACCCCGCTTGGTTATCTCAAGCCAGTGATCCATCGCACCGCGCTTGGGGCTTTGCGCTATGACGAGACGCTGCGCAATGGCGAGGATTTCGATCTGTATCTTCGCTTGTTATTGGGCGGAGCGCGGTTCGCCCTGATACCGCAAGCGAGCTATCATTATCGCCGCCATAGCGCCGCGATTTCGCATCGCTTGTCTGTCGACGTGCTTAAGCCGCTGCTGGAGGCGCATGATCGGCTTGTGCGCCAGCAAAGTGATGCGCCCCCCAAGATCGCCAAGCTCCTGCGCAAGCGACGCGTAAGGCTGGTTCGCTCGCTGCGCTATGCTCGGCTTGTCAGGGCAATCAAATCCGGCAATGCCAGACAGGCGTTGCTGCTGCTCGGCAAGCATCCGGTTTTGGTGTCGGATCTGGTCGAAAGCCTGCGCGACCGCCGTAAACGCAGTCAGGCGCGCCTGCGTCAGTCATCTGGCGAAAGCAGCAGCCGGTAGTTTTCGTTATTCAAACTGTGTCGATCGCGCCGAAGCGGGGCCAGCTTGTCGCGTGCGATGGCGGCCATGATACGGCCCAGTTGCCCGCCATCGACAAGCGTCCCGCGCAGCGCAGCGATCAAGCCTTGCGACGCCTTGCGGTCCAGAAAAACGCGATGCTCTAGTTTGGTGCGCAGCTCGCCACGATAGGCACGCATTGCCGCGCGTTCTGGCGCGCCAGCAGTGTTTTCATGACGTGCAATCGCGCCATGTAATGCGGCAAGATCGCCCGTGGCATGGCGCGCGCTTAGCGAACCCTCGCGAATGATCGCGCCGTAACCCGCCTGACGCGTGAGGCGGAATCGCGCGCCTGCAAGCAGTATGCGCACATAGAGATCGTAGTCCTCTCCCAGACGCAGGGTTTCGTCATAACGCAGCTTGTGTTTCTCAAGAAAGATTTTAGATATCAGAGGTTTGAGAAATCCCATCTCACCGCGCGCATAATCGCGCGAGGCCAGATTGCCGCGAATAAAACGTGCAGTGTCGAGTGTCTCAAAACCTTGTGTTGCCCCCGAAAGGGTTGCGAAATCAAGCGTATCGGCGCGGCTCTCAGAGAGGAAAACGACATTATCGGCGATCATGTCCCAATCTGGCTCGCCAAGTAGCCTCGACAGACGACCGGGTGCAAAGAAATCGTCCGAATCAAGAATGGCGAGCAGATCGCCCGCCGCGAGATCAATCGCGCGATTGCGCGCCCCCGCTGGGCCGGCATTCACATCAAGCCCCAGCAGACGAACCCGTCGATCGTGTGCGGCCCACTCTGCGACGCAGGCCCGCGTTTCATCTTGTGAGGCATCGTCGACAACAATGACTTCCGCCGTCTCTGGCTGGCTAAGCGCAGAGGCTATCGCGCGTCCGATCGTTTGGGCGCAATCATGGGCTGCGATGAGAACACTGACGGAGGGATTGCTCATAAGTGCGACCGCATAGCGGCTATTTGGGGCTGGTATTGTTGCCGTTCAGGTCGGTGCTGGTGTCTTGTTTTTGCGACCGTTCGAACTTGGGTTGATCTTGTTGTGTCTTCGCGCGCGACGCGAGTGCGCGCAGCGCGATCAAGCCCGCATAAAGCAGCTGCGACACTATCATGACGCTGACCCCAAGCCCGATGCAGGCCCAGCCTCCCAAGCCGAGGAACGCGCCAACGATACCCGTCGCGAAAGACGCGATAAACATCCCGATCGTAAAAGCGCCTATACCCACGGTCCCAATACTTCCCTGCAGTCCAAAACACCTGATGCGACGGACACTCTTGATCCTTAGCATCTTGGAGGGCGTCGAAATAGCCATTCTTGAAACATGACGGGCGGGGCGCGTCAATATTGGGCCAGTTAAGCCCGTTGCGCCAAAAATATCGGGCGATTGGGGGAGCGCACATCACTCGAAATACGCTGCAAATTCGTCGTCAAAGGATTCTGCCTGTCCGGGACCGATATAGCGCTTGAGTTGGCGCATATCGACATCGCCCAAAACCATTCCAAGCAGTCGCGAAGCCATTTCCGGTTCTTGCTGCAAGCTGCGACTGATAAGATCGAAGGGCGTGCTGCCCCATCGCGCCGTTAGCAAGATCTGATCCACGACAAGGAAAAGATCGCGCGCATCCACGACTGGCGAGAGCGGCGCCAGATCGACGACAACATGGGTGTAGTCCTGCGTGGCCGATAGCAAAAAGTCACGCATCGCACTCGAGGCCAAAATATCGGTCGGATGTGAGGCCGCCACACTGTCAGACCAGCCAATTACATCAATCGCCGCGTCTGCAAAGCTCGCCATGCAATCGCGCCAGTCCGAAGCGCCTGCAAGCACCTTGGCGAGGTCATTCTCTGTGCCCAGACCCAGCATGTGGCTAAGTCTTCGGCTGCGCGGGTCACCGTCGACCAACAGTACGCGGCTTTGCGGCACCGCAAGAATACCAGCAAGATCAGCCGCGAGGGTAGTTTTTCCCTCATACGGCAGGACCGAGGTCACGCCGATCATGCGACCCGAACTGCTTGCGAGCGAGGCGATAGACACATGGCGGATCGCGCGCAGCGTCTCGCAATAGCGCGAGCGCGGTTCTACAATATGCGCCAGCGGGTAGTGGATCAGACGCCTACCTGTTGGCGGGGCATCGGGCGCGCTCGCTGTCTGTCGCTCAGGCGCGGCAACCTCGCGGCGCGTCATCGCGCGCTTGCGCTGCGCCAATGAGATTGGCGGCAGATAGCCAAGAAATCTGAGCTTCAGCCCATCCATGACCTCCGCCGCCGTGCGCAGGTTGTGTTCGCGCGTCTCCCGGATCGCGGCATGCACCAGCCCCGCCAGCAACCCAAGCACGATCACCAGTGCTAGCACCCTTTTGGCAGAGGGCGCGGCCGCATCGCGGGGCACCTCCGCGGCAGTCAGAACCCGGATCTGACTGCTTGAATACAAGCGTAGCTGTTCGGCACCCTGAAACTGAGTGAGAAATGTCTCATAGAGCCGCATCAATGTGTCGGTGCGCTGTTGCAGAAGGCGGTATTCGATCTGAGCGCGCAGGGCTTTTGAATTTTCCTCGACCAGCGGCACAAGCGTTTCGCGCAGGGACGTCACGCGGGCCTCTGCGACCTGCTGCGCGCCGCGCGCGATCTCGGCCTGACGCGCCATTTCGGAATAAAGACGCTGTGCGGATTCGTCGATTTGCGCATCAAGGATGGCAATTTGGGGATGATCGGGGCCAAAGTTACGCACCACCCCGGCACGCCGTTCACTCAGCGCGGACAGCGCTTGTCCCATCTGGACCAAGCGCGCATCTCCGGGCAAACTTAGACGGCCCTGATCTGCCGATTTCAGCGCCGCCGCACCGCGCGAAAGCGCCTCGTCGTAACTTGCTACCAAGGCACGGCTGCTTGCCGCCTCACCGCGCGCGAGTGACAGCTCGGCGTTCAGGCGGTTCAGGTTTTCCTCGGTAATAAGACCATCTCCGGTTGCCACCAGCCCAGCCTCGGCGCGGTAAGCTTCGGCTGCCATCGCGGCTTTGCGCGCATCGGCTTCCAGCTCTGACAAGCGTTGCTGAAGAAACTCGGTTGTGCGGGTTGTCGCCTCAAAGCTCGTGTTCAACTGATCCGAGATGTAGGCCTGCGTGTAGGCATTGACGATCCGCGCAGCCAAAACAGGATCGTGCAGCGCGATCTCAATCTGCAAGGCGGTGCTTCGCCCGATCCGGCTGACGACGAGATCGGATTGCAAACTGCGCGCGACTTGGTTTCTCGCGGCGTTCGCGGCTGGATCATCACCCGATCCGTCTGCCTCTGTACCGCTGCTCTCGCGCTTGGGAGATATCAGACGCACACCGGCACGGATCGTTCCCGAAATCGTCCCCATGATCCGTGACGCCAGCGAGGTGGGCGCATTCAGATAGGCGGCGTTGTCGTGTAGTTTGAGAATGTCGTCGACCCGCAGCGCCAGATCGCGCGACTGAAAGATCTGTTGCGCCGTCTCGACAGATGCGTCCGAAACTGTTTCGGTCACGGCCAGGTTTTCGACCTGACCGCTGGATTGACCCGACAACAAAACTGTCGATGCGGCACGATAGGTCGACGGGGTCGTCGCAAGGTAGGCCAACCCCAGCACGCAAAATCCCGCGATCCACGCCAGCATTACCCAACGCTGGCGTCGTGCTGCGCGCGCGAGCTTGCGAAAGTCGATCAAGACCTCGCCATCGGCTGAGGCTTGATCCACGCCCTGTCGTGTGGCGTATTCGCTTGCGCGCGCGCGTGGATCATTCATGCGGTTTAGCTCTCTTGGAAATATGGCGCACGCCTTGGGCGCTGGGGGAGGGGAGACGCGGTGGCGCGCCATACAGGTTTATTTGGCGCAGCCCTGACAGATGCGCGATGACGCCAGCGTGAAACGCCCCGCGCACGATATTGCGGTTGCGCGCCAGGGGGGACGGAAACTGTACCAGTGCGGCGAGGGCGCACCATGCGGTTTTAGCCATCGCCACCGCAGCGCTTGCAATGCGCTTGATCGCTGAGGGGGCGTCATGATGCAAGCTGGCATAGGTCTGCCCCATGCGATAGCGACGCAGCACCAGCCAGCGCAGTTGAGCACGCGCTGGCGGAACGCCCTCGCGCACGATGGCATCGGGGGCAAAGGCCAATTGGGCACCGTTGCGCCGAGCCGCCTCGAACCATGCGCTGTCTTCGCCACCCGTCTGTCCGCGCGCCAGATCAAAGCGCAGGCCGCTAAAGGCAGGGGCCGCGCAATTGATCATCGCGTTGCAGCTGTGACCCGCAATAGGTCGCCCATCAACGCCGATTTCGGGCATCGTGTCGTGCACTTTTGCCAACTGCATCCAGCGCGCCGCGTCGTCTTGATAGATCGCGTGCACGGGCCCAATCACCGCATCGGCCTGCACGCGTGTCATCACTTCATCCAGTTGCGCAATCCAGTCCGGCTGCGCTATTTCGTCATCGTCGATGAAGGCTAACCGCGCGGCCTTGGCCCGACGAGCAACGTCCAGAATGGCATTGCGCGCGATTGAAATATTGCGCGCCGGAGCGTGGATATATTCGACTACGTGCGTTGAGCGCGCGCCAAATTCTCGCACGACCGCTTCAGCGCTCGGGACGTCATCATTATCGGCAATGATGAGCGTCAGTGACATATCTGCGGGCAGGTTTTGGCGCGCGAGGCTTTCCAGCGTTTCGCGGAGCGAAGGGCGTTGAAAGGTGCAAATCCCGATGGCGATGATGCGATCCGTCATGGTGCCGCCCTCGAGACTTGCGCCACGCTGCCCGTTGCCAAGCCCGACCAAAAGCCACAAGACCAAGCCAGATGCATCAGCGCCGCAATTGCTCCGGCCGGCAGCCCGGTCCAGCCATGCCCTTGCAACGCCAACACCAAACCACCCGCCAGACAGGCGCTTAGCCACAGCACTGCGGGCAGCGCAAATAGCGGGTGAAGAGGGGCGAGCAGAGCCAGCAGGACGGCGGGCAACACCGCGATGGGAAGAGTTTGCCGTAGACGTGGCCATATTCGATGCTTGAGTTGCGTCTGCGCACGCCCACGGCCGAAATTGAAATATTGGCGCGCCAGAGCCGTCACAGAGCGTCGCGGGATATAGCCAAGCCCGGTGCGCCCGGTCAGCCATATTTTGCGCCCCGACGCGACAAGGCGCCGGTCAAGTTCAGCGTCCTCATTATGTGAAAAGCCCGCGTCATAGCCACCCATGGCGCAAAACGCATCAAGGCGCATCAACGCATGGTGCCCGTGCTCGACCCTCGCACCTGCGGGGGCACTACGATGCGCCGCGCCGCCATTCCCGATCCGCGTGTTTTGCGCCAATGCGGCTGCGCGTTGGAACGGAGTCTCGCCAATCGCGCGCATTGCGACAACGACGCTATCGGCCGCAGTCGCTTCGGCCTCGTCCAGCAGGATATCGCAATAATCCTCGGGGTAGCGCGCATGCGCATCGATGCGGATCAGCCACGCGGCATCCTTGGCAAATTGTGAAACGGCAAGGTTCACAGCAGCACTTTGCAGCCGCGCAGGGTTATTGAGCAGGTGCAGGCCGTCAAATGATGCTTGCAGGCGGGCAACGATATCGCGTGTCCCGTCCAAGGATCCGCCATCGACCACGACGATCGTCACCTTGCGACCGGCGCTCGCTGCGCGTTCACTGAAGGGGCGCAAGCCGTTGATCACCGCAGCGATATGGGCCGCCTCGTTCAGGGTCGGTATCACGACCAGCACCGCGCCCATATCTGCATCGATCTTGGATCGGGCGGTGGCGAGGTGCGCGGGCACAAAATCGGCATTCATGGCGTGACACCTGCCGGGCTTGCAAAGCGGCGCGCGTTTTCGGTGTCACTCGTCACACCTGACACAATCGCGCCAACCAGATCGCGGCAATCTTCCGGCTCAACGCGCCAGACTGAGAGAGATATTTTCTGTTGCGCCGCGCGCAGGCTGGCCAGTCGGGTCTGATCAAGCGATGCGAACATTTGTGCCGCAGCTTTTGGCGATGCGGTCGCCATTTGCAGGCCGATCCCCAGCCGTTCCGTCATGCGTGCAACTTCGGTTCCGGCAAGGCAGATCGGGGGCACGCCATTCAAGCCGCTTTCATATAACCGATTTGGCAGTAGCCAGTCCGAATTCGCGCCCTCGTCATAACGATCCACCAGCCAGGCAAAGTCTACCTCGGCGTAAATATCTGAAAGATCATCGGGATAGCGGTAGGGCCCTTGAAAGCTGAGGTCAGGATTTGCTGCAACAGTTGCGTCGAAATCCGGCACCGCGTCGTAGGCAGGTTGACCGCGCAATACCACCTTGTAGCGCCCCGGTGTCGCACGGGTGAGCCCGTCAAGGCACGCAAGAGAGGTCGCGCAACGCAGGATGCCGAACCAGCCAATGGTGATCTCCTTCCCCTTGATCTCGCGTGTCTGTCTTTCCTGAAAAAGCGGTGTGTCTGGCGCGGGCATTACCTTATTTTCGACCAGACGCATGGGGGCGTTGGTCTGGTGATACGCCTCGAAATAGCGGGTCACGAAAGCGGGCGAAGAGACCAGCACAAGGTCCACCGCCCGACATAATCCGCGTTCTAGCGCGCGCAGCGCCCTGCCGAACAGATCGTCGCGCAGCATCAGCCGATGGATGTCCAGCACCTCATAAATCAGTCTCGGCGCGTGCTGGCCCTTGCGTCGCGCGCGCTTCACCAACGGCACCGCCAGTGCGAGCGTTTCAAGATTGCGCGCGATGATCGCATCGTATTGCTGAGCGTCTGGCAGCCGTGCGCCAAACCGGGCATGCAGCACGCTCCATGCGCGTCTTGCCATGCGCGCATTGTGTGTGTGACCCAGAACACAAGCGGCTTCGGGAAGTGGGCCGTTGGCGCGACGAAACCCTGCCAACGTCACATTGGCACCGCCGCGGCGCAGCATCGCAACACGACGCCAGATCGCTGGATCGTCGAGATCATGGGCGATATAAAGGATCTGAGCGATCGGCGTCTGCCCGGTTTCGGATCGATCACCATGCAAGCCCGTATTAGCCAAATTGATGTCCTGCGGTCGGGAGGTCTTTCGCAGAACCTATCACGTTCCGGTGCGGCTGCGGCCAGAAACTGGGCTGAACCCGCGCTGTTGGCTGAATTTCGCCACCGCTTAGATTGAAATCTGATTTTGGGGCGACGGGTCTCGCTCTTATTGATCTTACGGGCTTTGCAAGGTTGTCGTCGGATGCCCTGATCGAACTTGGCGTCGCTATCCTGGCTGTATTTCATCACCATTGTGAGTCCGGAGGCTGAAGGCATCAGCCTTGACGTATCGATATGATGTTGCGGAAAATCGATGGCGCTTCGGACGGAAAATGATGGTGGTTTGTTCATGGACCGATAGAAACCGCTAAGTCACTTTGAAGACTTGAAGCGGCCCATACCCTTTTCGCATCGCCGCGCGTGTCAACCGCTCGCGAAAGCCAGCGCTTCTTGCCTCAGATTGACATCACGACTAGCGTCCAAGTGCTTTTTATCTTCTGGTGCAGGACTGTCGCGCCGGATCCCGATTGCGATCTTCGGACCAAAGCTCTGGCACGTGTAGATACGCCTCTCCGCGCGGGACATTTGTTTTAACCTTGCTGATTTGGGACGAAGGATATGCTCATGACAAAGAAGCAACGCGAGACACAACGCAAGTTGCGGACCCTGAGATACGCAGCGGGGACCGGCCATGTTACCAAGCCCTGCCGCTATTTTGGGATCGGTCGATCCAGTTTCTATCGGCGGCGGTAAGCTTACGGCTTTTAAATCCAGCTTGGTAGCTGGGGTGCATGAGCAGACTGATATCCCCAACCTACAAGACCAGAAACTGGTCAGCCAATAACGAAGCGCTCAAACGCGAAGGTTCGCTGACGATCTGCTGGCCGGTAGGCGCCTGACGGTGAGCGCCTGCCATCACCTGACGGGCAGCGGATTGACCTGCCATCGCCGCCAAACCGACCTGCCTTTCCATGAAAGGTGAAGGGCGCCCTGAGAACGATCTGCGGAATCGCTTTGGCCCGAACGAGCGAAGCCCCGGGCTGTTCGGCACCGCGTTGCGGCAGACGACCGGGTTCGTCGAAAGCCCGTTGCGCGTAGTCGGCCTTGACTGGTCGGTGCCGGACTTTAGCACCCTGTTGCGTCGTCAGAAGACCTTGGCCGTGAACATCACGCATCGCCGCTCCAAGGGCCCACCGAACTTGCTGATCGAGGTGCCCGTGCCGTGATCCTGTCTCGCACAACGCCAGGCCATGGAAGGCCGTGGCCAATGGCACCACGGAATGAGGCCCTGCGCGCCGCCAAATACCTCGGCCGTGCGTCATGGCGACAACAAACGCCGCGACCATCGCCGACGCCGCGTCGAGATTATGTTCGGCCGTCTGAAGATTTTACTCTCATTGAGTGTGTCGATCGATTGTTGGACAACGGGCAACACGCTGCGACCGGGGCCGAAGGTCTTCCTCTCCAAGCGACATGGCTGAGAACATGGGGTGCTCAATTTGCGCAACGTCGAGGGCGCAAAAGGGCTATGCGCCGCCCGGCAGTCGTTTACTTGCAAACGATGGGAGGGCGCGCGCTGGCGCGCCGATCCGGCTGGAGGTTGCGACAACGACTTGATCCAAAACCCGTAGCCTGCCTTATCGTAGGCCCTTGAGGGCGCGCTGGGACGTTGTTGCGATGATACCATGCTCCGGACCGTCGCTGACATCAATCATTTTACGAGAAATGCGTTGACTGGGACGGACCCGTTACCGAAATCTGGAGCGTGAAAGCAGTTGATCGCCAATGGTTTTTCTTGGAGCATTCAGCAATCTTCTCATGTGAAAGATGCTTAGGCGTGCATTGCAGAATTTCGGCGGGTCACGACTGGTTTGGTGTCCATTCAGCCAGATCTCGCATTCCTCGTCGTTGTGGCAGTCATAGCAATCAATGATATTCTTGCGGTTTGCGGCATAAAGGGCGTCGCAGAGATCCCCTTTGGGCAGAGAAACGCCACTTATTGCAAGCATACGGCGCCGCAACGTCATACGCTTTTCAAAAGCTCCGACGGTGGTTGCAAGCATGTTGTCGGTCATTGCACCTTGCTCCTATCTCTGCGTAGTCCGGTTCGATTTTGGACTGCTGATCTGGCGATTGTCCGGGCGAATCTCACTGAAGCGGCGCTTACCCGGAAAGGCTCATCGAGCGGCGAAATAGCAAGAGGCTTGCGGTAAAGAAGACAATCCCTAACCCCGCCATGAGTGCCAACTCGACCCAAATGGCATCCAAGCCTGCACCGCGGAACACCACCGCTTTGGCAAAGGCTAGAAAATGTCGCGACGGCAGCGCCATTGTCAGCTTTTGCACGATGTCCGGCTGGCTTTCGATCGCGCCCATGCCGCCCGAGAGCATGATGATTGGGATGACAACCATGATGACCAAAAGCGCAAACTGCGCCATGCTGCGCGCAACGGTGCCAAGAAACATTCCGATGGCGGCAGCGGCGGCTAGGTAGGTGGCGGTCCCCGCCAGCAGCAGCGGCACGGATCCCGCCATCGGCACCTGCAAGAGTTGTTCCACCACGAAGAACAGCGACAGCGTAAAGGCCGCCAGTACCACGACGACATTGGCGAGCACCTTGGACAGCGCGATTTCGAGCGGCGTCAACGGCATCACCATCAGGTGCTCGATTGTGCCCTGCTCGCGTTCTCGCAACATCGCCGCACCCGTCAACGCAATGGTCAAAAGCGAGAGCTGGTTCAGTAGCGATGACACCGCTTTGAACCAGACCGGATTGCCATTGGGGTTGAACGCACGGCGTAGTTCGAGCTGCACGGCCGGGTCAGGCGCGTCCGGGTTGCCCGAAAGGAAGGCGCGGGTTTCGGACGTCAGGATATTGGTAATGTAATCGATGCCAAGCTGCGCCTGAGAGACGGCAGTGGCGTCCACCTCAAGCTGGGCGGCGGGCATCTGGCCCGCAATCACATCCGCCTCGAAACCGGGCGGAAAGCCGAGAACGAACATGACTTGTCCGGCATCCATTTCGCTCTGCACCTGATCAGGGGCAATCATGAACGGTGGTTGAAACCAGGGTGGGCCGAGCGCAGAGGTCAGTTGCCGGCTGAGCGTGGAATTGTCCTCATCAAGAATGGCAATGGCGGCGTTGTAGACGGTATCTCCGGCTCCGCTCGCCTCTAGCATGACGGCGACGACAAAGGACCACAGGATCAGGATAACCATCACCGGATCGCCCAGAACGCTTTTTAACTCCTTGCCTGCAAGCCAGAAGATATTTGTCAGCCGCCGCATGATCATCGCTCCTGCTTGCGCAGCGCCAGCACGGCCAACGCGGTCAAAACTGGCCCGAAGGCGGCCAAGCGCAGCAAGTGGCCGGAAAGCTCGGTCAGGCCAAGACCTTTGGTAAAGGTTCCCACGCTGATCCCCATATACCAAGTGGTGGGCCAAAACGTTCCCATGATCCGCGCCGCACCCTCCAGCGAGGACACCGGCGTAATCATGCCGGAAAATTGCAGCGTTGGCATGACTGACAGGATCGCCGCCGCGAAAACGGCCGTCACTTGGGTGGCCGTCATCATCGACACCAGCAGGCCATAGCCTGTCGCAGCGACCGCATAAAGAGTTGCGCCCAGAACCAATGCCACTGGGTCACCCTTGAGCGGCACACCCAGGACGGTCACGACCAGTGCCGTCAAAATCACGAAATTCAACAGAGTGATGCCAATGTAGACCAGTTGCTTGCCAATCAGAAATTCAACGCGGCTGGTGGGGGTGACATAGAAATTGGTGATCGTGCCGATCTCTTTTTCACGCGCCACGCTGACTGCCATCAGGACCGCTGGGAATAGCAGCAGCAAAAGCGGCGGAATCGATGGGGCGATCGCGGGAAGGCTTTCCAGCGCCGGATTGTATTGAAGCCGCGGGATCAGTTGCACCGGGGCTACCGCATCTTGAGATTGCGACATCGCCAGCACGTTCAACGTCGGGGTCTCCTGCGCATCACTGGACAGGATGTTGGCATGTGCGCCTTTGACATAGCTTTCTACGGTGCTCGCGCGATTGGTGTCGGACCCGTCAATCAGCCCCGCGATCTCGGTTTCCTCGCCACGCCGCACGGATCGGCCAAAATCAGGTGGGATTTGCAGCGCCAACGCCAACTCGCCGCTTGCCATCCGGCTTTCCAACTCGTCTGTCCCCGTGATCGGCGCGTGTTCGGAAAACCATGCCGAGTCCTCAAACCCCGAGAGATAGGCACGGCTTTCCGGGCTTTGGTCCAGATCAAAGGCCGCGTAGGGAATGTTGCGCACTTCTTGTGAAATTCCAAAAGACATAATAAGCAATAACAAGGCACTACCGACAAATGAGAACACCAGACGCACCGGATCGCGGCGCACCTGCATTGCCTCGCGGGTCGTATACGCCAACAGCCGCGCAAGGCTGAAACGCGGCGAGGACGTGGCCTGAGTTTGCGCAGCCTCAGTGGTCAACAAGCCTTCATCCGCCGGTGCCTCGGGTGGTGCGGCGTCGATCATGTAGGCGATAAAAGCGTCTTCCAGAGTTTGCACCCCGCGCGCCGCGATCAGCGCCTTCGGGGCATCCGACACCAACACTTTTCCAGCATGCATCAGCGATATTCGGTCGCAGCGCATGCCTTCATCCATGAAATGTGTCGAGATGAAAATCGTCACCCCGTCACGATGCGCCAGTTCCAGCAGCATCACCCAAAAGGCATCGCGTGCCTGCGGATCGACGCCGGATGTCGGCTCGTCGAGGATCAGAATGCCGGGCGCATGGATCACCGCAACAGCCAACGACAAACGTTGCCGCACGCCCAAGGGCAAAGACGCGGCCCCTTGGTCGAGATAGGGTTCTAGTCCGAAACGCGGCACCAGTTCTGCCATCCGTTTCGCCGTCAGATCGCTGCCCAGATGAAACAACCGCGCGTGCAGCAGGAGATTCTCGCGCACCGTCAACTCGCCGTAAAGCGAGAAGGATTGCGACATGAAGCCGACCCGGCGGCGCGCATCAAGATCCTGCGCATCGACTGGTTGACCAAAGATCCACGCCTCACCCTCGGTCGCGGGCAAAAGCCCGGTCAGCATCTTCATGGTCGTTGTCTTGCCGCAGCCGTTGGAGCCGAGGAAGCCAAAAATCTCGCCGCGTGCGATCTCAAAGCTGACGTTGTCCACGGCAGTAAAGTCACCAAAGCGTTTGGTCAGGTTCTGGGCGCGGATGGCGGGCGCTGCCGTCGCGGCATCGGTGCCCGGGTGGGGGTCGGCGGGGGCAGGGGGGCCGGCATCGCCCGTCGTGCCGCCCAGCAGCGCGACATAGGCGGCCTCGATGGTGCTGGTCCCCGTGCGCGCCTCTAGGTCGGCGGGACTTCCCTCGGCTAGGATCTTCCCCGCATCCATCGCCACCAGATGCCCGAACCGCGCCGCTTCTTCCATATAGGCTGTGGAGACGAGCACGCTCATCTCTGGGCGGTCGGCGCGGATCGCGTCGATCAAATCCCAGAACTGGCGTCGCGATAGCGGATCAACCCCGGTCGTTGGTTCGTCCAGCAGCAAGAAGTCCGGATCGTGGATCAGCGCGGCACAAAGCCCCAGCTTTTGCTTCATCCCGCCCGATAGCTTCCCCGCAGGCCGAGCCATGAACGGCGCCAGGCCGGTGGCGCGCGTCAGTCGTGAAATCCGCGCGTTGCGTTCAGCCTTGTCCAGCCCATAGAGTTTGCCGAAGAAGTCCAGATTTTCGCGCAGACTTAGATCATGGTAAAGGTTCTTGCCCAGCCCTTGCGGCATGAATGCGATCCGCCGGCCAGCGTCGGCCCGGTGGCGCGCGCTGGCCATGTCGCCACCCAGCGTTTCGACGTGGCCCGTCTGCAACTTTTTGGCTCCGGCGATCAGGCCCATCAATGTGGATTTGCCCACGCCATCGGGCCCGATCAGTCCGACCATTTGCCCGGCGGGCAGGTCCAGCGTCACCTCATGCAGCGCCTGCACCTTGCCGTAGAGGTGGCTTACCCCCTTCAGCCGTGCGGCATGTGGCTTTGGGGCGGTGGTCATTGCTCAGCACCCGAAACCGCAGTGCTCACGCCGCTTGATGCCGCCCCATCCTGCGGCGCAGGCAGGGCCGAGACAAGCGGCGGCGTCAGCCCGTCGGGCCAGTCGGGAACGGTGCCGTCCGTCCCCGCCAAACGCACCCACGCCACGCCACGCACGCCGGTTTTGACCTGAGCAAGACGTGCAGCCACAAGCTCTTGCGGAATGCGCACGCGGACCCGGAACATCAAGCTTTCACGCTCCTCGATGGTCTCTACCTGTTTGGGCGTGAATTGCGCCTGTGGCGCGACGAAGCTTACAATCGCGGGCACCGCGAAATCGGGCATGATATCAACCACGATGCGCGCCTCATCGCCAAGCCGCACCCTTGGGGCATCGCTCGCGGACAGGAAGAACTCCATATAGACATCGCCGAGGCTGACCAGTGTCAGCACCTTGCCACCACTGCCCAGCACCTCGCCCGGCTGCGCCAGACGGTAAAGTACGCGGCCCGCTTCCGGTGCGCGAAGTGTGCTGTCGGTGATGTTTGACTCGATGCCGCGCAGGTTTGCGTTTTCGGCGTCCACGGCGCGTTGCTTGGCAATGAGCGTCGCCTTGGCTGCCTCAAGACTGGCGACATCCACTTGCACCTTCGTGCGGCTGATATCGAGATTGGCCTGCGACACCACATCTCGCGCGCTCAGGGTCTCGTTGCGGGTCAATTCGCTTTGTGACAGCGCCAGGTTCGCTTCTGCCTGAGCTACGCCGGCTTGCGCTACGCCCACAGCAGCCTCTGCGCTGGCTATTGCCGCCTGTGCCTGCATCTTTTGCGCTTGCAATACGTCGGTGTCCATCACCGCCAGAACGTCGCCGGGCTGCACCAGATCGCCTTCGCGCACGCTGATTTTTGAGACACGCCCGGCCATCTGCGTCGAAATGTCAACCAGATCCGCCTCGACCCGCCCATTGCCGCGGGCAAATCCTTCGGGCGGCAGATCGCTTGGAGCCAACAAGACCTTCCAGACAGCGTAACCCAGAAAAGCCGCCAGCACAGCCAGCACGAGAGCAATCGAAATCTTGCGTGACATGAGTCAGGTATCTCCTTTTGGATCATTTTGCTGCGCCTCCGGCGGGTGACCATGATAAAAATCAAGGAGCACCGAAATGGCTTGCTCTGCGGTTTCAACCAAGGTGAACAGCTTGCGGTCCTGCGGCGCGATCATGCCCTCGGACACCAGAAAATCGAAATCTATCGCACGGTTCCAGAACTCAGGTCCGAAAAGCACGATTGGAAGTTTGGGCATCTTGCCGGTTTGCACGAGGGTCAGAACTTCGAACACCTCATCAAGCGTACCAAAGCCGCCCGGAAATGCGACAAGTGCCTTGGCGCGCATGAGTAAATGCATCTTACGCAGGGCGAAATAATGAAACCGAAACGCCAAGTCGGGCGTGATGAATGGGTTTGGTTTCTGTTCGTTTGGCAGAGTGATGTTAAACCCTGCCGAGCGCGCGCCGACATCGAAGGCGCCGCGGTTTGCGGCTTCCATGACGCCCGGGCCACCGCCAGTGACAACGACAAAGTCGCGTCGATCTTTCTGCTGGAATTGCTGCGACAGCAGTGTGGCAAGGCGGCGGGCTTGGGTATAATAACGCGACAGGCGCATTTGGCGGTCGGCATCGGCAACGGCCTTAACGGCTTCCACGTCGCTCGGATTGCCAGATTGGTGAGATAGGGCTTCGCTCAAACGCGTTTGTGCAACTTCTGGCGACACGATACGGGCGCTGCCGAACACCACCACGGTTGAGCGGA
This sequence comes from Thioclava sp., assembly GCF_048263065.1. NCBI lineage: Bacteria > Pseudomonadati > Pseudomonadota > Alphaproteobacteria > Rhodobacterales > Paracoccaceae > Thioclava > Thioclava sp. Next base: position 31,979 of record NZ_JBLXEM010000021.1, read on the forward strand.
TAGCCTGATGTCGCAAAGCGCGTTCGGGCTTCAGCAGTTCCATCTGCAAGCGCAGCGGGCGCAAATCATCCTCTTCCATCAGGTCAGCGTCCCCATAGGCCAGTCGATATGCGGGGTTCTCAAGGATCGCCGCCGTCAGCGCGTCACGTTCATGCTCACTGATCATAGCGGGCACCGAATTCGGGCGCTGCAAGATCGACGCTAGATCCAAGCTCGGGAACAGTCACGTGCCACCCATTGTTCGCGCGCAGCTTTTGCGCAAATTCCGTGGCCGCCCCGGCTTCCCCGTGCACAACGAAGGTTCGCCGCGGAGGAGTCTTGAAGCCTTTTGCCCAAGCCAAAAGCGCTGTGCGGTCGGCGTGGGCCGAAAACCCGTTCAACGTGCGAATGGTGGCCCGGACAGGCACATCATCCCCAAACAGACGAACTCGTTTCGCGCCTTCCACCAGCCGTCGGCCCAAAGTGCCCGCGGCTTGGAACCCGGTGATCAACACCAAGCTTTCACGTCGAGGCAGATTTTCGCGCAGATGATGGCGGATGCGCCCCGCGTCGCACATTCCGCTCGCCGAAATGATAATGGCACCGGATCGAATATGGTTAAGGGCCTTGGATTCCTCGACGCTCGCAGTGAAATGCAGGTAAGGCAGATCAGCGCCGACTTTGTGCCAGCCTGCCAGTTTCTTCGCCTGATCGTCGAACAGTTCAAGATGCTGGCGGGTGATCCGGGTGGCTTCGGTGGCCATCGGCGAGTCTACAAAGACATTCAGATCGTGCAATCGTCCTTCGCAGGTCAGGCGGTGCAAATGGTAAAGCACTTCTTGTGTGCGCCCGACCGCAAAGGCGGGAACGATGATGTTGCCGCCCCCGGCATGGCGGGTGTGCTCGATGATCTCGATCAGATCATTGACAGACGTGGTCTGATCCGCGTGATCCCGGTCGCCATATGTGGATTCGATGAGCAGATAATCGGCATCTTCGATGGCTGTCGGATCGCGAAGAATTGGCCGCCCTGGTTGTCCAAGGTCGCCGCTAAACACGATCTTGGTGGTCTTGCCGTCTTCGTCGATCCAAACCTCGATGATGGCGGAGCCGAGAATATGCCCAGCATCGCGGAAACGACAGCGCATTCCGGGCTTGGGTTCCAGCATGTCGTCATAAGAGACCGGGCGCACCTGACGGAGGCAATCGCGAGCGTCCTCCATCGTATAAAGAGGTGCAGGTGGGGCAGTCTTGCCGTGCCGGGATTTGCGTCGGGCGCGCTCTGCGTCGGATTCCTGAATGTGGGCGCTGTCGGGAAGCATCACGCCAAGCAGATCCGCTGTGGCCTCGGTTGTGTAGATCGGGCCCGCGAAGCCCGCGCGCGTCAGCTTGGGAAGCAACCCGCTGTGATCGATATGTGCGTGGGTCAAAAGCACGAAGTCGATTGTTCGCGGATCGAAGTCAAAGGGTTTGCGGTTGCGTGCAGGCGCCTCGCGCCCGCCCTGAACCATGCCGCAATCGACCAGAAACCGAAGACCCGTGGCTTCGATCAGATAACACGAGCCGGTGACTTCGCGGGCGGCCCCTAAAAAGCGGATATTCATGACGCCTTTGTCGTTCATCATTGACCACCTGTGCCCGTTGCGATGCCGCGCCGATAAATGGCAAAGACGCGCGGCGCGTCGGCGCGCATCCGCTCCATGTCGCCCGCGATCAAGGACTGCATCACCAACCCTTGTATTGTGCCGATGAACAACGTGGCTGCGGCGTCGCTATCCAATTCTGGGGGCAGTTCGCCACACGCCTTTCCCGTCTCGATAAGGGCGTTCAGACGGGCCGCATACTGCTTTAGCAAAGCCTGCGCCAAGCGCTTGGCAGGTGTCGCACTGGCCCCCTGAAGTTCGCCAAACAGCATCCGAGGGGCACCGGGATGGTCAGCGACAAAGGCCACATGGGCAAGGAACATCGCCTGCAGCGCCTCCAGCGGCGAGTCGATCCCTTTGGCAGCCTTTTCGATTCGTGCCATCAGGCGTTCAGCGACCCATTTCATCGCCGCCTGCCAGATCGCCTCTTTGTTGGGGAAATGGCGAAACAGCGCGCCTTGGGTCAGGCTCATATGCTTTGCAATTGCGGCCGTCGTAATCTCGCTCGGATTGGTCGAGCCGGCAAGATCGACCACCGCCTCGACGGTGACATTTCGCCGTTCGGCTGCTGGAAGATTCCTTGGTCGGATGGATTTGTTCATGGGCGAATCCCCGCTTGCCAAGCCGTGAAGGCGAGGCACCCCATAGACAGGACCATCGCCAAGCCGCCACCAAGAACGAAGATCGCAGACGCTCCGAACAGCACCTCCAAGAAGATCCCCAACGGCATCAACATGCCCGCCAGCGCCAGCCCGGAAATCAAACGGGTCGAGACAGCAGTGACCGGCAGACGCAACAAAACAAGTCCAACCGCGATGTTGATCAGCGCGAACAGATTGCCATGCGCATGGGCCAGACGGGGTTCAAAATGTTTGCCGAACGCGGATCCCGCGAGCCACTGCTCTTTGCCGGGCGTGAAGTCGCGCAGGAAAATCAGGGAAAAGTCACAAAGCATGAGCATTGTGAGGAACAGGAAACCTGTTGCGATGTTGGTCTTGCCGGTGAACATGATGGACCTCTCCTTGCCTCCGGTAGGTGGACCTTCGCCTTACTTGTCAGTATGGCTTGAAAAAAGAAAGTAATCAATTACTATCTTTTATACCAGATGAGTCTTTCACAAGATGCGGTCCGGGCATCCGTCGTTATCAAAGCCGCCCGGTTTAGATGTAGGAGGCCTGACTGATGGATGAGAAAAGCAAGGATCCAGTGGTAACGCTGCACAAGGTTCGTGACGAGATTGGGTTTGGGAACGCAGGGGCGCGTCGCGGAGCAGTCCAGCCTCAGACCCCAGCAAACGACGCCGATGGTCGAGATCCGACAGCAACGACTTTGACGAAACCGAAAGCGGTTGGGCAGGCGCAGCAAACCGGGCTAGGCGCGGATGCGGTTTCAACCGGTCACGAAGCCCTCGATCACGTCATGCACGCCTCTCTTGCTCGTTTCACACACGGGCTGTCGCCGACAGCACTGATGGGCGCGTGGTTTGACTGGGCCACGCATATTGTCGCCGCACCGGGCAAGCGCCTGCAACTTGTGGACAAGGCCGCCGACAAGGTCCGTCGGCAAGCCATGTTTGCAATAAAATGTGCCAGTTTGACTGACACGGCCAAGCCCTGCATCGAGCCGTTGCCGCAGGATAACCGGTTCAGCGCCGATGCTTGGCAGACAAAACCATTCAACATGATCTATCAGGGCTTCCTGCTTCAGCAGCAGTGGTGGCACAATGCGGTCACCGGCGTTCCCGGCGTCACAGCCGAACACGAGCGTCAGCTTCAATTCTTGACCCGGCAGTTGCTTGATACTGTCTCCCCGTCGAATTTCCTGCCTACCAATCCCGAGTTGCTGCAAAAAACGCGCGACGAGGCTGGCATGAATTTGGTTCGGGGGACGCAAAATTTCCTGAAAGATATGCAGGAGATGATGACCAACGCCTCTCCCGAAGGTGCCGAGGAGTTTCTGCCGGGCCGGGACGTCGCGGTGACGAAGGGCAAGGTCGTCTATCGCAATCGGTTGATCGAGCTCATTCAGTATGCCCCGCTCACAAAGACCGTACACCCCGAGCCGATCCTGATCGTCCCGGCGTGGATTATGAAATATTACATCCTCGATCTCTCGCCACAGAACTCGCTGGTAAAGTACCTCGTGGGTCAGGGATACACCGTCTTTATGATTTCGTGGAAGAACCCCGACGCAAGCGACCGCGACCTGACAATGGAGGATTATCGCCAACTCGGGGTGATGGCCGCTCTCGACGCGATCAAGGCAAGCATTCCGGGTCAGAAAATCCATGCCGCTGGCTATTGTCTGGGCGGCACCCTGTTGGCCATTGCCGCCGCCGCGATTGCCCGAGGAGAGGATGATCCGTTCGCCTCTCTGACGCTTCTCGCCAGCCAGGTCGACTTCACCGAGCCCGGCGAACTGCAGCTTTTCATCAACGATAGCCAACTCTCTTTTTTGGACAGCATCATGTGGAAACAGGGCTATCTCGACACCACCCAGATGGCCGGAGCGTTCCAGATGCTGCGCTCCAACGACCTGCTTTGGTCTCGTGTGATCCGGAACTATCTGAAGGGCGAACGGCGGTCGATGAACGACCTCATGGCATGGAACGCCGATGGAACGCGCATGCCATATGCGATGCATTCGCAATATCTGCGCCAGCTCTACCTTAACAACGATCTGGCTGAGGGTCGTTTCGAAGTTGACGGCCGTCCAGTTGCATTGTCCGACATCCGCGCCCCGATTTTTGCCGTCGGCACCGTGAAGGATCACGTCGCACCGTGGCGTTCCGTTTTCAAGGTACAGACTCTTACCGATGTCGACGTGACCTTTGCACTGACCAGCGGTGGGCACAACGCGGGCATAGTGAGCGAGCCCGGCCATCCGCGCCGGTCCTACCGGGTCCGGACAAAGAGGGCGATGGACCGTCATGTCGACCCACAGACATGGTTAGCAGAGACCGACACGCAGGATGGTTCGTGGTGGGAGGCGTGGGTGACATGGCTTGACGGGCGTTCTCGCAAACTGACCGCGCCACCCGCAATGGGCAATGCGAAGGCAGGCTATCCGACCATCACAGATGCACCGGGAACATATGTATTCCAAAAATAGAAATTCGTGGTCTTGCCGAAAGACCCGGTAAAGGATGAAGTAAATGGCTTCCAAACGAAACACTAGCTTGTTGATTGCGGCCATCGTTGCGCTTTTGTTTGGGGCGCTGACCATCCTCTCGGGGGGGCGCGCGCTGTTCGGTGGGGTTGAGGCACGCGCGGCAATCGGCGATGCCGTGCCGTTTGTGTTGTGGTTCAACTTCGTTGCTGGGTTTGCCTATGTTTTGGCCGGGATCGGACTGTTCTTGCAACGCCGCCCGGCGGTTTGGTTCTCGATCGCGATTCTGGCGGGCACCGTTGTGGTGTTGATCGCCTTGGGCGTCCATATACTGCAAGGCGGTGCCTACGAGATGCGCACCCTCGGTGCGATGATCCTGCGTGCGCTCGTATGGGCTGTTATTTCCGCAGTCGCCCTGCGACATCTGGGCCAAGGACGACGCACTGCAATTTAACGAAGCCCCCGAAAATTAACTAAGCCCCCAAAAAACCGCTCAACTACGAAACACTTGCCGAGCGTTTCCAAGCCTGTGTTGCAGCGTGTCACTGAAAACGTAGAACAAAGTGAACCGCCGCTGGAATCGAGGCAACGGCCGCGCTTTTGGCAAATTCACCTACTTCTAAACGCTCACGCCAAAGATTTTCCCGACAACGGACGTGATGGCCATCGCCGCCGCGCCCCAAAATAATACACGGGCTGTTGCGCGCAGTTTTGGTGCTCCGCCAACTTGGGCCCCTAAGGCACCAAGACCTGCGAGGCAGATCAAGGTCGTGATAACGACGGTTGGAATGATTTTATCGCTTGGCGCTATAATGGCGGCGGCAAGCGGCAGGGCTGCTGCAACGGTAAATGTAAGTCCAGAGGCAAGCGCCGCCTGCAATGGATTTGCGGTATGCACTTCGGACAGTCCAAGCTCATCACGCACATGAGCGCCGAGTGCATCTTTCGTGGTCAATTCCCGTGCAACCAAGGCTGCAGTTTCGAGGGACAGTCCACGTGACTGATAGATCGATGCCAGTTCCGCTTCTTCCGCCTCTGGGGTGTCGATGAGGGATTGTTTTTCGCGAGCGATGTCGGCGCGTTCAACATCGGACTGTGAACTGACCGAAACATACTCGCCTGCGGCCATCGACATAGCGCCCGCAGCAAGCCCAGCAGCGCCGGCCACCAAAATAGCTGTTGGGCTGGGGTCTGCAGCTGCGACACCGACAATCAGTGATGACACTGAAACGATACCGTCATTGGCGCCTAAAACAGCCGCACGCAGCCAACCTGCGCGATTGATGTAGTGCAACTCTTCGTGCGCAGATTTGTAGGGTAGGGTCATCATGATCTCCGTCAAGAATAGGCAATGCACATCTCCATATCGGCGGCTTATATATTTGATGCACTGTCTTAGCTATCGACAAAACTGTCATACGAGCACCAGCTGTTCCATCCCGGGCGATCGCATAAGGCGGGATTTCTTCCGCGAAATTTGGTTCGGACTCTATCGCTTCTCATTGAGTGGCCTCGCCCGGCCTTCGCCCGTAAAGATATCAAACTCTGCGAGGTAAGCGCCGGGGTGGAAGAGGTAATCGCCGGGGTGGAAATTGGTCATACTATGCTTTGTAGCTGGGAATTTGCAGTTCGGGCGAGCCTTGGGGGACACGGCGGCTCGCCCGACCTCGCGGCGCCATGATCAGACGCGTGTGGGCCCGGTGATCATGGTTCGTGCGAGGTTTTCAAGCTCGTCATCAATCTAGCTCCGAGCCAATCACCTTGCCCGAGATCGGATCGAGACGAAGTTTTAGTTTACGGCCGTCGCGATTAAGCACGTCCGCCTCATAGCCGTCGCGCTCCATCTCAATCTTGCGGATCTGGTAGCCCTCTGAGCGAAGGCCGTTTGATACCTCGTCCATATTTTTCCATTGGTTGCGAATCTGGTTCGCCTCGCCAGCGCGCTCGCGGTAGTTGGAGGGCGTGTCATATTCGGCCTCACCGTTGCGATACTCTTTGCGGTATTCGTTGGTCTCACGTTTTTGGCTTTGAACTTTAATGTTTTCGCGCTTCTGGGGCAGTATAATTTGCCCAGATTGTGCGCCCATTGCAGACGGGCCCTTGCCAGCCGGCCCCTGTGCCTGAGCCGCGCCCAAAGCAAAGCAACCAACGGCTGCGGTAATGGCGGTGGTGAAAATTATGCTGCGTTTCATTGTCATCTCCTGTGAATGAAACTGGGCGTGTTTGCCCGATGGACCAACAATGTCATAGGCGTGCTGATACTGCCCTGACGGGATCTGTCAGCGTTCTGTCAGGTTTGTTGGGTTACAAAGGCAGTATGAAACAGTTCATCACCATCCTTCTCGTCTTGCTGGCCAGCCCGGCACTTGCCGAGCGCGCGGGCGGCGGATCGTCCGGCCATAACGGCGGCGCCGACCATGATCGGGCGCGCAGTGCCGTCGAGCGTAACGAGATTCTGTCGTTGAAACAGATATCCTCGGCTATTCAGAAGCAATATGGCGGGCGCATCATCAAGGTCGAACTTGAAGAGAACGATCACCTCTATGTCTATAAGCTGAAACTTATCACGCCTCAGGGACGGATCGTTGAGCTTGAGGTCGACGCAGCGACCGGCTTGCTAGTCGGGAACAATGAAAAAGATGACGGCGAGGACAACTGATGCGTGTGCTGGCGGTTGAAGATGACCAGAGAATTGCGGCAGATCTGAAGACCGCCCTTGAGGCGGCCGGTTACCTCGTTGAGACGTGCGCGGACGGGCTTGATGCTTGGTTTCTGGGAGATACCGAAGACTACGATCTCGTCATTCTCGATCTCGGCCTTCCACATATGGATGGATTGAGCATTCTGAAAAAATGGCGCGCCAATGATCGCAAGATGCCTATCCTTGTGCTCACGGCGCGCGGTGCCTGGAGTGAGCGGGTCGAGGGAATTGACGCTGGCGCCGACGATTACCTGCCAAAACCGTTTCGCATGGAAGAACTCGTGGCGCGGGCGCGCGCACTAATCCGCCGTTCGGCTGGGCGCGCCTCGGCGAGCCAGAGCGTTGGCGATTTGACGCTCGACAGTAACCGAATGAGCGCCTCAATAGGTGGCGTTCCGCTTTCGATGACTGCGCTCGAATTTAGACTGCTTTCCTATCTCGTGCTGCATCGCGACCGGGTTGTGCCGCCAACGGAGCTACTTGAGCATCTTTACGGCGACGACGATTCTCGGGAAGCGAACGCGCTTGAGGCGGTCATTGCGCGCCTGCGCCGCAAGCTTGGGCCGGGTATAATTGGCACGCGACGCGGTTTTGGTTACTTTCTCGAAGGAGCTTGCGCGTGAGGCGTCTCTCACTCCGGCTGCGACTGGCGCTCGCGGGCGCGCTTGCCGTCGTGGTCGCATTGGTCATTGCCTCTATTGCGCTGACGGCCCTTTTCGCGGCCCATGTTCAGCGCCGCGCGGAAGCCGAGCTTGCGGTCCAGCTCGATCAGGTCGTGGCTGGGTTGGGACGTGACGCTAATGGTGCCCTTGCGTTGCAAAATCCGCCTGCAGATCCGCGCTTTGATCAGCCGCTGAGCGGGCTCTACTGGCAACTTGTGATCGGGGGCACGATCCTACGCTCGCGTTCGCTCTGGGATTACGTTTTACCCCTTCCTCCCGATGAACTGCCCAACGGTCAGGTCCACATCCATCTTCTTCCCGATCAGGCGGACGGCTCGCTTCTCACCCTTGAGCGCAGCGTCACGCTAGCGCCGTCTCTTGGACGCGAACAGGTTCGCGCTGCGGTCGCGCTTACTACGGCAGATCTCAATCAGGCACGGACCGATTTTCTGCGCGATCTCGTCCCCTATAACGTGATCCTCGCGATTGCCTTGATTGGGGCCGGCTGGGTTCAACTGTTTTTCGGCCTGCGTCCGCTTGCTGCGGTTGGTAAACGGGTTCTCGCAGTGCGATCTGGCCACCAGAAACGGCTTGGCGCTGATTTTCCGAAGGAAGTTTTGCCGCTTGCCATCGAGGTTGATGCTTTGATCGACGCGCGCGAAGCAGAACTAGAACGCGCAAGGCGGCGCGCTGGCGATCTCGCCCACGGGTTCAAGACGCCGTTGCAAGCCCTTCTGGGAGAGGCCGATCGCCTCCGAATGAACGATCAAAACGAAGCTGCGCGCGCGATTGAGGAAATAGCGGACTCGATGCGCCGTCATGTGGATCGGGAACTGACACGCTCCCGACTCGCAGGGGGTGCGACGACAGCAAAAACCAATGTTGAGAAGGTCGTGCAGAGGGTCATTTCCGTCGTGAGCAGAACGCCCCTTGGTGC
>NZ_JBLXEM010000022.1:0-39284 GCF_048263065.1 Thioclava sp.
GCGCAAATCACGCAAGATGCGCGTCGGTGTCGATCATTCGCTGCATTCCTTGCGCAACTTGGTCAAGCGGTGCTTCAGCAAGCTCAAGAACGCACGCCGCGTCGCAACCCGCTACGACAAAACGGCCGAGAGTTTCCTGGGCTTCATGGACATCACATCCATCCGCCTCTGGGTGCGCCTTTCGTCAACATGATCTAATTACGCTTCTGGCGAGCGATAGATTCAAATAGAGAAGCCGCATTGGCGCCTTGAAGCATACTTTTATTCTCACGCGTCAAATTCAAAGTATCCATAGAAATTCTTCGCAATTCAATCATCGAGCTTCTAATTCGATCAAGTTTCCATTGATCAATTACCCCCCAAATATCACCATCCCTAAGCCTGTTCGCAGTCACCCAAATATTTTTTGAACATTCTGTCGGGGCAAGATCTTCCTCCCAAACGGTTGAGTCAATTTTACGCAACGCTTTGGAAGCTTGTGAAAAATAGATATAGAGGGCTGGTTCCGAGATCCTTCCTATCTGCCATGTCATATTTGCTAAAAGCCAGCGCGACAGGCTAGCTTTTAGATCTACACGACTCTCTTCGATCTTTTCCAGAATTGTATCAAAATGAACAAAAAAGGCTGCCAACTCCACTCCGGTTGAAGTCATAGTTTGGCCAGGGCGATTGATCCGATGGTAGCATGTCACTTTATCGAAGAAGCCAATGCTGTTGGCGTGAAGGCACACATCCCAATGAAAAGGGTTGTCCTCGAAGAAGAAAGCCCCTTCTGGGAAGAAGATTCCGTTTTCAATAAGAAGTTCCCGGCGGTAAAATTTTCTCCAAGGGACCGCAATGAAGGAAAGTGCGGCTTGGCAAAGGTCTTCCAAACTGGCACCGCGATCAATATTACTCCAGCGCGGTGAATCAGAAGGTTTCTTATACGTGTCATTCTTCTGATCGTATTCTTTATAATTTGTGAACATGATGTCGACTTCATGTAACGCCCAATAGCTTCGAGCCTCTCGAAATGCATCGCCGTCAAGCCAGTCATCCCCATCAACAAAAAAAACTGTGTTGCGTGACGCTTCTCTTAATCCGATATTGCCGGCGATTCCGACGCCACCAAACGTATTCGCCCCAAGGAAAATATAATTCACCTCGACACCGCCTATAAAGCCCGTATCTTTCGAGAATTCACGAATTATGATCTCTGTGGCGTCCGTCGATCCATCATCAATTAGAATTACCTGATCCCCGGGGCGGACGACCATTGACAAGCTTGTCAGACATTTTTGAATGTAACTTTCTATGTTATATGTTGTTACGATGAAGCTAATTTCGGGCATGATGTCATACACCCTCGCGAAGGAGGAATTTCACAATTTCTTCTGCTTTTTTTGGCTGCCACAAAGCAAAAACACGAAATTCATCTGGGTGAAAGCGCAGGTACGCTGTCATGGTCAGCTCAATAAATCGATCGAGTATATCATCGTCGACGTGATTCAGATTCCAGCGGCAAATTATATCCACAAAATATATGAAGTGACGCATAAATATAACGTCACTCTGATTTCTTCGAATCGAATTCGTCAGATCTTCTAATATCTCATTTATACAGAGACGATCTTCTCCGCGACGAGTGGTCAGATGACGGTCCCTTTCACCAACGATATGTATTGCTCCGATTTTACGTACGGCCAAGATGGAACGGGCTTTGAGAAAACTTAGCCAATGTAGGCGTATATCATTATGCACTGGCGTCTCCGAACAATATATTTTTTGCGACCGTAGAAAATCAGTGCGATATATTTTATTCCAAGGATATGCGCTGATTGTGCACAAATGAGCGCTCTGCTCTCGATCTAAGAGCCTCTCGTCATTTTCACCCAAAGCGATTTCCCATTGCCGTTCATCTGCAACGAATGAGGCTTCGCGGCGCTCCGTATCTAAAATCCGTGAGTCAGCATGTCGAAAGATCGTAAAATCTGGAATTTTGTCTCGAATGTGACGTTGCCAGATCAGAGGGAGGTTCTCAGATAGATGATCATCAGCATCAAAGAATAACACGTTCTTTGCTTTAACGGCGGCCAGTCCGACATTCCTCGCGGCCCCCGCACCACGTTGTTCAGGCGACCAAAGATACGTAAGATGAGCGCCGAGAGTTTCCGAAGTGAAACCGAGGTTCTCGGGGTTGCAATCTATATCAGAAGCATCGTCACATACGATAACTTCAGAAAATATATTAATACGTGAGATTTGCGCCAACAAAAAAGCAAGATCTTTTGGTATATTCCAAACCGGGATAACGATCGCCAAGTCTTCATGTTGAGCCATTTTGGTTTGTTCGCTCAATGGATTCTCATACGACGAATAAGCGAATGTCGAGAAGGTTAATATTCACCTCGCCCGGGCGGAAAAATAAAATCAAGTCCCGCCACTGGACCTGGTGCGGCAAAGTAGGATTTTTGTCGAATTCAAGAACATCTAGATGGGCGCTTACCTGCCCAAATGATACCATCGTTTTGGAAAAAAATACATCTTGGAAGTCTCCATCTTTCCCAGAGCGCAGGCAGATTTTCGTGGTCAGTGATGATGGAGATCTGCTTTTTATGAGTATGCCGAGCAATAGCGAGCCGTTTAGATTCATTTCGCCCAGAGAAATATGCAGCGCTTGCCATTTAGGTGCCACCGAGCTGCTATGCTGCATCGAAAGTGACAACATCTCTCCGCCAATCGATTCATAGTGCCCCTTCACCTTGCCGGCAGAATCATTCGACAGTCGAATGCCCTCGATGATCGGAGTGTTGGCAGCTAGGAGCTTGCCTCGGCCTTCATGTGCTTTCAAGGATTGAAGAAGGAATCGAGCATGCGCATCAGGGCCGATTAGCAAGTTATTCATGAGATCATCTTATCCTAGGAAGCGTCATGCGATAAGATGAAATCAGGGAAGATTAGTCAACCTAAGCTTGTGGCGCACTACCTTCGGCCTGCTCTGCTAGCTGAAAACTGGACCTTTTGAAGCTGAAATTTCGGTCCCTCTTTCCTAGCGAAGCAATAGCAACCGGGTTCTGGTCATGGCTGGATGAGTGCTTAGTGGCAGGTCATCGCCTCAACTCTCTCTTATCCAGTGACGAAAAAGGGCGCCACGAAAGGCGCCCTTGATTCGAAAAATATGCGCTCAGGCTTAGAAGCCGAGGCCAGCATATTTGTTTTTGAACTTCGACACACGACCGCCGGTATCCATCAGGCGCGAGCTGCCACCGTTCCACGCCGGGTGCGAGGTCGGGTCGATGTCGAGCGTCATGGTCGCACCCTCGGCGCCCCAAGTGGTGCGCGTCTGGTACTCGGTCCCGTCGGTCATTTTGACGGTGATCATGTGGTAGTCGGGATGGGTTTCGGCTTTCATAGTCCCGCTCCTTACGCTTTGGCTTTGTAGTTGGTGTCTTCGGCGATACGGGCCGATTTACCGCGACGGGTGCGCAGGTAATACAGCTTGGCGCGACGCACGCGACCGCGGCGGACCACTTCGATCGAGTCGATGTTGGTCGAATACAGCGGGAACACACGCTCCACGCCCTCGCCGAACGAGATCTTGCGCACGGTGAACGAAGCGGCCAACGTTGCCCCGCCTTTGCGCGCGATGCACACGCCTTCGTACATCTGAACGCGCGAGCGGGTGCCCTCGGTCACTTTGTAGCCCACGCGAACGGTGTCGCCGGCCTTAAAATCAGGGATGGTCTTTTCGAGTGCGGCGATTTGTTCCGCCTCGATCTGCGCGATCAGGTTCATCGCAAGTCCTTTCATAAGCTCACGGTTTTTCCCGTGAAGGTTTATCGCCGCCTCAGAGCTCCGGGTCTTCATCGGGTTCGTGCCTTGATCGCAAGGCCTCGCCCGCCGGGAGAGTTCAGGTCGTCTTTCGCTTTGGTCTTGGACTGCGGTGGTTTCGGGGGCGAAGAGGGCCGTCCGCAAGCCACAGTCAAAGAGTCCGAAGACCGATTCCGGTCCAGACTTGGCGCTGATACGGCCAAACCGGGGTGAAATCAAGCCTCGCCGTCATCCGATTTGCCCTGTTTTTGCAGGTATTGCGCCCAAAGATCAGGGCGGCGAGCGCGGGTCAGTGCTTCGCTCATCCCGTGACGCCATTTTTCGATCTTGCCGTGATGGCCTGACATCAGCACTTCGGGGATCGCGCGGCCTTCCCATTCGGCGGGTTTGGTATATTGCGGATGCTCCAGCAAGCCATTGGAATGGCTCTCTTCCACCGCAGACTCGGCATTGCCCAACACGCCGGGGATCAGCCGCACGGTCGCGTCGATCAGCACTTGCGCGGCCACTTCACCCCCGGTCAGCACGAAATCCCCGATGCTGACCTCTTCGATGCCGAACTGCTCCAGCACGCGCTCATCCACGCCCTCGAATCGCCCGCAAAGCAGGGTCATGCCCTCGGCCTGCGCATAGCGCTGCGCCATCGCCTGTGTCAGCGGAGCGCCGCGCGGCGACAGGTAAACCACCGGCCAAAGTGCGCGGTCTTTCGGTGTGCCGATCGCGGCTTGCGTCAGTGCCGCCCCAACCACATCGGCGCGCAGCACCATGCCTGCGCCGCCGCCTGCGGGCGTGTCATCGACATTGAGATGCTTGCCAATCCCGAACGGGCGCAGATCAATCGTTTCCAGCGCCCAAAGCCCCAATTCGCGCGCCTTCCCCAGCAGGCTAATCCCAAGTGTGCCCGGAAATGCATCGGGAAACAGCGTCACAATTTTCGCGGTCCACGCACCCTTGATGCGCGGCGGCTCATCCATCAACGAGCGCGGCTGGCGGTTCGCCGAGATGCTCAGGCGGCCGTGCGATTTACGCGCCAGCGGGGGGGTATCACTCATGTTCGGCCCTCAATTTTGCGTCCTCACGCCATGCTACGCGCATGATCTCACGCTTGGCCTGCTCAGCCGCATCGCTCGATAAGCCCTGCGCGTTGATCGTCGCCAAGGAATCGGCCAAGGTGGTCAGGTCGACGCCGCGCGGGCGCGCGTTATGGGGCTGCGCCGGTTTGATCTGCGCGCGCTCTGTCGGGCTGAGGCCCATCAAATCAAGCAGGGGCGATATCGGGCCCTCGGGCAGCGATCTGGTGTCTTCAAGCGCACGCACGATGAGCGGCGTGTCCCCCAATGCGGCGCGGGTCTCGGCCAGCACCTTTTCAATATCGAAATGCGGCGCGATGCGCGCGCGAAAGGCGGCCTGCGTCTCGGTCAGGGAGCTGGTGCGCACCTGCTGCCAGTGCAGACTGTCGATCCATGCGGCGGGATCGCGGGTGGCTAAGTAAAACTTCAGATCGACCGATTTTCCCAGTTGTTTCTGGATCACATCGCGCATTGCACCCAGCAGGATCGGCGCGATCGCGTAACTGGTGACGTTCGGATCGCCCGGCATCGCGCCCATGATCCGCTCGTTCGAGATGACAATGCCGCTGGCGTCGCGCCGCTGCTCGCCCAGCCAATCGGCCAGCGCAGCCTTGAACAGGCCAAGCTCCAGCGGATCACCATTGATCGAGACATGACGTGCGGCGCGCGAAATTCCTGCAATATCATAGCGCAGCCCGAAAACCCAATCGGGAAGTCGGTCGCGCGCCTCGCGCAAAATGGCCTGAATCGTCGAGCTGCCGGTTTTGTGAAACCCCGCATGAACGATCACGCGCATCTGTTACAGATCCTCGGGCGGATCGATGACGATGCGTGCGGCGGCCAGATCAACTGTCGGCACGATGGCCTTAGTAAAGGGCAGCAGCAGCACCGTTTTGCGCCCCAGCGCGTTGATTTCCAGAATATCGCCCGCGCCGTGGTTGTGCACCGCATGGACCTTGCCGACTTTCGCGCCGCCGGTATCGACGACCTCTAGCCCGATCAGATCGGCGTGGTAGAATTCGTCATCAGGTAGCGAGGGCAGCTTGTCGCGATCCGCCCAAAGCGTGACGCCGCGCAGGGCATCGGCCTGTTCTTTGGTTGCCACGCCGGAGATACGCGCGCCCAGCCCGTTGGTGATTGGGCGGGTCAGCTTAACGGAAAATTCCCGCGTGCCGTCTTCGCTATAAAGCGGCGTGTAATTGGCGATGTCTTCGGGTTCGGTGCAAAAACTTTTGATGCGAACCTCGCCCTGCACGCCGAACGCGCCAGCGATGGCGCCCACACAGATGCGCTCGAAAGGGGACATGACGCGCTCCTTAATGCCGAAAAAACGGGTAGGGGCCGGGCATTTCTGCCCGGCCCGCCAGCCATCGCAATTGGCGACTTATTCCGCCGAAGCCTCGGCAGCAGGCTCTTCGGCCGGAGCGTTAGCTTCGGCTTCTTTGGCTGCTTTCTGCTCGGCGCGTTCGGTGGCTTTTTTACCGGGAACCGCTTTTTTCAGGTTCTTGCGCTCGGTCTTGGCAACGGCACCAGCCGCTTCAAGAAAACGTGCGATACGGTCGGTGGGCTGGGCGCCCTTTTCGAGCCAGTATTTCACGCGCTCCATGTCCATTTTCACGCGCTCTTCGCTGTCTTTGGCGAGCAGCGGGTTGTAGGTGCCCAGCTTTTCGAGGAAGCGACCGTCGCGCGGCATGCGCGAGTCGGTAGCGACGATCGAATAGAACGGGCGCTTCTTGGAGCCCCCACGGGCAAGACGGATCTTCATAGCCATTGCGTTATCTCCTTTAGATGGCTGGTGATGGGCGGAATTGGCCCGTCATTTCTGGTGTTATTTCTGTAGTTTTTCGTGGTGACGGATCACTTCCGAGATCACGAAGGTCAGGAATTTCTTGGCGAATTCCGGGTCGAGCCCGGATTGCTGTGCCAGCGTTTCAAGCCGCGCAATTTGCGTGGCCTCGCGGGCGGGGTCGGACGGGGGCAGTGCGTGTTCCGCCTTGAGCTTACCCACGGCCTTGGTCTGGGCGAACCGCTCGGCCAAGGTGTAGATCAGCACGGCATCAAGCCGGTCGATGCTGTCACGATGCTCTGCCAGCAGTTCGGCTGCGCGGATGGTGGGGTCGGTCATCGGCTCAGTTCTTCTTTCCAAAGCCCGACAGGCCCGGAGGCAACGCGCCGCCCAAACCGCCAAGCCCGCCTTTGGGCAGCTTGCCACCCATCGCCTTAGCGGCGGCTTCCAGCTCGGCGGGGTCCATATTGGCCAGATCGGGCGTGCCGCCCTTGCCGCCCATCATTTTCATCGCCTGCTTGAGCATCCCGCCCTTGCCCATCTTGGACAGCTTTTTCATCTGGTCCGACATCTGGCGGTGCATCTTGAGCAGCTTGTTCAGGTCAGACACTTCCAAGCCCGAGCCCGCCGCGATCCGCTTTTTGCGGCTCGCTTGCAGGATTTGCGGATTGGCGCGCTCTTTCTTGGTCATCGAGTTGATCAGCGCGATCTGGTGGGTGATCGTCTTGTCGTTGAGGCCCGCATCTTCGGCCTGCTTGGCGTATTTTGCCATGCCCGGCATCATGCCCATCACGCCCTGCATCCCGCCCATCTTGAGCATTTGATCAAGCTGGCCTTTCATGTCGTTCATGTTGAACAGGCCCTTTTGAAAGCGCTTGGCCATGCGCTCGGCTTGTTCCTGTTCCAGCGTTTCCTGCGCGCGCTCGACCAGCGCGACGATATCGCCCATGCCAAGGATACGGCCGGCGACGCGCTCGGCCTCAAAGGTCTCAAGCGCGTCCATCTTTTCGCCAAGACCGACAAAGCGGATCGGCTTGCCCGTGACCGCGCGCATCGACAGCGCCGCACCACCGCGCCCGTCGCCATCCATCCGCGTCAGCACGACGCCCGAAACGCCCACTTTTTGGTCGAACTCGGTCGCGACATTCACCGCGTCCTGACCGGTCAGGCCATCGACGACCAGCAGGGTTTCGCGCGGGTTCGCCACGTCACGAACCGCCTGCACCTCGTCCATAAGGACTTCGTCGATATGCAAGCGCCCGGCGGTGTCGAGCATGTAAACGTCATAACCACCCAGCGTCGCCTGTTGCTTGGCGCGCTTGGCGATCTGGACGGCGTTCTCGCCCTTGATGATCGGCAGCGTATCAACACCAATCTGGGTGCCGAGAATTTGCAACTGCTCCATTGCGGCGGGGCGGTTGGTGTCCAGCGAGGCCA
This sequence comes from Thioclava sp., assembly GCF_048263065.1. Taxonomy (NCBI): domain Bacteria; kingdom Pseudomonadati; phylum Pseudomonadota; class Alphaproteobacteria; order Rhodobacterales; family Paracoccaceae; genus Thioclava; species Thioclava sp. The sequence goes on from NZ_JBLXEM010000022.1 coordinate 8,104, forward strand.
TTAGCACCCGCTTGCCTTCGCGATCCTTCAGCCGTTTGGCGAGTTTCGCGGTCGTTGTGGTTTTCCCCGAGCCTTGCAAGCCGACCATCAGGATCGGCGCAGGCGGGTTGTCGATTTTTAGCGCATCGGCTGGGCCATCGCCCGAAAGCATCGCGATCAGCTCGTCATGCACGATCTTGACGACCTGCTGGCCCGGCGTCACCGATTTGGTCACCGACGCGCCAGTCGCCTTGCCCTCGACCGATTTCACGAACTGGCGTGCAACGGGCAGCGAAACGTCGGCCTCAAGCAGCGCGGTGCGCACTTCGCGCAGGGCGGTTTTCACGTCATCGGCGGACAGCGCACCTTGCTTGGTGAGCCGGTCGAATACGCCACCTAGGCGTTCTGATAGACTTTCAAACATGGGCACCTCCATAAACAGGGCCAGACAAACGACAATCACACCAGTGGGCGCAACGCGCTGACTGGTGGCGATCCCGACCGAATGCCGGGACCGGAGGGGATAGTCCTCCGGGGAATCTGGGGGTGGATAGGACAAAGGCCCCGCAGAGTCAACCATAGGTCAACCACGGGGCCTTATCAGGAAGGGAAGGGTTTGGATCAGGCGGCGAGGCCAGCAATCTGTTCTTCGGCCTTGGCGATGGCGACGGCCTCGTCAGCGGCGACACCTTCTGCGGCGACAAAGGTCAGATCGGTCAGACCGATAAATCCCAACACCTGACGCAGATAGCCCGAAGCGTGATCAAAGCCCGACCCGTGCGGCACGCCGCCCGCAGCATAGGCGATAAACACGCGCTTGGGGGACACCAGACCCTCGGGGCCGTTTTCGGTGTAGCGGAATGTCTCTCCGACGCGGCAGACCATGTCGATCCATGCCTTCAGCGGACCGGTGACGCCGAAATTATAAAGCGGCATGCCAATCACCAGCGTGTCTGCTGCCTTTAGTTCAGCGATCAATTCGTCCGACAGCGCCAGCAGTCGCTTTTGCGCGTCGCTGCGATCGGCAGCGGTGGTATAGGCGGCACCGATCCAGTTGCCGTCGATCAGCGGCAGTTTGGATGCATCGCGCAGCGTGACATCTCCGCCCAGATGCGAGGCGATCTTTGCCGTCAGGCGGCGCGTGACGGACACGTCGCCCTTGATAGAACTGTCGATGCGCAGAATGGTCGTCATGCGATTTCTCCTGATTGTCGCGGTGTGGGCAGTGTTTTCTTCTCCGGGCGATAAATGCTACTTGCACAAAAGAACGCAACTGGCATGATTGATCAGGATACGTTCGTGGATGCACAGGTGAGCGCGCAAGATGGGTTTAGATAGCTGGGACGAGATTCGGACCGCCTTTCAGGTGGCGAGAGTGGGCACCGTTTCGGGCGCCGCCGAGGTGCTGGGCGTGCACCATGCAACGGTGATCCGCCATGTCGATGCGCTGGAGGAAAAGTTGGGCACCAAGCTGTTCCAACGCCACCCGCGCGGCTACACCCCGACCGAGGCGGGCCAGCAATTGCTATCGGTGGGACAGGCGACCGAGGATCAGTTCAGCCAACTCGCGGCGCGTCTTGCCGGAGCGGGCGAAGAAGTGTCGGGCGAATTGATCGTGACGTCGATCACCCCAGCCTCGGTTCTGGTGCTGCCCGCGATGGACAAGTTGCTGGCGGATTACCCGGAATTGCGGCTGCGCTATCTGACCGATTTGCGCGTGTTCCGGCTGGAATATGGCGAGGCCCATGTCGCGATCCGCGCGGGCAATCGCCCGACCGAGCCTGACAATGTGGTGCAGTCATTAGGGCGGATGCAAAATACGCTGTTTGCCAGCCACGCCTATATCGAGCGCTACGGCATTCCGCGCTCCGAGGAAGACATGGCAAAGCATCGCTTCGTCTCGACGGACAATCGCGACAGCCGTGCGCCATTTTTTCGCTGGATCTCGGAAAATGTGCCTGATGCGAATGTCGTGTTTCGCGCCAATGAACACGAGGCGCAGGTTGATGCGATCAAGCAAGGTTTGGGCATGGGCTTTTTGACCGTGCCGATGGGGCGCGCTGATCCGACGCTAGAAGAGGTGGTAAAGCCCTGCGACAGTTGGGATTCCAATGTCTGGCTGGTGACGCATGTCGATTTGCACCGCACGCCCAAAGTGCAGGCCGCTGTCAAGGCAATCAAGGAGCAGGCGCTGAAATCCGAGGGGCTGATTTCAACTTGATCCGCGCCTATTCGGCAGCGCGGATCAGCATTTGCGGCGGCGCTGCGGGGGCTGGCGTGGCGCTGGTGTGGGGCACCTCGGCCTTATGTTTCGCCGCGCGAAGTGCCTTGGGGCCATAGCGGTCGCGCAAATAGGCCAGCGCGAATTGCACGGCCAACCCGCCAAAGATCAGCGCGCTGTCTTGCGCGAAACCACCGGGATGGACCGTTTTCACAGCCTGCCCTGCAATCGCCAACACCGTGCCCGTGGCAAAAACCGGCAGCGAATGACGGCCCAGCATCCGCAGCGGTTCCAGCGCACGCGTCGCCGCAATCTGCGGGATGATGCCGGGCAGCGACAGGAGATAGGCCAGAGACAACAGATGTAGCAGGCGCGGAAGCGATTCAAACGTCTTGTCAAATCCGGCCACAAAGAACGGCACGCCCCACTGACGCAACTGCCATGTACCATGCCCGAAATTTTTCAGCATCCAGTCGGAATTTACCCAAATAGCCGTTAGCACCAACCAGCCCGCCGCCAGCGCGATCAGCCAGCCACGCACAGGCACCAGCCGCCGCCCTTGGCGCAGTGCAAGCCCAGTCAGCAATCCAAAAGAAAACACCAACTGCCACGCGAATGGGTTGAAAAACCACCCGCCGGGCATCGGGTAGTTCGGCAGATTGAGCCGGAACAGCCCCGCCACAGCCCAAAGCCCGAACGAGGTCGCAAGCAGCCCCATCGGTGCGCGCTGTCCCAGCCGGATCAGCCCCGGTGCCATCAGCAACAGCACCATATACATCGGCAAGATGTTCACATAGCCCAGCTGATGTCCAAGGCTTGCGATCCCAATCAGAAAGCCGAACGGATCGGTGGTAAAGGTCTTGAACGCATTCTTGGTCAGCATCACGTCCGCGCCCCAGAACTGCACCGCCGCCGAGACAATCGCAATCGCCCAGATCGCGGTCATCATATGCACAAGATACAGCAGCCATGCGCGCCCCCAAAGCCGCGAGGTGCCCTCCCAGTTCAGCCCGCGCGCCAAGGCCGGACCATAGGCCAGCGCGGCGGCGATGCCCGACATAAAGACAAACCCCTCCGCCGCGTCGGAAAAGCCCAGATTGCGGGTTGTCAGATGCTCATAGAAATTACCCGGAATATGATCGGCAAAGATCATCACCAGCGCGAGGCCGCGAAACAGGTCGATCCGCAGATCGCGCACCGATTTCAAAGCACCGGGTTGAGGGGCAGCGATATCACGCATGGGCGGGGCTCCGGCCCGAGGCCGAGGCGGGCTCGACGCGGGCGTCATCGGGGGCGGGGAAAGCGTTGTCCCAGCGGGTCAGGATACGGTCGTGCAGCGCCACGACGGCGGGTAGGGTGGTCTCGGACGGCACGCGCATCAGTTTGGATTGCGCAGGCTTGGACGACCACGAAATCAGCCACGGCGCGGCCAGCATCGGCAGCCCCACCGGAAGCAACCAGAACAGCAGACCCGGCGCGAGAAAATAGGTTGACACTAGTCCGCTCGCGCCGATAAAGACGATCCACCACGAGGCAATAAAGCCCTCGGTCACGCTTAACCGGCCATCGCCGCGATTGTTCGTCGGCCAGCCACCATCACGCCCCATCACCACCTGAAACACCGAGCGCGTGGCATAGGCCAACAGCACCGGCGCGGTCAGCGACGAAAACGCCAGTTCAGCAACGGTTGAGGCAAACGCCATTGCCGCGCCGCCGAAATCGCGCGCATGACCCAGCAGCGCCGCACGTGCAGCGATCAACAGCTTGGGAACCAGCAGCAGTCCGAAGACGCCAATCGCCAGACCAATCGCCTTGGACGCCTCGGATGGCGGAAAATAGGGGAAGGGCCAATAAGGTTCGGGGAAGTAATCTGGCGGCGGCACGAACAGCGGTGCCGCGATAGATGCCGCCAGAAAGCCGAGCCAGAACAGCGGCGCGATATAGGCCATGATGCCTTGGGCAAACACAAAGCGCGACCAACCACGCAGCCCTGGCGCACCGATGATGCGGGCATGTTGCAGGTTGCCCTGACACCAGCGCCGGTCGCGCTTGGCGTGATCAACGATGTTTTCCGGGCCTTCTTCGAACGAACCCTCAAGGTCGTCATCAAGACGCACCAGCCAGCCTTTGCGCGCCAGCAGCGCCGCCTCGACGTAATCGTGGCTCATCACGTGGCCACCAAAGGGCGGCGTGCCGCGCAGCGCGGGCAAGCCGCAGGATTCCGCGAACGCGTGGGTGCGCACGATGGCATTATGGCCCCAGAACGGCCCGGTGCGACCCTGAAGCATCGCCAGACCCCGCGCGAAAACCGGCGAGAAGAAACTGGCCGAGAACTGCATCGCGCGGGCGAAACGCGAGCGCGCTCGGATCACCCGGGGCAGAGTTTGCAGCAGACCGAGGGTCGGTTCAGCCTCAATCCGGCGGATCATCTGCAAGATCGTCTCGCCTTCCATCAGACTGTCGGCGTCCAAAATCAGCGCGTAATCATAAGACGCGCCGGAACGCGTCATGAAATCCTCGATATTGCCAGCCTTTTTACCGATATTATTGACCCGACGACGGTAAAAGAAACGTCCGATCCCGTCGCGCTCTTCGACCAGATGAGCGAAAACCAACGCCTCGCGCGCGGCGATGTCTTCGTTGCGCGTGTCTGACAGGATCGCGAAATGGATGTTGGCCCTCTCGCCCGTGGCCGCCAGCGAGGCATCCATCGCCGCCACACGCGAAAACGTAGACACCGGGTCTTCGTTATAGACTGGCACCAACACCACGGTCGCACCCTTGATGGGCGCGCTTGCGTCGATACGCGGCGCACTCGGTAGCGTTGTCAGACCGATCAACGCCTGCACCGCGCCCCACGCAAGCCAGAGCGTCGAAATCAGGATCAGCACGGCGCGCACGACATCAAGGGTCTGCAAGCCATCGGCCTGACCGAATTGCAAAAACAGCACGAAAGCCCCAAAGCCAGCCAACGCCGACAACCCCAACGCAAGCATGCGCAGGGCGATCAGCACGGCACCGCGAGGGTGCGCCAGCCAGCCCATGTCAGGTAGTGCCTCGCAGCGAGTCGTCGCCGCCAAGGCCAAGCCAACGGGCCAAGCGGGTGCTCAGGCGCAAATCGGGTTCGATTTTCTGTTGCGGCATCGCAAGCGGCGCAGTTGGCAGCGCGCAAGGGCCAGAAATCAGCGCCTCGGGGGAGGGGCGCATCGCAACAAAAGGGTCCGCCATTGCGGGGACGGTCGGCAGCGTAAGAGATGAGTTCATGATCGATTCCACTGGTAAAGCCAGGTTTCAGACAACTTGCGTCCAAAACCCGAAAGGTGTGCAGAAAGTTCCACTGGCGCATCGCCATCGGCGGAAACATCCAACACAAGCCGCCACACGCCGTCTTGCTCGACCTTAGAAAGTGTCTGTGTCACGATTTTTCCTTTGCCCGCATGCGTGACCACCTCAATCGTGTCAGCGGCTCCTGCGGGAAGGTTCGCGATCTCTCCACCATTGAAATCTATAACAAATTTCCGGGTGCCCTTGGTATTCTCAACGCCCGAGACGCCACCAGTCCCGGCGCGTGTCTCATCTATATGGGCCCGCGCATCGCCACGGTTAGGGCGCAGATCGCCCCAATCCAACCGATAGGCGAATTCCAGCGCATCGCCAGCCTTGGCGGGGGCCTCGGGGACCCAGAAGGCGACGATATTGTCGTTTACTTCCAGCTTCGAGGGGATCTCGACAAGCCGGATCATGCCTTTGCCCCAGTCGCCCATCGGCGTGACGCGCGCCGATGGGCGGCGTTCGTAATGGGCCGACGCATCTTGGTAGTGATCGAAATCGCGATCGCGCTGATAGAGGCCAAAGCTGCGCGGCGCGGTTTCCGAAAAATAGGACGAGGCAAGTGTGCCGGGGTTCTGCAACGGTCGCCAGATCAGATCGCCATCCGATTGCTCGATCGCCAGCCCGTCGCTGTCATGAACCTTGGGGCGATAATCGTCGAAATCGGCGCGATTGCGCGGGCCGTACAGGAACATCGAGGTCAGCGGCGCGACCCCGAGTTGCGGAATGTCAGCGCGGATGAACAGTCGGGCGGTGACCTCCATCGCGGTCGCCTCGCCCGGCGTGATGACAAAGCGATACGCGCCCGTCAGCGATTTCGAGTTCATCGCGGCATAAACCGTGATCGTCTGGGCACTGGGCTGCGGCGTCTCGATCCAGAAGCGGGTGAAACGCGGGAATTCCTCGGCCACGGACAGCCCGGTATTGAGCGCGAGACCGCGTGCAGACAGCCCGTAGGCTGAGCCACGCCCAAGCGCGCGGAAATAGGACGCGCCTTGGAACGCGATCAGTTCATCCATCACATCGGGGCGGTTAATCGGGCTGTGCAGCCGGAAGCCTGCGACACCGGGAAGCGGCACATGCTCGGGGACGATCTTACGTGCCTCGCGCTCGTAGATGAAATCATCGGTCGAGAAATTCATCGGGCTGGATTGCCCGTCAGCAACCGAGAACATTTGCACCGGCTCTTTGAACAGCCAGCCCAGATGGAACGCCTGCAATTCGAATTGCGTGTCTTTGATATCGGCAAAGATTGCCTTTGCGGGATCAAACCGGATCAAGCGATAGGTGTCATAGGTCAGTTGGCTCAAGAACGCTTCACTGGCCGTTGCGGGCGCAACCGGCTCGCCTTTTGCTTCGCTTTGCATTTCCGCCGAGAGCGTATCGAAGGAAAACGGCGCTTGCTGCGGCGCAGCAGGCGCGGGCGCAGGTTCTGGCGCCGGTGTTGTCGTAGGCGCGGGCGTTGCGGCATCTTGGGCCAAGGCCGGGCGTGCAGGCAGGCCCGCCAAAGCCAAAAGGCCAAGCGCAGAGCCCGCGCCAAGCAGCGCGCGGCGGGTCGGACGAGACATCGAGACAGGCTGGGAAGAGGTCATCGGTTTCCCTGCATAAACAGAAGGTTCGCGCAAATACATAAGCGCGATTTGGTGATTGCATAGCCACAGCATCATAAAACTTTCAAGAGAGTATAATAGCCAAACCAAGCCCCACGGGGCGAGCTATGCAAAAATTGCACAACCTCGCCCATTTTTGACGCGTAAAGCGCGGTTTCCCGCCGATTTTCGCCGTGGCTTGATAAAAAATGCTGCAATTGCAAAAATTCCAAGACACGCGTGAGTGACGCTAAATGCCGCAGCCCATAGCGATTCTCGGGATGATTCCGCCCGTTACGCTTGACAGGCGAGACCCTCTTGCGCAGGTAAAGGATAGCTTTTGCGGGGGCTGACAAAACGCGGATCCTCCGCCTAAGGCCCGCCAAAGAACGGACCGGAGAGAGAATGTCGCCAGCCCTGATCGCCGCCCTACCGTTTCTGGGTGCAGCCCTGCCCGCCCTTTTGATCCGCACCGGGCGCAACAATGCTGCGTCTGTGTCTGCCGTGATCACCGCGCTCGCGCTGTTGGGGTTGTTGCTGCATCTGCCGACCGTGTTGGCGGGGGGCGTCGTGGAAAGCCGGATCGACTGGCTGCCTTGGCTTGGCCTGAATATCAACTTCTGGATTGACGGTCTGGGGATGTTGTTTGCAACGCTGATCCTTGGGATCGGTTTGCTGATCATTCTCTATGCGCGATACTACCTGTCCAACAAGGATCCGGTGGGGCAGTTCTATACCTATCTGCTGCTGTTCCAAGGCGCGATGGTGGGCATTGTGCTGTCCGACAACATCCTGCTTTTGCTGATCTTCTGGGAGCTGACCTCGCTATCGTCATTCCTGTTGATCGGCTATTGGAAGCACCTGCCCGCAGGTCGCCAAGGCGCGCGCATGGCGTTGACCGTCACTGGCTTGGGCGGGCTTTCGATGATCGCGGGGATGCTAATCCTTGGCAATATCGTGGGCAGCTATGACATCTCGGAAATCCTGAAGCATAAGGACGCGATTCAGGCCAGTCCGATGTATCTGCCCGCGCTACTGCTGATCCTTGGCGGCGCGTTCACCAAATCGGCGCAATTCCCGTTCCACTTCTGGCTGCCCCGCGCGATGGCGGCGCCCACGCCAGTCTCGGCCTATCTGCATTCGGCGACGATGGTAAAGGCGGGTTTGTTCCTTATGGCGCGGATGTGGCCGGTTCTGTCTGGCACCCCCGAATGGTTTTATATCGTCGCGGGCGTCGGGCTGATCACCATGTTGATCGCCGCCAAGATCGCGATTTTCAAACATGATATGAAGGCATTGCTGGCCTATTCCACCGTCTCGCATCTGGGCCTGATCACCTTTATGCTGGGGCTTGGCACGCAGGCGGGCGCGCTGGCGGCGGTGTTTCACATCATCAACCACGCGACTTTTAAGGCCGCGCTGTTTATGTCAGCAGGCATCGTCGATCACGAGGCAGGCACGCGCGATTTGACCCGCGTCAGCGGGTTGCGCAAGCTGATGCCGATCACCTTTGTCATTGCGACGATTGCCGCGCTGTCGATGGCGGGGATCCCCTATTTCAATGGCTTCTTGTCCAAAGAGATGATGCTAGAGGCCGCCGCTCATACCGCATTTCTGGGCAATGATTGGATCGTGCCCGGGCTGGCGACTTTGGCGGCGCTGTTCTCGGCCACTTACGCGTTTCGCTTTATCAGCCACGCGTTCTTTGGCCCCGTTAGTCAGGACATGCCCAAGACGCCGCATGATCCGAGTTTCGGCATGTGGTTCAGCCCGGCCTTCCTGACTGTGCTGGTGGTGGCCATCGGGGTGTTCCCGATGGCTGTGGCCGGGCCTTATGTGCAGATGGCGACCAATGCTGTTGTGGGCGGCGGCTATCACATGCATACCCTGAAAATCTGGCACGGTCTAACTCCTGCGCTGATCATGTCGACCATCGCAGTCACGGGCGGTTTGCTGTTCCTCGCTGCGCATGCGCCGCTGCAACGGCTGTGGGATGCCACGCCGCGCCCCGATGCCAAGGTGATCTATGACTGGATCGTGGCGAAGGCGCAGGGCCTCTCGGATTGGATCACGCAGGGGCTGCATAATGGTGCGATGGCGCGTTACTTGATGCTGTTCACGGTGGCTTCGGTGGGGGCTGGTCTTTATGCGTTCACGACGGGCGTAATGGGGCCGCAAACACGCGCGCTGACACCTGTGAACGGGGCGGCGGTCACCGCGTGGCTGCTGCTATTGACGGCGGCAGTCTGCATTGTGGCATTCCATCACAATCGGATTCTGGCGCTGGTGTTGGTCGGGATCGTCGGGTTGACCGTCTCGATGTCGTTTATCTACCTATCGGCACCTGATCTGGCGCTGACGCAAATCTCGGTCGAGGTGGTCACGGCGGTGCTGATGTTGCTGGCGTTGAACTTCCTGCCCAAGGTCACGCGGATTGAATCCAGCCGCTTCAAGATCAGCTTTGACGTTGGGCTGTCGGTGATTGCCGGGGTTGCCGTGTCGGGGCTGATATATGCACTGCTCATGCGCGATTTCGCCTTTGCGCCGATGTCGGGCTACATGCTGGAAAACAGCTATAACCTTGCGGGCGGTAATAACGTGGTGAACGTAATCCTCGTGGATTTCCGGGGCTATGACACGTATGGCGAAATCACCGTACTGGGTATCGCCGCGCTGGTGATCTTTGCGCTGACCGAGACGCTGTTGCAGGGCGCGTCCTCGCGCAAGCTGATTGCATGGCGGCCTGATGTGGCGCGCGGTGGTGACAAGCACCCGCTGATCTTGCTGATCGTAACGCGCGTGATGATGCCGATTGCGCTGGTGGTCGGGCTGTATATCTTCCTGCGTGGCCACAACGAGCCGGGTGGCGGGTTTATCGCCGGGTTGGTCGTCGCGATTGCATTGGTGACGCAATATATGGCCAGCGGCTTTGCTTGGACGCAGGCGCGTCAGAAGGTCTATTACCACGTGCTGATCGCCTCGGGTGTGTTGGTGGCCGGGATCACGGGCGCAGGGGCGTTCTTTAATGACATGCCGTTCCTGACGTCCGATTTCGGCTATTTCAAACTGCCGGGCCTGGAGAAGTTTGAACTCGCCACGGCAGCCGGGTTTGACCTTGGCGTGTTCCTTGGCGTGGTCGGTTCAGTGATGCTGGCGCTGGGCGGGCTAAGCCGCCTCGCACGCCGCGCCGCGATGGGTGAGCAGGACGGCGAAGAAGGTGCGCATATCGTCGCCGAAAAACCCGAGGCCCGCGTGCTGGCTCCGCTTGCCGCCGGGCCCTATCCGCCCGAGGCGAAGGTGCCACGGCGTTGGTGGAGCACGGCACGCGCTGGGCAGGAAGCCACCCAGAGCGAACGCGATCAGGTCCATGAAACCAAGATTGAAAACAAGGAGGAGGATCACTGATGGAAGTGCTTGTCTCCTCAGCCATCGGCGTTCTTACGGCTGCCGGTATCTACATGATCTTGCGGCTGCGCACCTTCCCGGTCGTTATCGGGATGTCGCTGCTGTCTTACGGCGTGAACGTGTTCCTGTTCGCCACCGGGCGTCTGGTGGTGAACCAACCCCCGATCTTGCGCGATGGCGTTACCAGCTACACCGACCCGATCCCGCAAGCGCTAGTGCTGACGGCGATCGTGATCTCGTTCGGGATGACCGCGGTGGTGGTGATGCTCGCGCTCGGGGCCTTTATCGAGGCGGGCAACGACCGGATCGACCTTGACGAGAGCGAGGACGATCAATGATGGATCATTGGATTATTGCCCCGGTCGTGCTGCCTGCGATGCTCGCACCGCTGATCGTTTTGTGGATGCGCTACGATCTGGTGACGCAACGTGTGGCATCGGTTCTGGGGATGTCGGCGCTGCTGATATTGGCGATCGCACTGATGGTATCAGCGTCACACAATCCGCCCGAGGTGTACCGCCTTGGTGATTGGGAGCCGCCCTATGGCATCGTGCTGGTGCTGGACCGTCTTTCGGCGCTGATGCTGGTGCTGAACGCTTTGCTGGGGCTGACCGTGGTGCTTTACGCGATTGGCTCGGGCTGGGACCGGCGCGGCTGGCATTTCCACTCATTGATGCAGTTCCAGATGATGGGGATCAACGGCGCCTTCCTGACCGGCGATGCGTTCAACCTGTTCGTGTTCTTCGAGGTTCTGCTAATTGCCTCTTACGGGTTGATGATTCATGGCGGGGGCAAGGCGCGGCTGAAATCTGGCGTGCAGTATGTTGTCTATAACCTTGCTGGATCGACGCTGTTCCTGTTTGCGCTGGGCACGATTTATGCGGTGGCGGGCACGCTGAACATGGCCGATCTGGCGCAGAAGGTGGGCCAGATGTCAGCCAATGATACCGCGCTCATCGCGGTCGGCGCGGCGCTGCTAATGCTGGTCTTTGCGGTCAAGGCGGCGCTGGTGCCGTTCCAGTTCTGGCTGCCTGCAACCTACACCAATGCGCCCGGCCCGGTGGCGGCGCTGTTTGCGATCATGACCAAGGTTGGCGTCTATGCCATCGTGCGGGTCTACACGCTGATCTTTCCGATCACCGGCACGACGGGCACGCTGGCGCATGACCTTTTGCTGCCTGCCGCGCTCGTGACACTGGTGATTGGCATGGTGGGCATTCTGGGCGCGCGGGATCTGGGGCGTGCGGTGACCTATTCGGTGATCGGCTCGGTCGGCACCATGATGTTGGCGTTTGCGCAATTCACCCAAGGGGCGACGGCGGCGGGGTTGTATTACTTGGTCCATTCAACGCTGGTTGCCGCAGCGCTGTTCCTGATCGCCGATCTCGTGCGTGAGCGGCGCGGGCGTTGGGGCCTATCGCTGATCGATGCACCGCTGATGCGCAATCACGGGCTGATGGCGGCGTTCTTCTTTGTCGGCGCGCTAGCGATGGCGGGGATGCCGCCGCTCTCGGGTTTCCTTGGCAAGCTGATGATCCTAGACGCCACGCGCGGGCAATGGGGACTGTGGGCAGCGATCTTGATCACCTCGCTGATCGCCATCGTGGGCTTTGCGCGGGTGGGCTCAAAGGTCTTCTGGCGCCCCTACGGCCTTCCCGAGCAAGAAAGCCCCGATCTGCCCAAGGACATGACATCCCCCGCGTTGGCGTTCACTGCAACGAGTGTGCTGATCGCAGGTCTGGTGGCGCTGACCGCTCTCGCAGGTCCGGTGAGCGGCTGGATGCAAGGCACGGCGGCGCAACTGTTCCAACCCGCGATCTATATCGACGCGGTGATGGGCGGGGCCGAGGCACGCGCACAAGAAGCCGCCCGAATCGGCGCGCATACAGATGGTCATATGGAAGTGATGGAGAAGATGGACGGAGGGGATGCTGCCTCCGATCCCGCAGCCCATCCGCAAACCGCAACACCGCAGGCCGGGCATGACGCCCCGGCGGCACATTGAGGGAGGGCGCATCATGATCCGCAAGCTTCTGCCCCACCCCTACCTGACGCTCACGCTGACCGGCGTGTGGCTGCTGCTGGCCAATGCCTACACGCTGAACTCGCTGGTGTTTGGCCTGCTGGTCGGGTTGGTGATTCCGTGGCTGACTGCGCCCTATTGGCCGGCGCACCCCACTATCGGCCATCCGATCAAGATTATCGACTATATGTTCGTCGTGATCTGGGATATCATTGTGGCCAATATCACGGTCGCCAAGATCGTGCTGTTCATGCCCAATGCGAAACTGCAACCGGCTTGGGTTACGGTGCCGCTTGATCTGATAGAGCCTGAGGCGATCACCGTGCTGGCTGGCACGATCACGATGACGCCGGGCACGTTGACGGCGGAATTGGCAGCCGATGGTCACTCGCTACTGGTGCATTGCCTGCACGCGCCCGATGTCGATGCGGTGCGCGATGAGATCAAGACCCGCTACGAGGCCCGATTGAAGGAGATTTTCGAATGATCGCTTACGCACTGATCTTCGCCTTCGCCTGCTATTGCGCGGCGCTGTTGTTCAACCTCTACCGCGTGGTCAACTCGCCCGGTGTGACCGACCGCGTGCTGGCGCTCGATACGATGGCGGTCAATGCGATCGCGATGATCGTGCTGTTTGGCATCTACGAGGGCACGGCGTTGTTTTTCGAGGCCTCGATCCTGTACGCAATGACCGGTTTCGTGGCGACCGTGGCGTTTGCCAAATTCATCCTGCGTGGCGATATCATCGAGTGAGGGCATCATGGAACTGATCTGGGACATCGTGATTTCGGCCTTCCTCGTTATCGGCGGGATATTCGGTTTTGTCGGCTCGCTTGGGCTTGTGAAGCTGCCCGATCCGATGACGCGGCTGCATGCGCCGACCAAGGCGGCGACGCTGGGCGTTGGCTCGATCCTGATCGCCTCGATGATCTGGTTCGCGGTCAAGCAAAATCACCTGAGCCTGCATGAGCTAATGGTGACGGTGTTCATCTTTCTCACCGCACCGGTAACAGCGCATTTCATCTCGAAGGCGAATATCTTTCGCGACTGGCCTGCCGACAAACTGCCCCGACCCGCAGGCGAGGGCGAATGGGCGGTTCATCAGGCCGATGCCGACACCTCCAAGGAAGAGTTGGCTGGCGAACAAGTAACCGAGTCCGCGCAGCAGGACTGACGCCGCGAAAGGCTTTGTGGTTGCGCGCGTCCGTGGCAGGCTGATCCCCGTAGGATCGCCGGGGAGGAGACCATGCGCGCACGTCTGATGCTGTCGCATCTTTCAATCTGGGTGATGATTGTTTTCGTTGTGCTGGCGGCGATCTGGACGGCGCAGGGGCCGGGCTGGCTTTGGGCCGTGGCGCTGCTGGGTATTCCGGCGCAGATGCTCAATGAATACGGACTGCACCGCTATGTGTTTCACATGGCGCCACCGCAGCGCCAATGGGCGTTTAACTGGCTCTATCGTGTGCATTATGGCCATCACGAGTTTCCCACCTGCTGGCCGCTGCTATTTGCGCCGCTCTCGGTGATCGTTCCTGTTCTGCTGGGCAATACGCTGTTGTTGTGGGGCATCTTGGCGCTGGTCGGGTTGGAACATGCGCTTGATATTGCAATCGCCGTCGTGGCGCTTGGCGGGGCTGCAACCTTTTTGGCTTATGAATGGTTTCACACCACAGCCCATGTGAACGTCAAGAAAACCGCGATCGAGCGCCACGTCAGCACCTTGCACAATCAGCACCATTTCCGCGATTTCTCAAAATGGTTTCATGTCACAGCCGGCGGCGAGGTGATTGACCGGATGATGGGCACCGCGATCTCGCGCGATGCGTTGAAATCCCAAAGCCGGATCGAGTTCATCCGCACCTTGGGCTTGCGTCCCGATGATCCGCGCCTGATCGCGGCGCGGGACCGGTTTGCGCCCCGCTTTGGGATCTCGCAATCCGACATCGCGCGGGCAGCTGCGGTGTCAGGGGGGGACTCCGCAGTCTGATCGTCATTTTCTGACCGTAGCGGAAACCAAGAAATGCTGACCCAGCCGAACAGGAATGTCGGTATTTTTTGACGGCTGACAAGAGGGAAATGGTGGACCCGGAGCGATTCGAACGCCCGACCCCTTGATTCGTAGTCAAGTGCTCTATCCAGCTGAGCTACGGGTCCGTGGGGGGCGATTTAGCCCCCGTGGCGCACCATTGCAAGGGCAAAACGCGCGTGTTTTTTGAATTTATCCGAGAAAGCCGCTTTGGGCCTTGCAGGCTTGGGGTTAGGTACTCGTGCGCTTGTCCGTGGCGCAGTCGAGCCCCTCGCTTGAGGGCAGGAACAGGCGAAACTCGGTGCCGGTTTCATCGCTGCGCACCAGATCAAGGCGGCCACCATGCCCGCGGATCAGTTCGGCTGCGATTGCCAGACCAAGTCCCGTGCCGCCGCTACGCGCGCCTCCGGTGAAGGGCTGGAACAGGTGGTCACGCGCCCGCGCAGGTAGGCCGGGGCCGCTGTCTTGCACGCGAATCCACCACCCTTCGGCGGTCTCGCCTGCGCCAATCTCAATCGTGCCCGGCGTGTTGGTCGCCTCGATGGCCTGACGGGCGTTGCGCACCAGATTGTTGAGCACACGATACAGCTGCTCGCGATCTGCTCGGATCACCAGATTGGGCGGCACATCGGTGATGAATTCGACGATGGTTTTCTCGCCCGGCAGGTCTTCGTTTTCCAGCACCTCATTGGCCAGTTCCGCCAGCATGAAGCGCGACAAACTGGGGGGTGGTTCCTCGGCTTTGCCAAAGGCGAGCGTTGATTCGCACAGGTTGATCGCGCGCCCGATTGAGCCCATCAGCTTGGGCGCGGCGCGCTGCACGCCGGGGTCTTCCGAGCTTTCCATGCGATCCGCAAAAAGCTGCGCCGTGGTCAGGATGTTACGCAGATCGTGACTGATTTTGGCCACCGCCCGTCCCAACTGGGCAAGACGCTCTTTTTGGCGCAGGGCTGCCGTGAGCTGTTTTTGCATCGACGCCAAAGCCTCTTCGGCGACGCGTAGTTCTTCGACACTGGCTTCGGGCGTGATAATGCGGCGCGTATCCTCGGGGGCCTCGGCATAAGATGCCATATGCGCCACCAGCCGTTTGATCGGCACCACCATTAAGCGACGCACCAGCAAGAACAGCAGCACCGCCGTAATCACCGAGAACACCGCCGAAATCGACAACAGCCGCAGCCCGTATTCCACCATCGCGATGCGCATCGGTTCAGTGGCAAGCGTCACCTCGATCACGATACCGCCCTGCTGCACCGGCTCACCCAGCACCCGCACGACCTTATTGTCGAAATCAAACAGCGAATGAACCGCATCGCGAATCCGCGTCCATTCCGTGGAATCGCGCAGGTCATAGGTTTCCGTCACCGGCGAGGGAATCGGTGAGGACAGCACCAGTTGGCGCACCGCGTTGCGGCGCAAGACCACGTTGAACACGCCCGCATTCGCAAGCAGCTCTTTTTCCAGATCGGGATTGATCGTGGTGTCGGTGGTCAGCAGCGCAAGCGAGGCGATCTGCGCACGCTCAAGCCGTGTGAGCAAATAATCCTCACGGAAATTGGCAAGACCAGGCAACAGGATCAGCGCTTCGGCCAAGACGACGAAAACCGTCGTCAGGATCAGAAACCGTCCCGAAAGAGTGTTCACTGCCATCCGCCTATCATTTGCCACAGCGCGTCGCCGAACTGCCCGTTTCTGCCTCTTTACGCCCGACCTGCCCCTCGGCGCAACTGCAAGCGATTTTGGGTTAAGATAGGTGGTGGCCCGAAGGGGCAAAACCCCGTGATCGGTCACGTTTTTCCGTCACTACCATAAAAAGGCGCAAAAATCCGCACCGTCCGAATTGACTTGAGCGGATTCGGTCGCTAGAGACCGGGCTTCGAATGATAGCAGGCTTCGAATCTTGACGTTCAGGGGCCGCAACCGGAGTGACTACGATGAAACGCACGTTCCAGCCGTCGAATCTCGTTCGCGCCCGCCGTCATGGGTTTCGTTCCCGTATGGCGACCAAGGCCGGACGTAAGGTTCTCAACGCCCGTCGCGCCAAGGGCCGCAAGAGTCTCTCGGCTTAAGGCCTGACGACTCTACATCTGATTTGATGACGCCGCCGGAGGCACTCGTGATTCACCCTCTGGGTTGGTTTGCGGGTTGCACCCCGGCGGTTTCCGTTTGTATTCTGCGTCATGTTTTCAGTATTTAAGAGCGATATTTTTCACCCAACTGGCTTTGTAAGAACATAAGCAACGCACGCCGCGGCCCGATCACTACCATGAGATGGATTGCCGCTCTTGTTCTTTTTGGCATTCAAATTTTGACACTAGATCGGTCTCTTTCCCTGATTGAAGCCAAGTGGGTCGTCTTATTTTCACCTTTAGTAGCGATTCTTTATATTGTTTTATTGGGTGGGGTGAGGGATGTAATCAGGGAGCCAATATTCATTCTATTGATGTCTTTATTTGGTTATGTCTCGGCCACTCAACAGGACCTAAGGGGTGGTTTTGACACTGGATTTTCGGGCACATTGTTGATTTACATTTATCTAGCGGACAGAAGACGGAAACGTGAAGATGGTGACCGCAACAGATACTAAGCATCTTGCATTTGGACTTGAGTAACCATGGTATCAATGAAACGAAACCACAGAACTTAGCTATGGCTTGACGAAACCTACTCCGTGAGGGCCCTGCCCATGGCCGCGATCCGATCAGATGACCCAGCCCGCCCTGTCGCAACCCTGCGGCAGCGCCCCGATTACCTGCGCGCGGCCAGCGCCCGGCGCAAAGGCATGCCGGGGTTTCTGCTCCAAGCGCGCGCACGCGGCACGGCAGAGCCCGCGCCTGCCGAACTGATCCGCGTCGGTTTCACCTGTTCCAAAAAACTCGGCGATGCCGTGGCGCGCAACCGCGCCAAGCGGCGGCTGCGCGACATTGCCCGCGCGGTGCTGCCTGCGGCGGGTCGTCCGGGGTGGGACTATGTCCTTGTCGGTCGCCCCGAAGCCACGGTCACGCGCGATTTCGCGGATTTGAGCGCAGATCTTGAGGCCGCGCTGGCGGTGATCCATGATCTAGAGATCCTGCCCTACCGCCCACGCGGCAAAGACAAAAAAGCCAAGACGAAGACATGACCCCGCTCGCCCATATCCTTGCGCTGCCGGTGCGCGCCTATCGCCTTCTGCTGAGCCCTTGGGTCGGTCACGGGTGTCGCTATCAACCAACCTGCTCGGCCTATACGCTTGAGGCGCTTGAACGCCACGGCGCGATCAAGGGCAGCTATCTGGGGGCAAAGCGGATCTTGAGTTGCCATCCGTGGGGCGGGCATGGCTACGATCCGGTACCCGGTGCCGATCCCGAATTTGACGCGCAGCATCGTTGCCACCATTCCCACAAGGACCATCCCGATGCTTGAGGGCGCAGGCAGGCCGGTGCATCCGCTGTCGATCAGTGCGGTCACAAGCGTCGCGTTCTAAATGCTGCGCAGACGTCTTAAGTACGGCGTGAATTGGCAATTCTTGTTTTTTGCTTAGCGCGCTTCAGCTATCTGCGAACTCGTCATCAATCCGAAGCTTAGGCAGCTCTGGCGCAGCTTTGCTTTCCGCCTGAACCCCGCCGTTTAACGCAAGCCCAGCAAAATCCCAGAGCTTAGGATCAAGCAAGTGCGAGGGGCGCGCGTTCATCAGCGCACGGAACATTACCTGTCGGCGTCCGGGGCTGTTCTTCTCCCAGCCGTCGAGGATCTGCTTGACCTGCTGGCGCTGTAACCCGTCTTGGCTTCCGCACAGGTCGCAGGGAATAATGGGATAGTTCATCGCCCGCGCAAACCGCTCGCAATCTTGTTCGGCGACATGGGCAAGCGGACGGAGCACGAATAAATCGCCCTCTTCATTCACGAGCTTGGGCGGCATCGTCGCAAGCCGCCCCCCGTGAAAGAGGTTCATGAAGAAGGTTTCCAGAATATCGTCGCGGTGGTGACCAAGCACCACGGCAGTGCAGCCTTCTTCACGCGCGACACGGTAAAGATTTCCGCGACGCAGGCGCGAGCATAACGCACAAAATGTCCGTCCCTGAGGTATTTTATCCATGACGACGGAATAGGTATCTTGATACTCAATCCGGTGAGGAACCTGCATACGTTCGAGAAACTCGGGCAAGACAGTCGCCGGAAAGCCCGGCTGCCCCTGATCGAGGTTGCAGGCCAACAGATCGACGGGAAGAAGGCCACGCCATTTCAGCTCATAGAGAACCGCCAGCAAGGTGTAGCTGTCCTTGCCGCCAGAGAGGCAGACAAGCCAGCGCGCATCGCGTCCTTGGACCATACCGTACTGATCGACCGCTTCACGGACCAGCCGAACGATCCGCTTGCGCAGCTTGCGGAATTCCGTCGACTGCGGTGCGCCGTGAAAGAGGGGATGGATATCGTCAGAGTTCTGGTACATGGCCCATGGCATAGGGCAAAGCCTTAGCAGCGAAAAGAGGTGAACCTCTCTCTCTGGTGCGTTTCATGTTGATCAATCCGTTCTCAGAAAGGCCAACGGCCTGGTGATTTTCACGTTCCCTATTCCAACCCGGCGATGATTGCGCGCAAGGTTTCAATGCCGTCGCCCTTTTCAGATGATGTCAGCACAATTTCGGGATAGGCGGCGGGATGGCTGGCCAAGGTTTTGCGCACCTGCGCGATGTTTTTTTCACGATCACTCGCGCCGACCTTATCCGCCTTGGTCATCACAACCTGAAACGGCACCGCCGCGCGATCCAGCAGACTGAGGATTTCCTCGTCGACCGCTTTCACGCCGTGACGCGTGTCGATGAGCACAAACGCACGGCGCAAAGTGGCGCGGCCCGACAGGTAGCTTTTCAGCAGCGCTTGCCATTTGGCGACCACAGCCACGGGCGCTTGAGCAAAACCATAGCCCGGAAGATCGACCAGATAGGGGCCGTCTTGCGTCGTGAAATAGTTGATTTCCTGCGTGCGGCCGGGGGTGTTGGAGGCGCGCGCCAGGTTCTTTCTGTTCGTGAGCGCGTTGATCAGGCTAGATTTCCCGACATTCGAACGCCCCGCAAAGCAGACTTCGATGCGATCCGCAGGCGGCAACCCTGACATTGCGACCACGCCTTTGAGAAACTCGACGGGAAAGGCAAACATCTTGCGACCCGCCTCACGCGTGAAATCATCGGGCTCTTCGGCCAGAGGAAATTGCAGTTCCATCAGATCACCTTTACTCGCTCACCCCGGGCAATCTCGCCGCCCTCAATCACGGCGCAGAACACGCCAAGATCCGTATGATTATAATGCTGGCTCAAAGCGGGCAGCATGTCGATATCGCGCAAGCCGGTCTCGGGATTGGCATCGGTTGCACGACAGCGGCCAACGCGTTTACGCACCTCCAGCAGCGCATCACCAATGCGAATTTGACGCCCGATCAGATCGAATTCCGCGAAGGGCTCCCAGCCTTCAACCCAAAGATTGGCGCGAAATCGTGCACGTGAGAGCGGTTGCCCCAGCTTTGCGCTAAGATTGTTCAGCGAGGCCTGCCCGATCAGGGATAGCACAGGCGTGCTTTGATCGCTGAGCGGCTGATCTTTGGGGGCACGCAAAAGCGAGGCTGGTTGGGGCGCATCGGCGGGCCAAATCGGGCGCAGCCATTCGAAAAGCTTGGTGTGATCTGCGGCGCGGGTCGGATCAATTTCGATATGCCAAAGATCGGGATGTTGCAGCAAAATACGCCCATCCTCCAGACAGCGCGCGGTGACCGCCATAAGCGAGGCACTAGCGCGGCCGGTCAGGAAATTTGCCTTTTTTCCCCAGCTTTCCGCGCGACCCTCAGCATCACCCGACACCTTGGACTGCGTATGCGCAATTGCCCACACCCGATCCAAAGGCATAGCGCGCCCCTGCGAGAGGGACGCGCTTGCGATTTCATCCAGGCCGACCGACTTGATCGGATGGCGATAGATATGGCTGAGATGGCCGGTCATTTTTCCTCGGTCGTGGCCTTCTTGCGTTTAAAGCCCGACTTGATGTTGCCAAAGAGATCAGGTCGTTTTCCGTGCATCGACATGATCGTATATTGTTGCATGAAGGTGATCGTGTTGTTCGTGATCCAGTAGAGCACAAGCCCGCTGGCAAAGCTGCCCAGCATGAACATGAACACCCAAGGCATCCACGCAAAGATCATCGCCTGTGTGGCATCGGTCGGCGCGGGGTTCAGCTTTTGCTGGAACCACATCGACACGCCCAACAGGATCGGCAGGATACCCAGCGAGATGATGTGCAACGGCGAGGTGATGCCGGGGGCCATGAAGGGCAGCAAGCCGAACAGGTTCAGGATCGAGCTGGGATCAGGCGCGGACAGGTCATGAATCCAACCGAGCCATGGCGCGTGATACAACTCGATCGTGTTGTAGATCACCTTGTAAAGCGAGAAGAAGATCGGGATCTGGATCAGCAGCGGTAGACAACCGGCAGCCGGGTTCACCTTGTGCTTCTTATACAGCTCCATCATGCCTTGCTGCATCTTCTGGCGGTCGCCACCGGCAGCTTCTTTCATCTTCTCCATCTCGGGCTGCAGTTCTTTCATGCGCGCCATCGAGACGTAGGATTTGCGTGCAAGCGGGAAGACCAGCAGCTTGATGATGAAGGTCAATGCGATGATCGCCCAGCCCATGTTGCCAATTGCGCCATGCAGGAAATGCAGCAAACGGAACATCGGTTTGGTCAGGAAGTAGAACCAGCCCCAGTCAATCGAATCGACGAAGTTTTGGATCGGAACGTTGTCTTGATAATCACGCAGCGTCTGCCATTCCTTAGCGCCGGCAAACAGATGGGTTTGCGCGCTGCCGCTGGCGCCCGGAGCGACCTCGATCACCGGCAGGCGGGTCTCAGCCTGATAGATGTCGGACTTCTCGCCGGAATATTTGACGACTGAGGTGAACGGTCCGGAAATTGGCGCCAGAATGGTCTGCCAATACTTATCGGTGAAACCAGTCCAGCCAGCCGTGTCTGCGTGCAGAACCTCGGCCTGCCCCTCGGCGCCCTGTTGATCGAGCTTGGTGATCTTCTTGTATTTGATCTCTTCGAGCTTGCCATCGGTCATCCGCACAGCGCCCTCGTGGAGCACATAGACCCTACGCTCGTCGGGGATTCCGTGTCGCGCAACGATCCCATAAGGGGCAAGCTTGACCGGCGCGCTGGTGGCGTTTTGGACGGATTGCTTGATAGTGAAGAGATATTTGTCATCGACCGAAATTTCGCGCTGGAAGGTTAGGCCATGACCGTTATTCCATTGCAGTGTGATCGGGGTCGAGGGCGTCAACTCGCCGGTGCCGACCTGGCTCCAGACGGTGTTGGGGCCGGGCACTTGATCTGCAGGCATCCCGCCTGCTGGCAGCCAGCCGTAAACGACGTAATAGGGCTTCTTCGCATCCGCGACATCACCGCCCACCGGGGACAGGAGGCGGACATCGGGCGAATCCTTATCCAGCGTTTCTTTGTATTTCTTGAGCGACAAATTGTCCAAGCGGCCGCCAAGCAGCGAAATCGAGCCGACCACTTCGGGCGTGTCGATTTTGATGCGCGGCGTGTCCTTCACCGCCGCCTGCGTGGCTTTGGGCGTCGTGACTGTATCGACCGTCTGGCTGTCGAGCGCCGAGGCCGTAGGCGCGAGGTCGGGCGCCGTGGGGGCAGCTACCTGATCAGAGACCGTCTGGTCCTGAGGGGGCACGGGGGCTTGCTCCGGCGGAAAAAAGAAAGTCCAGACCGCGATCACAAGCGCCGAAAGCACCAACGTGAGTAGTAGGTTCTTATTCTGATTGTCCATGTAGACGAAATCCACCAACCTGCCCAAAGATTGGGGAGGTTCAACAGAAGGGGCAGGCAAAGGTCAAGCCATTTCCCGGTCAAATCTTGAAACGAGGCAGGTTTCGCGGGGATCACGGGGTATTTTCAGCGAAGAAACCCGGCCACGCCAGCAAAGCGACGTGGCCAATCTGGCGGAGCGCGCGCAGGATCACATGCCGCGACGCTTGTCGATCCGCGGTGTCGCGGCCAATTTGGCGCGGTGGCGACGCGCCCATTCGCCCAACTCGTCCAGCGGCATTGGTGCGACGATTGCGTTGCCCTGAACGATAGCGCAGCCCAGCTGCCCCAGCATCGCGTGTTCGGCAATCGTGGCGGCGCCGTCTGCCAGTGTCTGTAGCCCCAGCCCCTCGCAGAGAGAGATCATTGCGGCAACGACGCGCTGTTGTTCGGGGTCTTGGTCAATTTTGGTCACGAAGGAACGGTGGATACGCATACGATGCGCGGCTGTGCGTTTGATCGTGGCGACCGATACCGGGCCATTGCCAAAGCCTGCCAATTCGATGCGACATCCGAGCTTGGCAATCCGTGACATATTATGCGCAACGATCTCTTGATCTAGTTGCTCGGTTGCTTCTTGGCGTAGCGTCAGACAGATTCGCTCTGGGCTGATTTCGAAACGGTCGAACTCCCATTGCAGGCGTTCAAGAAGCCTCGGGTCGCGCAGCATTTCGCTCGAAATCTGCAATGAAACGATGCCGTAATTGGCGCCGCGGGTATCAAAGTCGCGCAAAGCACCGAAGGTTTGAAACAACACCACCTCAGCAAAGCGGCGCTGCAGACCAGCTACGCTGATCGCAGAAGTGATATCGCGTTCGCCGAGAATTCCACGTTTGTGATGGAGCCAGCGCGGGACTACCTGTAGGCCCACGATGTCGCCGGTATCGGTGGAAATCTGCGGCTGATAGAATGGGCGGATCTGGCCCGATTCCAACGCCTCGGCGGCTTCTTCGCTTAGGTCTGACCGTGCTTGCGCGGTTTTCTGCACTTCGCGTGAGTATCCGCGCATCGCGCTTGGACCATTGCGTTCTGCTTCGTCGGCAGCAATTTCGGCGGCGGACAGCAACGCCTCGCCCGTTGGGGCAGGCGCGCGGCCCATCAAGCAAAACCCGATATGGCACGTCGCGTGGATCGCGCGTGCGCCAACCGAAACCGGGGCTTCGACCGCCGCTTGAAGCCGTGCCGAGAGTTGAATCATGCTTTCAAGATCGGGGCGCGGCGTGGGGCGCAGCAAGATTGCAAAGCGCGTGCCATTTATCATCGCCACTCTGTCAGGTTCGCGCAGCGCACCCGAAATGCGTTCCGATACGCGGCGCAAAAACTGCTCGAACTCGTGGTGATGCATCTGGCGCACCAGCATCTCGGGCTCATCAAAACCTATGACAACACAGGCGGTTCCGCGCGCGGCGGCCTCTGCCTCGGTCACGAAATCGGACATGATTTCCACCGCCTTATCGCGCAGCGGCAGGCCGGTTGCGGCATCGCGTGGCAGATCGCTATCCTCGGGCGGGATTGGCAGCGGTCGGGTCATCCAACCAACCAGCAGCGCTGTTATCCCCAACAGAAACATGCCCTCAAGATTAAACCACAGCCCCGCCAGCGCGACGGCGGGCAGAAACACCACCATGTCGCGGCGCAGTAAAATCGGCCCAGCCTTGCGTTTGTTCCACGCACGCAACTGCGATAGCCGCGCGAGCCCCGTTGTCTTACTCACTGCCATTTTCCCACCTCGATAATCCCAACACCCAACAGGCTTTCGAGGAACAGGTTAGGATGAATTGGTCATCGAGCGGTTAATCTGTGCCGCGCAAATCGGAAACGTTTTAGCTAAAACCCGATGTATCGGCGCGGTGCACCCCGGTTACTTAAACAACTTCAAAAGGCCCTTCTTGGCTTCGTCTTCCAGCTTTTGGCGCACTGCGTCCTCTGGCTTTTGACCGTCCTCAAGCGTGATCCCCAGCTTTTTAGAGACCTCGGTTTTGGCCTTGTCTTCAAGTTTATCCTTGGCCGCATCAATCTTGTCGCTTGAAATCGAATCCACATCGACGCGGAATTTCGGCTTGGCCCACGGTCCGGTGATATCCAGCGGCACCTTCACACCGCCGCTGCCGTCATCCTTGCTCAGCGCCGTCGCCGTCACCGTGTAATCCAGCGTCTGCGCACCGATATTCACGCGCCCCTTACCCGCAGCACTGAGCAGCGGCGCGGTGAGCGCGAGGTCGTCATTACTTAGCACCCCTTTGTCGATGGTGAAGCTGGCGCTTATCTTGTCGAAAATCGTCTTCGCGCCTTCGCCGACATAGTTCAGGTTCAGCGTGCGCAGCATCCCCACCAGGTCCAGCCCCTGCAATGCGCCCTTCCCAAGGCTGACATTACCCGAGCCCGACAGCGATTGCGCCAGCGCCGCCGGACTGTTGCCCGAAGCCAGCAGTTTCACGGTAAGATCGGCCTTTGCATCGAGCCGTTTGTAATCGGCCAGATCGGTTAGAAGCGGCTCCATCGACACGCCTTTGGCCACCAGATTGGCCGCCGCCGACAGTCCGCCGCGCGCATTGGCCACCAATTGCCCGCTGATCTTGCCGTCATAGGCCGACACTTGGCGCAGATCGGCCACCGCGCGCCCGTTTTCCAGCGTAATCAGCGCGTTGGTCTGGCCCAGTTTGCTGACGCCAAGGTTGATGGAAGAGGCGCTTAGCGCGATCTTGGCATCCACCGCATGCAGCGCACTTGCGTCTATAGAATCGGTTGACCACCCGCTTGCCGACTTGGTGCCAGAGGTCTTGGCCCCGTCGCCACCGCTGCCCGAACCCGTCAGCGGCGACAAATCCAGCGCGCCCGCCTCGATCTGCGCGTTGATCGTCGGCTTGCCCTTAACGAACGTCACGTCCGCCGCTCCGCTTAGCGCATTGCCATCCAGCGTAATTTTCCCACCACGCAGATGCAGGGAACCTGCGGGGGCCAGCGTGATGTCGCCCGTGGCGGTGATCGTGTCATGCCCCAACCCGTTGGGCAGATCTGGCGCGGCCTGTCCGACCACCGTAGCCAATGCGGCAGGATTCTTCAGGTCGGCAGCGATAGCACCCTGAGCGCTCATCGGAGAGGTGCCCAGATTGCCCTTGAACGAAGCAGTCGACGGCCCCACCCCCAACGCCAGATCGGCTGGCACGATCTTACCGGCAACGAAGTTTGCAAATTCACCCAGCGTGCCGCTTAACGTGATTGCGTTGCCATTAGTCTCGGCCTTGAAGGACAGATTGGCGGGACCGGTGTAGGAGGGGATTTCAAGCGTTGCGTCAAGCTTGGACAGGGTGAGGCGCTGGCCGCTCTCTTGATCAACCCACGTCACCGTTCCATCGCTGACGGTCCCCTTGTCGAGACTGAAGCCCTGCATCGTGCCACTCTTGCTGGCCGCGCTGGTGTCGCTTGACGTCGCCTGAGCGTTAGCCGGGTCGGTCGGCGGCGTGAAAGCCCAATTGCCCGTGCCATCCTTGCGCCGCTCTAGCAAAATATCGGGCGAGAGCAGGTTCACCTTGGATACGCGAATGTCTCCGCCAAACAGCGAGCTTGGGTCGATCCCGATCTCAAGCCCCTTGGCACTTAGCATTGGGCCGTCCTTAGCCCAATCCGCATTCGCAATCGTCACCGGCCCGGTGCGCACCCCAAGCTGGGGCCAGATCGTCGCGTGAACCTCGCCCGTAAGGGTGATCTTGCGCCCCGTCGCAGCTTCAAACTGACCCTCGGCAAGTTTCGCGATCTTGTTGGAGGGGATTAGCATAAGCGCCCCCAAAGCTGTCAGCACAAGCACGACGACAAGACCAATGATGCGAACGATCCAGCGCATGAGACCCCCTAGATATTGCTATTTGCCCATAGCCTAACGCAAAACTCGCCCCGACTGAACCGGCATCTCCCGAGCGGAGCGCCAAATCGAATCACATAGCGATCAGGAGCGCTACGGTTTCAGAACGCTTTGCTTGCGGAGAGGCAAATCAAATCTGACCGCGACTCGCGACCACTCGCACGTGCAATCTCAGTTGGTTCGTTGACGACGCGCCGACAAATTTCGTCTTTCGACGCGATTGTGGTGCAAATCTAAACAGGCACGCAAACGCCGCGTGAATGCCCCGCTGATTGCGCATCTGCGCCACTGATTGGCCCCAATTGCCCGCGAAAAAGAGATCAGACCAGAACACAGATCAGCCCCTGACCCAGACCGAGAGGAAGCCCAAATGGCCCGCACCTTAGCTTCGATCTTCACGTTGTTTCGCGCACGCCCCGATAGCATTCTTGAGGCCCGTTTCGACGCGCTGCGCACGATGCCAGAACTGCGCCGCAACCGCCGTCTGGCCTCTCCTTTCGACGTGATGCCGCCTACCGTCTAAAAGCCTGTCATAGCCGACACGAAAAACGCCCGGTCGCGATGCCGGGCGTTTTTCGTATTTAGGCTGACGCGATCAGAAATTTATCGTCACGCCCGGCAGATCCAATTCCTTGAGAAGATCGCGCAATTCCTGCCGCGCCGCGACATTCGAGATATTGAGATTGTCGATCCCCATATCCTTGAGATCCAACAGGGTTAGACCGCGCGGAAAGAGTTCGCGAAAAATCACCCGCTCGGCAAAGCCGGGGGCGACGCGAAAGCCGATCCGCTTGGACAGTTGTTCCAGCGCCGCGCCGACCTTACGCTTGTTGTGCATCTGTTGCGCGCCCACGCGGTTGCGCAAAACGATCCAGTCGATCGGTTTGAGCCCTGCCTTGGCGCGCAACTGCCGCGCTGACCAAACCATTTCGGAATAGATCGACGGGCCGATTACTTTGGACGTCACCGGATCGATCCGCGCGAGCAAATCAAAGTCGATGAAGCTGTCATTAAGCGGCGTGACCAGCGTATCCGCCAGCGAATGCGCGACCTGACTAAGGCGAGTATGCGAGCCGGGGCAGTCGATCAGGATGAAATCGCAGCTTTGCTCCATATCGGCCACAGCCGTTGACAGCCTATGGTCATAAGGGTTCTCGCCCGGCGCAAGCGTGTCCGCATCAACCTCAGGCAGCTCGCGATAGTCAGGGGTTGGCAGGTCCAGCCCTTCGCGGGCGCAAAACGCCAAACGGTTCTCGATGTAACGCCCGAAACTGCGTTGCCGCAGATCAAGGTCAAGCGCCCCCACGCGCCAGCCCATCCGGGCCAACGCGGTGGCCACATGCATTGAGGTGGTCGACTTCCCCGAGCCACCCTTTTCATTGCCCATCACGATGATATGCGCCACGTCTGCGAACCCCGCCCTGTCTTGTGTCCCGTTTCTTGGCGCACACTATAGATGGTCACGCAAGGCGGTGGAAGAGAGCGCGCCCCGCAATCCGGTACGAGAGTGCGGAAACACAGTGTTTTGGCAACAGGGGGCTGCCGACATTGCGGTTTGCAGGACGATAAATGGTGAAACCGAATTGGTTCTGTTTTGCGACTTCGCCAAAACGTATCCGGTTTCGGCTTCAAGCTGCTTGGGGCCTTCGTATCGCACAAAAACATGCGCCAAAATGGTGGCGTCGGCTAAATACCATGAGGGCGACCGACCGGACCGCCCCCTCAAGCTTAAACCGTCCCGAAATCAGAAGTTGAACGAGAACAGACGCGACGCGCCGATGATAACACGGACTTGGTCAGCCGATCCTTGCGCCACGATCGGCGAGTCCTTGGCGTCGCTTTGGAAGCGATCATACCGCACCGCACCATTGATGCTCCATGTATCGTTGAGCGCATAGGTCGCACCGACTTCGATCCCGGCACTGACCACGCCCGAGCCGGGATTATAGGCCGCAAGCGCGCCGGCACTGGCCACCGATTCCGCCGCCGTCACGCCAAAATACGTGTCGTTATACTTGTTCGAACCGACCACAACGCGCGGGCCTGCCTTAAGCGTCAGACGATCCGACGGATGCAGCACCAGATCCGCACCAAGCTCGCCGACCCAGGCTTCGTGTCCGATAGCGCCGTAGCGAAGGTTGCCGAATGCCTCGAAATTCTGGCTGGCGTAGCCAAGACCAAAGCCAACTTCGACCGACAATGGCACATCTTTCATACCCGTCAACTCGGGATGATCTTTGGCCGAGCGCTTGCCGATCACACGAAACGATGCGCGGGGCGCAAAACCATAGCGAGGCTCACCGGTTTCCGACCCAACGGATTTGCCTCCCGGTGCACGCAAAAATTGCAGGCTGAAGGATCCGGTGGGACCAGCCTCGCTGCTGTCAGAGCCAAAGTAGGACGGGCCATACGACACGCCCGCGCCAAGGCGAAAGATCAAATCGGGCGTCTTTGTCATAACCGGTGCAGGGGCAACAGCCGCAGGGGTGGTGGCCAAATCAAACCCGCCCGCATGAGCAACAACGGGTAGCATCAGTACAGCAGCAATCGTTAAAGACTTCATCATGGTGTTTGGTCTTTCCTGGCGTCTCGTCATGTGGAGAGAATCGGGTGGACCGTTCATAACGTTGTGATGTGCTGTCGTCTCGGCGCTGTTATCCTGCTGGACATAAATTCCGAACGAAGTGTCGCTTTTGCCGCAATCGCTGGACCTGACTGCCGCCCTTGGCCCAATCTGCATCGACACGATTTGCCGCTGGTGTGTTGCTTGCCCGACGCGCGTAACAGCTCGCATCTCACACGCATCCCGTCCTCAATCGGCCCGGATTCCCGCTGGTCCGCACAGCGCCGCGACAACGCACGCATGCGGTCCGCGCCAATATCAATGCAGCGCCCATCAAAGGCGATCAGCCATGAGAAAGCGTG
Organism: Thioclava sp.; assembly: GCF_048263065.1. Lineage (NCBI taxonomy): Bacteria > Pseudomonadati > Pseudomonadota > Alphaproteobacteria > Rhodobacterales > Paracoccaceae > Thioclava > Thioclava sp. The sequence goes on from NZ_JBLXEM010000022.1 coordinate 37,309, forward strand.
CCGCAATCTACGTACGCTATCGTTCTGGCCTTCGTCACAGTGGCCGCGCTCGCAGAGCTGATACGACGCATAAGCCTCATAGAAACCCAGAGGAGATCGATAAAACCGCCGCCAAGTTCGTTACTGATTTCGGTGGGCTCCTTTCTCCACGGGCACACGAAAGCGCACCACGGATAAATTCGCACTCAAGTAACCTTCAGCGGTGAGGCAGGGGCTCTGCATCGGATTTTGCCACCGTAGCATCAATTGTGTTGGCAAAGCCGCCATTGGTGATCTCATGCTTAAATTCCACGACCGACTATTGTTCATCCACGTCGGGACAAAACGAATTGCGAGGATGTGATCCTCAGCCGCGATTAGTGATTGGCCAGACGTTGTGACTTGGAATTTTGATCCCTAAGGCCCATTTCGTTCGATTTGGATTTGGCAACGCGCCGCGCTTCGTCCTTGTTTTATGCCATCGCATCATGCGCGACGGCGAGGCGCGTAAGAGCGCACTCGTCGGTCTGGTCGATATGCTGATAATTGATAACCCGATAATCCGACGCCAGCATTGCTTTCGACTTATTCTATGCCGCGATGATCTTCACGATATCCTCGACGGTCTTGTTTCCCCACGCGGGCGCTCAAGCTCATCCATCGGCGCGGGCCATAGTGCAATTTCGAGGCCATCGAACTCGCCCCCCCCTCCAATGGGTCGACTGGTTCATTAAGTGCTGCCGACGGAAGTCCATGGGGAATACTTCGCCAGCAGAAGCCGATGCAAATATCAACGCCGCTCTGGAAAGATCAGACATCGCCGCGTAGCTAAGACAAATCAGCCTCGGAGACCCCGGTGCACCTCATACCTCAGCATAGGTAGGCTTTCAAGCTTGCGCCAAGCTGGGCGAACTGTTGCGGTGAAAGCAGGCAAAGGCGGTCTTTTGCATGCGCGGAAGTCTCCTTCGGAATATCTCCAAAATAATATTGGTCAATTTTACCAAAACGACAGCCGGACCAACACGCTATGCGGACATCGCTGCGGCTCGCTTGTTGCAATCAATGCTGTCACGAGTATCGGCACCAAACCGCGACAAGTCAAAACTCAGTTTGTCCGGAGCTTGGATTCTATACGCCGATCAAATTCGCGTCTGTTGTTTAAACCGATCTGAAACTCTTGCACGTCACGCGCGCGCGCATCGGCCAATATTTCCGGGCCGCAGATGGAATAGCCGAGGCCATTCATAACATCACACTCAGTCTCGAGAACATTATTGATGGCAATCACTTCATTCGGCGTCAAAAACCCTATTGCTCTGCAATATCCGGATCTAATTCCTGAAATATCGGACCCTCTCTTTCCCGGAAGAGCCGTGTCTTTAAATGGAACCCCAATGGACTCATTTATGGTGCGTGGGTTCTCTACGAATTTTTCGTAAGAAATAAATGGAAAAATGGGATATTCCTGCCGTATTCGAATTATCGCCCGCGCCTTGCGCAACCAATGTTGTGCAACCATTTTGGGGTCATTCAAATAGCGTCGAAAAGCTGAAGATATATGTTGATACGGATTGCAGATGCTTATCAAGCCGGAGCTATCCCTCCCGAAGACGGTTTTGATAGCATCTGCTCTCATCAAATTAGGCGGCGACGCTTCTATAAACATATCTCCCGCCGCCAGCTTCTCCCACTGCTCCCTTATAAATACCCAATCGAACTTTTGATTTCTATCCCAAGGTCGAGTGCGCATCATTTCCGTTACAGCGGGTGCCATTTGTCCTTCATTATTTCCGAAAGGTGGCAGATAGCCGCCAACTTGGCTGGCGAAATATTGTGATAATACCGTTGTGCCAGAGTTGTTAGGACAGAAAATAAAGAAAAACCTCAACTGGCTTAGCGAGGTTTCTTCCCCGAAAAAGTTCCTAGGGTCAGGATGCATTGATTTCGACACTCAGTTCTGATTCACGGCTCTGCAAAAGGGAGCGGTGATATGAGTG
>NZ_JBLXEM010000023.1:0-36894 GCF_048263065.1 Thioclava sp.
CGCGGTCCACGACGACCAAGAGGGGAACGGTCCAACCTCCGCCGCTGCCCGGTGTCGCAAGCGACTGCCGTGCCGGGCAGCTATTCCAGCTTCACACAGGAACTGCTCAATTCATAAGACAAGAGGGGCCGACCGAGGCGTCGCTGCTGTCATTCTGCCCCGTAGAAACGCAAAACCGTGGAAGCCAAACACTGCCGGAGCGCTCGCCATTGCCCTCGGACCAATGGCGGACAAGTTTCGCCGCGAAACGAGGCCCTCCGGGCGTCGAATTATCTTGGCCGGGCACTTTGGAGAAACTGGAGCGAATACCACAGTCGGAGCCGCGTCGAAACAAACCCTCATGTCTTATGCTTTTCTGAGGCTCTGTGAGATAACGGAGCTTGTGCGCGGTATGTCTTTCGCAGTGCATTGGCGGGGCGGATCGCACCCGTCTTGGGGGAGGCTGACATGTCCCGCATTGGCCTGACGCCACGCAGGGTCATTCTCGGTCATCCTCAACAGATATGACCGCAGTTCTTCGGGCGTTGCTAAATCCGGGGAGCGTCCGAGGAAGGCCGCGAACTGCCTCACATTCCGGATATGGGCCTTTTGGGTCTTCTCGCTCAATCCACGAATGTTTCTGTCTTCGCCCCGCTACTGACGATGGCGCGTATATGCCGTCCGTTGTGGGCTGGGAACGGATATTCTCCGTACAAGACACGAACGGCGGCACTGGGCCGCAAGCATTAGCGCCGTGCGGTTCGTATAGTTCGAATGCCGCGACACTGTAGATGTCGGAGGCGTTCCGGAAACCGTCAGTTTTCTACGATACTTGAATGGCGGCATTTCATTGAATTTCGTGATTAGGAATTGCCAAAGCCAGACTGCGAAAGATGATGCTTTATTTGTGGTTGAACATCTGTCGATGTGTAGGGTGCGATGGTGCGAAAGCAGAGTATTTTGATAGTTCTGCGCCTCGAGGCAGCGAGCATGCTCTATCGTGGCATGTGGCGACATCGTCATCTGCCATCAAGAATTCGATCAACGCCTGATCACCACGAAGGGACGCAAAATGAAAGACGCAGCCGAAGAACTCCTGAAAAACGTGGCACTTCCGTTTGAACAAGCCCGGGCGATGCCGCCGTCTGTTTACACATCGGAAGCGTTTCTCGCGCGCGAGATTTCTTCGATTTTTGCGCATGAATGGTTTTGCGCCGGGCGCGCAGATGCGTTGGCGGAGTCAGGCGACTATGTCACCTTGGATTTAGCGGATCAGCCGATCATAGTATTGCGCGACAAAGCCGGTGCTTTGAGGGCTATGTCGAATGTCTGTCGTCATCGCATGTCGACCCTGCTTGAAGGCCGTGGCAACACCCGCAGCATTGTCTGCCCTTATCACGCATGGACCTATAATCTGGACGGATCACTGCGCGGCGCGCCTGCGATGGATCAGAACGAAGCGTTTTGCAAAGCTGACTACAGCCTGCCAGATATTCGCTGTGAAGAGTGGCTGGGTTGGATTTTTGTGACGCTGAACCCGGACGTGCCGCCAGTGGCACAGCAACTGGCGAAGGTCGAAGACCTTGTCGGTGATTACGACCTGACAAACTATACTGAAACCTTTTTCGAAACTCATATCTGGGACACCAACTGGAAGGTTTTGGCCGAAAACTTCATGGAAAGCTATCATTTGCCTGTCTGCCATGCCGGGACAATCGGTGGTTTGTCCAAGTTGAATGAAATGATCTGCCCGCCCGGCGAAGCTGCCTTCAACTATCATACGATCCTGAAGGACGAGACCCTCAGGATCGCGATGGCTCATCCCAGTAACTCGCGGATGCAAGGGGAGCGCCGCCGCACGACCTTTCTGCTGGCCATCTATCCCAGTCTGCTTATTACGCTGACGCCGGGATATTTTTGGTATTTGACGCTGCATCCCCACGGTGTGGGGCAAGTCCGCATCGGCTTTGGCGGCGGCATGTCAAATGATTATGCGGATGACGCTGATGCGCAGGCCAATTTCGCACAGCTCAAAGCCTTGCTGGACGACGTGAACGTCGAAGACAGGGGGTGCACCGAAAAGGTGTATCGGGGATTGCGGTCGCAGTCGGCATCGCCAGGTCATCTGTCACACCTAGAGCGGCCGAACTATGATTTTGCGCAGTATATCAACGCCCGCATTCAAGCTGCGGGCCATCAGCAGGATCGGAATGACACAGACATCTGATGATATGATCGCCCCCGACGGCATCAATGTGCCAAAATGCAGCGATAGGCATTTTCTGCAAAGCTCTTGGTTGACCGAATCAACTCAAAATCTATAGCTTCCCGCGGTTCAGTCGCAGGTTATAAAATGCGTCGCCGCCTGAAGCTGCTTGGCAATAGTTTCGGGTGCCAATCGATCTATTCCATCGGAGGTCCGGGGCGTTACGCCGTTCTGGTAAAGGAAGAGTTTGGCGATCTCACCTCGGATGGCAAAATTGACGTTTTGCGGGATATCACCGATCTCATCCTGCACCAGTTTCGCGTCGAGCTTGGAGACCACGACCCCTACCACATGACCATATGCATCGACGACTGGCCCGCCAGAGTTTCCGGGCTGGACCGGTGCCGAGATCTGCATACGGCTACCATCACCGCCAAGCCCTTTGATGCTGGTGACGGAGCCGCGTGTTACATTGAGACCGCTCAACAGCCCAGCCAACGGATAGCCGGCGACTGTAACGTCAGAATTGAGCGGCGCTGGTGCATCAGCGAATGTGGCCGTCACGAGATTGGTCACGCCGGTCACCCGCAAAAGCGCCAAGTCGAAAGTCTCGTCCGCGTCGATCAATGTGGCGGGAGAGCCATCCACCAAAATCTTATGACAGCTTCCTGCAACATGGTTGTTTGTTAAGATCAGACCTTCAGGTGCAACCGCAAAACCGGTTCCCGAGCTGCTTTGGGCGTCCTGCGGAGCCGAAGGCGGCTTGGCTGCGACCATGCCCTCAGTTTCTCCCGGATTTGGCGCGTTGGCCGTCACTCCTTCATCATCATTGGCCGCAGCGAGGAAGGCGAGAACGCCGTTAGCCAGCTCTCCATTTTCGGGCAGTTCCAAATCCGGTCCACGATGGGGAAGGATTGAGCCAGTCACAAGCGCCAGACGCCCTGCATCCCGGTCCAGCGAAGAGATCAGTATCGTGGACCAGTTGCCGTCGCTCATCAGATCGGAACGGATATAGAGCGTCTTTCCCCCGAACACCTTCGCAGAGGTAATAACAAGGCGGTCTTTGCGCACCGTGTAGAGTTTCGACACAGAATTGGAGAGCGCATATTGATGAAAGGCTGAGGTTCGGCTTGCGTTGCCCGATGTCAGCGAAATGGACAGCGAAGAGACGCTGTCGTTGAAATCAAGGCTGAGACCGTTGTCGCTGACCTTCGAGGTCATCGTTTTCTGCGGCGACAGAAACGAGAGATCGGCAAAGTCGAAATAATAGCGCGACCACCCTTGTTTCGAGATCGTCACGATTGCGTCGGAGACCAGCGCTACTGGCGCGAGATTGGGTAACTCGCCTGGCCCAAGTTCGATTCCACTATCGCGGACAAAAGCCTTCAGCCCCCGCGCGCTCCCAGCCCCCCACTTGCCGTCTATCATACCAATATAGTCGCCCTTGAGCGCGAGTGCGGCCCGCAAGAACCGGATCTCGCTCGGGGTCAGATCACTTGCGTCAAAGGGATCGAAAAGTTCCGCGCGCGTCCAGGCCTGGGCGGCACTGAAAAACACGAGACCAAAAAGCAGAGCAACTAAAATACGGCGCAATTCTAAACCACCGATCAATACATAGCATGGTGAGCCGGAGAGGTGGCTCGGTCAACGCCATTGAACTGAGTTATGGCTATAAAACCGGCTTAACTTTGACGCAGCTGTAGGCAAAAGGCGGCGATGTCAGTTGCAAATCTGCTGCCTTATTGGCGAAGCGGCACTCTTTGGGCAAGGATCATCCGTTCTGGCGGTTCAGTATACGGTCACGGGAATGGATCGAGACAGGGCAGAGATCAGCGATCTGGTGCGAATTGGCGCAAGCGTGTGGCGGTGGAGGGTTCAAGGGCCGGGCCGAAAGAGCCGCGTTGAATGGCACTGTTTCAAGCAGGCCGTTTGCAGGCTGCTCAGGTTTTAGGCAGGTGCCCGTGTTCGTTAAGCGGTTCAAAAATGCCGCCCTATAGGAGTTTTACCTCCTCGCGCGGTGGTTCGTTAAATTACAGATAGTTAGATGATTTTTTACGCAATATTAGCTTTTCCCGAAGCCACACCTCGGAAAAAGCTTCTGCGGGCTAAGCCGGTTACCAGAGCATGGTGCGATCAATGCGAACTGGAGATCAGGCATGGGCGACTTCGATTATATCATCATTGGTGCGGGCAGCGCGGGCTGCGTTCTGGCCAATCGTCTGTCCGCCGATCCCGCGAACCGGGTTTGTGTGGTTGAGGGGGGCGGATCAGAGCGCGCGCCCAATGTGCATGTGCCTGCCGGTATTCTCTCGCTTTATGGAAACCCTAAATACGATTACGCCTATGTCGGCACGCCGCAGCCAGAGTTGAACAACCGCCGCATTCCGGTCAACCGGGGAAAGGCTCTGGGCGGGTCGTCCACGATCAACTCGATGGTGTTCATCCGCGGGGCCAGTTCGGATTACGATAAATGGCGCGATCTGGGATGCGAGGGTTGGGCGTGGGATGACGTGCTGCCCGTCTTCAAAGATCTGGAGGCCAACCAACTGAACCAGTCGCCTGACTGGCACGGGTTTGAGGGCGAGGTTTTCGTCGATACCCCGCGCGACCCAAACCGGTTGGATGCGAGTTTCATTGCGGCGGGGCGCGCGGTGGGGCTGCACGAAAATCGCGATTTCAATGGCGGCACGCAAGAAGGGCTTGGTATCTACAATGTCACGCAAAGGAACGGCTTGCGCTGGTCCTCCTACCGAGCGTTCCTGCATCCGGTGTTGGATCGGGCGAACCTGACGGTGCTCAGTGGAACGGAAACCACGCGGGTCATCTTTGAGGGCAAGCGGGCGGTCGGGGTCGAGTTGCGCGATGACCAAGGGGTGCGCATCTTGCACGCGCGGCGCGAAGTGATCCTGTCGGCGGGTGCGATTGGTTCGCCCAGTTTGCTGATGCGCTCGGGGATCGGCCCTGCAGATGTGCTGCGAGCGGCCGGGGTTGAAGTGGCGCATGATCTTGCCGGCGTTGGACAGAACCTGCGCGATCATATCGATGGCATGATCACCGTGCGCTCGAAATCTACAAAGACTTTGGGGCTGTCGCTGGCCAACCTGCCCGCGATGATCGCCGCGCCCTTCAAATTCCTGTTTGCGCGCAAGGGGATGCTAAGCACCAATTATGTCGAGGCCGGGGGATTTGCGCGCACGAAATATGCCGGAACCGATCCTGACATCCAGTTCCATTTCGTGCCGGGTTATCGTTCGCATCGCGGGAGGCTGGTGGAATATGGCCATGGCTATGCGGTGCATACCTGTGTGCTGCGGCCCAAATCCGTGGGTGAGATCCGGTTGGGGCGTGATGGGCAGGCCGAGATTGACCATCGCTTTTTCACCGACCCGAAAGATGCCAAAACACTGGTTGAGGGGATCAAGATCGCGCGTTCAATTTTTGCCGATACGGCATTTGATGAACTGCGAGGCCCCGAGATGTTGCCCGGTCCAAAGGTGCAAAGCGACGAGGAGATACTCGCTTATCTGCGCGCAGAGGCGCTGACAGTCTATCACCCCGTTGGCACCTGCAAAATGGGCCGTGATCCAATGGCGGTGGTGGACCCGTCCAGTTTGAAGGTCAACGGGATCGAAAATCTGCGCGTGGCTGACGCCTCAATCATGCCCACGCTGATTGGCGGCAACACCAATGTGCCTTCGATGATGATCGGCGAGCGCTGTGCACGCATGGTGCTGGCAGGTTAGGAGGGGGCTAATCAATGCTGATGGAGGTTATGCTTTTACCTACGCCATTCCTGCGACAGTCTCTCGTTAGCAAGGCTGCAACTTCACTGGAGATCATGGGATGATCCGCACAGGTGACGACTATCGGGACTCGATCCGCGACGGGCGTGAGGTTTTCGTTAACGGCGAAAAACTGCGCGATGTCACCACCCATCCGATGTTTCGCCCGCTCGTCGATATCCGCGCGAAGATCTACGATATGGCCCATGCGCCCGAGACCGCCGGAATTATGACCGTCAAACGCGATGGTGACACCCAGGCGATCGGCAATGCCTTGCCCTTCACGCAAGCCGATTGGTGGGCCAAGCGGCGCGCCACAGATCTGGTGCTTGATACGGTGGGCGGGATCGTGACGCGCGTCGGGGATGAAACGGCGGGCGAGATGTGGTCGCTTTACGACGCCAAAGACGCGCTGCACGGTCTCGATCCGCAATTCAGCGGCAATATCGCAAACCATATCGCGGCGCTGACGCAGACTGATCCGTTTCATGTCTCTGCCAATACCGACCCGAAACTGGGTCAAGGTAGCGAAATGCGCCTGCATGTGGTGCGCGAAACCGATGCCGGGATTGTTGTGCGTGGGGCGAAATATGAAACCGCCGCAGCCTATGCCAATCAGGCATTCACAAAGCCCACGATCTCGGATTGGGGCAATGGGGAAGGGGGCGAGTATGCGCTGGGCTTTATCTGCGATCTCTCGGCGCCGGGGCTGAAATTCATCTGCCGCACTGGCTTTGCCGGGCGCGCTTCGGCTGAAGATTACCCGCTGTCGAACCGCTTTGACGAGATCGATACGCTCGTCATCTTCGACGATGTGCTGATCCCTTGGGAAAACGTGCTGTTTTATCGCAGCGTCAAGGCGGCAATGATCGTGCGCGCGACGCTACATCGCTATTCCGCCTTTGCCTTTTTGCAGCGCAGCCTGAAATTCGCGGACATGATGATCGGCGCGGCGCTGTTGAACCTGCGCCAGAGTGGCTTGGACAGATTGCAACCGGTGCAGGAAAAACTTGCGCAGCTTGCCTGCTATCGCGAAGGCATCAACGCCCATCTGAGCGCCGCACTTGCGATGGCCGAACGCTCGCCTGGTGGGCTGATGATGCCCAACCAATCGCTGCTTTACACCGGGCGCGTGCTGGCGGGCAGCCAGTTGGCGCAGATGATGCATCTCGCGCGCGAACTGTGCGGCGGGCAGGTTAGCCTGACACCCGATATTGCCAGTTTCAAGGCGCCGGAAACCGCGCCTTGGCTAGACAAGGTCTATGCGCTCGACGACGAATGGATCGCAGAGGATCGCCGCAAATTGCTGGCGTTTGCGCGCGACTTGCTTAACTCGGATCACGCGGGCCACCGCCTTAGCTTTCAGCTGTTCGCGCAATCGCCCCCTTACGCGCATCTCGCCTCAGTCTATCGCAATTTCGACTGGGACGGGCCGATCGCCTTCGTCAAAGAGGCGGCGGGGCTGAGCGAGAGGGTGATGGGGGACAAGACGCTGACCTGCGCCGACAGCCCGACCAGCCGCTGGTTTTCCAGCGCGCCCCAAGCCGTTGAAACCACGACATGATCTTTCCCCAAACGATTTCAAGACTTCCGAAAAAGGACCCCCAAAATGACAGTTGAGAAAGTCGAGACGCTCATCGTTGGCGCAGGACAGGCGGGCTTGGCCATGAGCGCGCATCTGCGCAAGGCGGGCGTATCCCACCTCGTGCTTGAGCGCGACCGGATCGCGGAACGCTGGCGTTCGGCACGCTGGGACTCGCTGGCTGCGAACGGGCCGGCCTGGCATGACCGCTTCCCGGATCTGGAATTTGAGGGGGATCCGGATGCGTTCGTCGCCAAGGACGAAGTTGCCGATTATTTCGAGACCTTCGCCAAGCAAATCGATGCGCCTGTGCGCTGCGGTGTCGAGGTCAGTGAAGTGGTGCGCAATTCGGGACGGCCGGGCTTTCACGTCACGACCTCGCAGGGCGAGATCGAAGCGGACTATGTCGTGGCTGCTACCGGAGCATTTCAACTGCCGGTGATCCCGCCGGTTGTGCCTGAAACGGAAGGGCTGACGCAGATCCATTCCAGCGCCTATCGCAATCCGGCGCAATTGCCCGAAGGGGCAGTGCTGGTTGTCGGGGCGGGTTCGTCGGGCGTGCAGATTGCCGATGAGCTATTGGCGTCGGGGCGCAAGGTCTATCTTTCGGTCGGCCCGCATGATCGCCCGCCGCGTCGCTATCGCGGGCGCGATTTCGTTTGGTGGCTGGGCGTTCTCAATAAGTGGGATGCCGAGGCCACACCCGGCGTCGAGCACACCACGATCGCGGTCAGCGGTGCAAATGGCGGCGAAACGGTCGATTTCCGCAAACTGGCCGCGCGCGGCATGGTGCTGCTGGGGCGCACGGAAAGCTGCCAGTCTGGCGTGTTGCGCTTTGCCTCTGATCTGGTCGGCAATATCGCGAAGGGCGATGAGAACTACCTCTCCCTGCTGCGCGAGGCCGATCAATATGTCGCGCGCAACGGGATTGATCTGCCCGAGGAACCCCAAGCCCATGAGATCGACCCTGATCCCGAGTGTATGCGCGATCCGATCCTATCGCTCGATTTGGCGCAGGCGGGGATTACCACGATCATCTGGGCGACCGGTTTCGGTGTGGATTATAGCTGGCTCAAGGTGGATGCGTTGGACGCGGCAGGGCGTCCGGCCCATCAGCGCGGCGTGTCTATCGAACCCGGCATCTATTTCCTCGGGCTGCCTTGGCAGACGCGGCGTGGGTCTTCCTTCATTTGGGGGGTTTGGCATGATGCGAAATATGTCGCCGATCACATCTGCAAACAACGCGCCTATCTAGAGTATCGCGCCGCCGATGCGCCGGTTTCCGAAAACGCGTGATCCCTTCTTCCAATACCCTACGGAGCGCCCAATGGCCCATACCAGAATTCGCAAATTCAATACCAAAGACACCTATCCCGAGCAGAACCTCGACAACGACCTGTGCCAAGCTGTCGTTGCGCGGGGCGCGACGATCTTTTTGCGCGGCCAATGTCCGCAAGAGCTTGATACCGCTGCAGATATCGGCAGTTCTGATCCGGTCGAGCAGACCCATAAGGTGATGCAAAACATTCGCCAGTTGATCGAAGAGGCGGGCGGGGACATGTCGCATCTGTGCAAGGTGACGGTCTATCTGACCGATGTGCGCCATCGCGAGGCAGTCTACCGCACGATGGGTGAATATATCAAAGGTGTACATCCTGTCTCGACAGGGGTCGTGGTGACCTGTCTGGCGCGCCCCTCGTGGCTGGTCGAGATCGACGCCACAGCCGTTATTCCCGATTGAGGTTATTCCCGATTGAGATGGTTCAGGTGGGCACCGCGCCCTGCCGGTATTGAGACAAGCACAAAGGAAGACAGGACATGACCTTTTCCATCGTGGCGCGTTGCGCCCAAACCGGGCAATTCGGAATGGCAATTTCATCTTCGTCACCGGCGGTTGCCGCGCGCTGCGCGTTTGCGCGTGCCGGGGTCGGCGCGGCTGCGACGCAGAACGTGACCAATCCCGCGCTTGGGCCGCTGATGCTTGATGAGATGGCGGCAGGGGCAGATGCGCAGCAAGCGGTGGATGCTGCAATCGCGGCTGACGGGTTTGCCGATTACCGCCAATTGCTGGCCATTGACGGGGCAGGACATTGCGCGGTGCATTCGGGCACGCAGGCGCTGGGCCTTTGGACATCAGCGCTGGGGCGCGATTGTGCGGCGGGGGGCAATCTGCTGGCGGATGAGGGCGTGCCTGCGGCAATGGTCGCGGGGTTTGAACAGGCCGAGGGCGCGCTTGGCGATCGTTTGATCGCCGCGATGCGTGCGGGAATGGACGCTGGCGGCGAGGCTGGTCCCGTTCGCTCCGCAGGGCTATTGATCGTTGACCGCGAAAGCTGGCCCTATGCCGAGTTGCGCATCGATTGGATCGAAACAGGCTGCCCCATTGCGGCAATGGCGCGCGCTTGGGAGGTCTATAAGCCGCAGGCCGACGACTACGTGACACGTGCGCGCAACCCAAGTGCCGCCCCCTCTTATGGCGTACCCGGAGACGAATGAGGATTATGATGCAAAGCCACGACTACTATCTCCGCGCGGCCTCGGCCATGTCGTTTCGCAACCAATGCTGGATCGACGGCAAATTCGTCCCGTCTTTGTCGGGCGCAAGGTTTGACTGCGTGAACCCCGCGACGGCCAGCGTGCTGACCGATGTCGCAAAGGGCGGCGCGGCGGATATTGATCGCGCGGTTGCAGCTGCGCGCGCAGCTTTCGAAGACGGGCGCTGGTCGAAACAGACGCCGGGTGCGCGCAAGGAAGTGCTGCTGCGCCTTGCAGCCTTGTTGCGCGAAAACCTTGAGGAATTCGCGCTGCTCGACACGCTGGATATGGGCAAGCCGATTTCGGAAACAGTGAACGTGGATGTTCCCGGGTCGGCGCATTTTTTCCAATGGCACGCCGAGGCCATCGACAAGCTTTATGACGAGGTTGCCCCGACTGGCGGGCGCGATATCGCGATGATCCGGCGGGTGCCCTTGGGCGTTGTGGGCGCGGTCGTGCCGTGGAACTTCCCGCTCGACATGGCGACATGGAAGCTGGCGCCTGCTTTGGCTGCGGGCAATTCTGTCGTGCTTAAACCTGCCGAGCAATCGCCGCTTTCTGCGCTGCGGCTGGCAGAACTGGCCGCCGAGGCCGGGCTTCCAGATGGCGTGCTGAACGTCGTGACCGGCTTTGGCGAAGATGCAGGCCAAGCGCTTGGTCGTCACGCGGATGTGGATTGCCTCGTGTTCACCGGCTCAACGGCGGTGGGTAAGATGTTCCTGCGCTATTCGGGCGAAAGCAACATGAAGCAGGTCTGGCCGGAAACGGGCGGCAAAAGTCCCAACCTTGTTTTTGCAGATGCCGATCTTGAGGCGGCGGCTGAGAAGGCGGCGTTCGGGATATTCTTCAATCAGGGCGAGGTCTGTTCTGCCAATTCCCGGCTGTTGGTGCACGAAAGCATCGCGCAGGAGATGATCGAACGCTTGAAGGTCCATGCCGAGGCGATTGAGCCGGGCGATCCGCTCAATCCGGCGACCAAGATGGGGGCGATGGTGGATGCCGAGCACGCCGCGCGCGTCGAGGGCTTCCTGAAATCGGGGCGCCAGTCGTCGCGGCTGGTGGCGGGGGGAGAACGTCTGAGTATCAACGGATCGGATGCGTTCATTCAGCCCACGATTTTCGCCGATGTTCCCCGTGATGCACGCATCGCGCGCGAGGAAATCTTTGGCCCGGTGCTGAGCGTGCAGACCTTTGGCAGCGATGACGAGGCGATCGCGCTGGCCAATGACTCCGTTTACGGCTTGGCCGCCTCGGTCTGGACCAAGGATCTGAGCCGCGCGATGAGCGTCTCGGATGCGCTGGTGGCTGGGACGGTATCGGTCAATACGGTTGATGCGCTCAGCGCGATGACCCCGTTTGGCGGCGTCAAGCAATCGGGCTATGGCCGTGATCTGTCGATCCACAGTTTTGACAAATATACGGCGCTCAAAACCGTCTGGATCAGCTATTGACGGGGCAGGGGATGCAGGGCAGCTTGCAATAAGGGAGAGGCTAACCTCAGATCGAATTGGATGAGTTATGGCCTTGCGCATCACTCTTCGCCAACTTGAATATTTCGTTGCTGTCGGCGAGTGCGGCTCGATCGCGCTTGCCGCCGAGAAGGTAAATGTGTCCTCGCCGTCAATCTCTTCGGCGATCTCGCAGCTTGAGGCTGAATTTGGCTTGCAGTTGTTTATCCGCCGCCATGCGCATGGGCTGTCGCTGACACAGGGCGGGGCGCGGTTCATGGATACGGCGCGCGAGGTGCTTGAACGGGCGGGCGCGCTCAATGACTTGGCAAATGACATTACCGGAAAGGTGCGTGGCCCGCTTAATGTCGGGTGTCTGGTCACCTTCGCCCAAATTGTTTTGCCCCAGCTCCGGCGCAGTTTCGTCGATACATATCCCGAGATTCAGTTCCATCAGTTCGAGCGTGATCAACAGGAATTGTTCGACGCGCTGCGCTCGGCCCGGCTTGATATTGCGCTGACCTATGATCTGAACGTGCCCGCCGATTTGGAATTTCTGCCGCTGATCGATTTGCCGCCCTTTGCGCTTTTGAACGAGACGCATGAACTGGCTCATCTTGAAAGTGTGTCGCCAGCCGAATTGTCGGATTATCCGATGGTTCTGCTCGATTTGCCAATGAGTTCAGAGTATTTCCTGTCTTTCTTCACCAAGCTCGGAATCTCTCCGATGATTGAGGAACGCACGCGCGATATCGCGGTGATGCGTTCCTTGGTAGCCAATGGGTTTGGCTATGGTCTGGCCAATATCCGCCCGGTCACCGAGCTTGCGCCTGATGGGCGAAAGCTATGTCTGGTGCCGCTGACAGGGCCTGTGCGAACCTTGAAACTTGGACTTCTGATGAGTGAAGGAGCGCGCAATTCGCGATCCATCCGCGCCTTCATCGAACATGCGACTGCAAGGATCACGCCCGACAACGCGCCGGGGCTACAGCTGCGCCCCAAAGGGCTGCGCCACGCATTCTAGGGCTTCGCCAAACGCACATTACCTTAGCCCTTCGCCGAATAAATAAGCAATTAGGCAGGGACTAACTTAAGCTTCCGCAAGGTGTAATTTACTTGCCGGGCATAGCGTCAGATCGTCGTTTCAGGACCAAGCCAAACCGTGGCTGGCAAGGAGACGACAGTGCGCAATCCCAATTACGACATCCTGTTCGAGCCGGCCAAAATTGGCCCATTGACGGCCAAGAACCGCTTTTATCAGGTGCCTCATTGCAATGGGGGCGGCTATCGCGACCCGACTGCGGCGGCCACGATGCGCGGGATCAAGGCCGAGGGTGGCTGGGGTGTGATCTTCACCGAACAGACCGAGATGCACCACACGTCGGAAATCACGCCTTTCATCGAGCTGCGGCTTTGGGATGATGCCGATATTCCCGCGCTGCGCCGGATGTCGGAGGCGATGAAGACGCGCGGCGCACTGGCGGGTATTCAACTTGCCTATTCGGGGATCAATGGGCCGAACCTCTATTCCAAGGAGGTGCCGCTCGCGCCCACTGCATTGCCAATCCGCACCTTTACCAACGACCCGGTGCAAGCGCGCGCATTGGACAAGACCGATATCAAGAACTTGCGGCGCTGGTTTGTGAACGCGGCGAAACGCTCAAAACTGGCTGGGTTCGATTTGATCTGCCTTTACGGCGCGCATGGCTTTGGGATTTTCCAACATTTCCTGTCGCGTGCGACCAATCAAAGAACCGATGAATACGGCGGCAGTCTGGAAAATCGCGCCCGCTTCGTGAACGAGGTGATCGCGGATATGCGCGATGCGGTGGGTGACACGATGGCGCTGACGCTGCGGGTCAGTCTGGATGAGCATATCGGCAAGCTGGGGTTCTCCAATTCCGAGCTGCGCGAATTTATCGAGATGAACGCCGATCTGCCCGATCTCTGGGATCTTGCGCATGGCACCTGGGAAGATTGCTCGGGGCCGTCACGCTTCAAGGAGGAGGCGGCACAGGAAACGCTGGTAACAGGGATCCGCGAGCTGAGCGCGAAACCCGTGGTCGGGGTGGGGCGGTTTACCTCGCCCGATGTC
Organism: Thioclava sp.; assembly: GCF_048263065.1. NCBI lineage: Bacteria > Pseudomonadati > Pseudomonadota > Alphaproteobacteria > Rhodobacterales > Paracoccaceae > Thioclava > Thioclava sp. Next base: position 13,628 of record NZ_JBLXEM010000023.1, read on the forward strand.
ATGGCGCGGCTGGTGCGCCAAGGGGTTCTGGATTTCATCGGTTGCGCGCGCCCCTCGATCGCCGATCCCTTCCTGCCCAAGAAAATCGAGGAAGGGCGGATCGAGGATATCCGCGAATGTATCGGCTGCAATATCTGCATCACCGGCGACATGACGATGTCAATCTCGCGCTGCACGCAGAACCCGACCTTCATGGAAGAATGGCGCAAGGGCTGGCACCCCGAGACGATGAACGCCAAGGGCGACAGCTCCAATGTGCTTATCGTCGGGGCAGGGCCTGCGGGTCTGGAAGCTGCGCGCGCGTTATCGCTGCGGGGCTATGACGTGGCGCTGTCCGAGGCCGGAACCACGTTGGGCGGGCGCGTTGCAAAAGAACGCCTGTTGCCGGGTCTGTCGGCTTGGGGGCGCGTTGCGGATTATCGCGAGTATCAGTTGTCGCAACGCCCCAATGTTGAAACTTATTTCGACAGCAGGTTAAGCGCCGAAGAAATCCTTGAATTCGGCTTTGAGCATGTCGCGATTGCGACGGGGGCGCATTGGCGTGCCGATGGCGTGTCGCGCCAGCATGTCGTGCCGATGCCCGCCGATCCCGCGATGCCCGTTTACACACCCGATGACATCATGGCTGGCAAGCTGCCGACAGGCGAGGTCGTGCTGTTTGACGATGATCACTATTACATGGGCGGCGTGATCGCCGAATTACTGGCCAAGGCAGGGTGCAAAGTGACGCTGGTGACTCCCTCCGCCTATGTTTCGGAATGGACGCTCAACACACTTGAACAGGGCGCGATCCATGCGCGTCTGATTGAGGCGGGCGTGAAGATCGTGCTCAATACGGGGATTGCGGCCCTCGCCGCACACGGGGTCGAGACGGAATGCGTCTATACCGCCACCAAGGGGCAAATCGCGTGCGATAGCGTCGTGATGGTGGCCTCACGGGTGGGCGATGATGCGCTTTATCAGGACCTAATGGCGCGTCAGGATGACTGGGCGGATGCGGGGATCAAATCGATGAAGGTGATCGGCGATGCCTGTGCGCCGGGACCGATTGCCTGGGCTACCTATGCAGGTCACCGATATGCCCGCGAACTCGACGTGCCCGATATCGGCGATGCATTGCCCTTCCGCCGTGAGGTGACAGAGCTTGCATGATGTTTCGTTTCCGCCCGCCATTCGGGCCAGCCGCGCGTGTCCAATTCACAAGGAGTGCCAAACATGAGACGCGGTGAAGCGGTCGAAGTCTTTAACGTGAGCAAACTGTTTGGCACCTATCAGGCGCTAGATCAGGTCAGCTTCACGATCAAGGAGAACGAGTTTTTCACCCTGCTCGGCCCCTCGGGATGTGGCAAGACTACGTTGCTGCGCATGATCGCGGGGTTCGAGCGTCCCAGTGAAGGCTCGATAAGCCTGTTCGGCGCCGAAATCGCTACGCTGCCTCCGCACAAGCGCCGCGTGAATACAGTGTTTCAGTCCTATGCGTTGTTTCCACATATGTCGCTGGAGCAGAACATCGCGTTCGGCCTTGAAAACCTCGGCTGGGCAAAGGCAAAGCGGCAGGCGCGCGTGGCTGAGATGCTTGAGCTGGTGCATATGACCGATTTCGCCAAGCGTCGCCCCGATCAGCTTTCGGGGGGGCAGCGCCAACGCATTGCACTGGCGCGCGCGCTCGCGCCCGAACCGCAGGTGTTGTTGCTGGATGAACCGCTTTCGGCGCTCGATCTGAAGCTGCGCCAAGCGATGCGCGATGAGTTGCGCGCGTTGCAGCGCAAAACCGGTATCACCTTTGTCTTCGTTACCCATGACCAGGACGAGGCGCTGGATATGTCAGATCGCATCTGTGTGTTGGGCCAGGGCCGGATTCAGCAGATCGGCACGCCATCCGACATCTACGAAGAGCCGCAAAACCGTTTTGTCGCTGATTTCATTGGGGCCACGAATTTCCTTGAGGCCGAGGTGATCTCGTTGAACGGCGATCAAGCGCAGATCCGCACACCTTTGGGGCTGGAATTCACCGCCGCGCAAAAGGGTGTGCAAGGACCCGGCGCCGCCACAATGTCGCTGCGTCCCGAGAAAATCGGGCTTGAAGAACAGGCGTCAGGTAATGTGTTCACCGGGACGATCCGGTCACGAAACTACATGGGCGGGTTTACCCATTACGCGGTTGAGACCGCTGGGATTACGCTGCAAGTGTCGCGCCGCAACGCGCTTTCGCATGCAGAAAGCTATGACATCGGGCGCGAAGTCAAACTCGGGTTTCGCGATGAATCTGTTCGGGTGTTGGGCCAATGACGCGCGGGTTCCGGTTCTGGGGGCTGGTGCCTGCCTGGGTCTTGATGCTGGGCACGCTGTTAATCCCGCTGATGATCGTGGCAGTCGTTTCAGTCGCCCAGCGAGGGGCTTATGGCGGGTTCGAATGGGCTTTCACGCTTGAACCCTACCGGCAGATCCTGTTCTCGGTGGGTTGGACAGATGAGCTGGAGTTCGACCCGAAATATCTTTTCATCATCGGCCGGACCCTTGTGTTGGCAGGCGCGACCACACTGATTTGCATGATGCTTGCGCTGCCGGTGGCCTATGTGATCGCGACGCGCACGCCGCGCATGAAAACGGTGTTGATCTATCTTGTGACGCTGCCGTTTTGGGTGTCGATGATCGTGCGCGTCTATGCGTGGTTGATCATTCTTGGCAATGACGGGTTTGTGGGGCGTATTTGGCACGCGCTTGGCGGGCAGGGGACGTTGCTATTTACGCCCGGCGCGATGCTGGTGGGCATGGTCTACAGCTATATCCCACTAATGGTGCTGCCGGTTTTTGCCGCGATTGAAAAGCTGGATCCCGCATTACTAGAGGCTGGCGGCGATCTTTATGCCAGCCGTTGGACCACCGCACGCCGGGTCATCTTGCCCCTCACATGGCCGGGGCTTGCGGCGGGCTCGATCCTTGTTTTCGTGCCGGCACTTGGCACCGTTCTGGAACCGATGCTTTTGGGTGGGGGCAAGCAGATGATGATGGGCACGCTGATCCAGACGCAGTTCGGCAGTGCGCGCAACTGGCCGTTCGGGGCCGCGATTGCGCTGGTTTTGATGGCGATGGTTGTGATCGTGCTGATCCTCAATGCGCGTCGCGCGATGCGCAAGGAGGCAAGATCATGAGTGCCAATCACGATGTGCGTCACTACCCCGGCGCGGGGCTGATGACGACGGTGTTTTTTCTTTGGCTCTATGCGCCCATCGTCGTGGTGATCTGGTTCTCGTTCAACGAAAACCGCCTCGTCTCGGTCTGGAGCGGTTTTTCTACCAAATGGTATACAGCGGCGCTGGCCAATGATGCGCTGATGGATGCGCTGCGCGTTTCATTGACCGTGGCTGCGATTGCGACGGTGATTTCGACCGTTGTCGCGCTGTGTGCGGCGATGGTGCTTAGTCGCAATCCTGATCTGCGCTTTGGCAAGCTGTCGGAGACGGTGGTGAACCTACCCCTGCTGCTGCCCGAGATCGTCGTCGCGGTGGCCACGCTCATCCTGTTCTCGCAACTGGAGTTCACCAACGGGTTGTTGCGGCTGATCGTGGCGCATAGCGCCTTTTGCACGCCCTTTGCCTTCCTTCCCATTCGCGCGCGGCTGCAAGGCATGAGCCGCGATTACGAGGACGCTGCACACGATCTTTACGCCGCTCCCTTTACCGCGTTTCGCCGCATCACGCTGCCGCTGATCATGCCCGGCGTCTTTGCCGGGGCGATGCTGGCGTTTGTCATCTCGATGGATGATTTCATCACCTCGAACATGCTCGCAACCGGCGGCACCACGACGTTGCCGGTCTACATCTTTAGTCTGATCAAACGGGGCACGACCCCAGAGTTGAACGCAATCTCGACATTGCTGATCGTGGCTTCCCTCGTCATCGCGACGCTCGCATTGGCCCTATCGGCCCGCGCGATGCGCCGTGCGTGAAACGCATAACAACAAGAAACCTAAAAAAACCAACGAAACCAACAGGAGATCAAAAGATGAAAACCAAACTTACGCTCGGGGTCGCAATCAGTGCCCTGCTTGCCATGCCCGCTTTCGCCGAAGGCACGCTGAACCTTTATACATGGTCGGATTCGATCGCGCCCGAACTGATCAAGAAATTCGAAGAAACGACCGGCACCACCGTCAATATCGATGGTTTCAACTCGAATGAAGATGCGCTGACCAAGCTTCAGGCAGGCTCGTCGGGCTATGACGTGGTGACACCATCGCAGCATTTCGTGAAGATCATGATCGATCAGGGGCTGTTGGAAAACATCGACGCCAAGGACATGGCTGCCTTTGCGCAGGTTGATGACAAATGGAAGAACCAGTGGTGGGATCCCGAGAGCAACTATTCGATCCCGCTGGCCTATGGCACGGCGGGCTATACCGTCAATCGCGACGAATACAGCGGTCCGGTCGATAGCTGGAAAGCTTATTTCGAGCCGGAGGCAGACATGAAGGGCAAGATCGCCTCGCTTGCCAGCCCCGATGAAGTCGTTGGCGCGGCCCAGCTTTATCTTGGTGTGCCTTTCTGCACAGAAGACAAGGCTGAGATGAAAAAGGTCTATGACTTGCTCATGGCGCAAAAGCCCTATGTCGCGGCCTATAGCTCGGACAATATCGAAAACCGGGTCGGTTCGGGTGAAGTCGCGATGCATTTCTGGTGGGATGGCAACTCGCTCAAGACGCGTCTCGATGGGGCCAATATCGAATATGCGATGCCCAAAGAAGGTCTGGTCGGCTGGCTTGACAGCTTTGTCGTGCCCAAAGGCGCAAGCAATGTTGCCGCCGCCAAAGAGTTCATCAACTTCATGTCCGAAGAAGAGAACGCTACGATCCAGTATAACTATTACGCCCATGCCTCGCCGGTGAAAATCGATGAAAGCAAAGCGAAATACACCCCCGAGAACGCACCCGAACTGTTCCCGACCGTGCCGGTCGAGTTCTCGCGCGCCTGCTCGCCTGCGGCGCAGGATCTGATCACCAAGGTCTGGACGGACCTGCTGCAATAAGTTCTACGCCCCGCCCGCATTCTTGCCGGGCGGGGTTTTGCTCTAACGAAGGGGGCTGGCATGGCCGAGCGGATCGAGATCGTTAACGCGCGCATGGCGGGTAGCGGTGCGCCACTGTCAATCCGCCTTGACGGAGGGCAAATCGAATGGGTCGGGCCGCCCGAGGATATGCCCAACGACGCCAATATCACGCGCCGGATCGACGCGCATGGGCAAGTCCTACTGCCGGGTTTTTGCGATAGTCATCTGCATCTGTTTTGGGGCGGGGTGACGCTGGATCAGCTCGATATGCTTCAGATTACGGATCGCGAGGCCGCCACATCGGCGCTGCGCGCCTTTGCCAGCCAACATCCCGACGAGCAGCTACTTTGTGCCTTTTCGGCGAATTATACGTTTTTGGGCGCGGGCACGCGGCCTGACCGCCATGCGCTTGATGCAATAGTGCCCGATCGCGCGCTTCTGATGATGGCGGTGGACGGGCATACCGCATGGGCCAATAGCGCGGCGCTCGAATTGGCAGGGCTGACGGGCGCGGTGCCGCAACTGCGCGGGGCCGAGGTCGTTTGCGATGCAAGCGGTGTGCCGACCGGAGAGCTGCGCGAGGGTGGCGCGATGGATCTGGTCCAGCGTTTTGCTGCCAATGGTGGGCGCGAGGGGATTTGCATGGCCGGTGACGAACCTACCGCCAGCTCTTCTGATCGCGCGCGCGACAAGGCCACATTGCGCCGCGCGCTTGAGGCCTGCGCAAGCCTTGGGATAACGACTGCCGTGAATATGGACGGCAACCTCTATCAGGCATCGCTGCTGGGCGAGATGGCGCAAGCCGGAGAGTTGCCGATCCGCGTCAGCCTGCCCATGCGCATCGCGCCCCACCATGACGCCGCGCGGATCGCTGCGCTGATCGAGGCCGCGCAACAACCGCCAGTAGGAAAGCTCAGCTTCGGGCGCATCAAGATGTTTATGGACGGCGTCTTTGACAGCTGGACCGCCTATCGCACCGATGATTACCCCGGCCGTGAGGGGGATCGCGGCGCGCCGCTGTTCACGCCCGAGCAGTTCAACGCGATCTGCTGTCAGGCCGATGCGGCGGGGCTGCAAATTCAGGTTCATTGCGTGGGGGACGCGGCGGTGCGCGCCACGCTGGACGGCTATCAGGGCGCGCAACAGGCTAATGGGACGCGCGATGCCCGCCACCGGATCGAACATATCGACCTGCTGCATCCCGATGATCTGGAACGGTTTTCCCAGCTTGGCGTCGTGGCCTCTATGCAGCCGGTGCATCCGCCGGGCTCCAGCGGGTTGCCGTTAGAGCCGACAGTGTCGATCATCGGGCGCAACCGCTGGGCAGATACCTTTCCATGGGCGGCCTTGCATCATGCGGGCGTGCCGCTTGCATTCGGAACTGACTGGCCGACGGCCCCGCTTTCGCCGTTCAACGCCATTCATGCAGCGCTTTCGCGCCAGCCTTGGGCGCCCGATTGCCCCGATCAACGCCTTCCGCTGAGCGAGGTGCTGCGCGCTTACACAGCGGGCGGTGCCTATGCTCTTTTTGCCGATGAAGCGCGTGGCCATCTTGTGGCTGCGCAACAAGCCGATCTTGTATTGCTCTCGCACGATCCGCATGATCTGGCGCTTGACCCCTCCGCCTGTCATGCCACGCTGACAATCTGCGCGGGCGACATTATTCATAAGGTTTCCTGATGAAACGGTCCCGTATCGAGGATTTGCTGGCCCAGCTTGTAGCCTTCGCGACGGTCTCATCGCAGTCCAACCTTGCGATGATAGATTGGGTGGAGGATTTTCTCATCCAGGCGGGGTTCGACGTTCGCCGTATCACCGCCGAGGGTGAGCCAAAGGCGGGCTTGCTGGCGAAATTCGGTGCAGGCGAGGGGGGCACGTTGCTGTCCGCCCATAGCGATGTGGTGCCAGTCGCGGGACAGGCTTGGAGCAGTGATCCTTTCACCCTGACCCGACGCGAGGACCGGCTATTTGGGCGTGGGGCGACGGATATGAAAGGGTTTCTCGCCTGCGTCCTTGCCCTGGCCGAGACCCTTAAGACACGTCCGCCAGCAGCGCCGGTCATGATCGCACTCAGTTGGGACGAGGAACTGGGCTGTCGCGGCATCGCGCAGATGATTGGGCAGGTCCTTCCCACCCTTGGCCACCCCGATCTGTGCATCGTGGGCGAGCCGACCCTGATGCGCCTTGGCACCGGGCATAAGGGCAAGACAAGCTATCGTGCGATTTGCCATGGCGAACCCGGCCATTCCGCGATGGCACCACAGTTTCGCAATGCACTGCATCTTGGCGCGGATCTGATCAATGCGCTGCGCGAGGAACAGGACTGGCTGCAAGCTGAAGGCGCGCGCGAGGAGGGCCATGAGATCGCGTATTCCACGGTTCATGCGGGGAGAATGTCGGGCGGGGTTGCGCTTAACATTGTGCCCGAACGTGCTGAGATTGATTTCGAGATCCGCAACATCGCCGCCGATGATCCAGAGGAGATCTTGTCCCGGATCATAAGCCGTCTCCCCGACGGGATCGAGATCGCGACGACGGGCAGCTATCCGGGGTTGAGTGCAGAGGCCGAAAACCCCGCTTTCGCAAACCTGCGTGGATTGCTGCCTGACCCCGAGCCGGTCAAAGTCTCGTATGGGACCGAGGCGGGGTTCTTCGCAGCCCTTGGCATTCCCACAGTCGTTTGTGGCCCTGGGACGATGCGCGATGGGCATCAGCCCAATGAGGGCATCGCGTGCAGCGAACTGGCGCTATGCGCGCAAGTTCTGCAACTGCTGCTTCGGCTCTCTGACGAAAAAGGGTAGCAAGCTGCATCTGCTTTCGCAGGTTTGAGGTCTTCATCAGCCCACTGCCGCTGAAACACGCGACCGACGCGATCGCCGCGCGTAGAAATGCTGCGCGATGCACGAAGGACCGGTCTGATGCAGCCGCACTGCGGCTTTGGAGAGGGCCGCAGCGAGGGCATGCAGCTTGGTATGCGTGGCCGCCATTGGTTTCGCTTAGTCAGCCTGCTGCGCCCCCCCTTTGATCGCAGGCTCGAAGCCGTGCGGTGCGCCTTCAGATAGGTTGCGTCGATCATGATCGAAACCGGTTTATGATTGGATCGGCATGCACACGCTGCCGTGCGGTCGTCATCGAGATCGGATGACCTCGCTGCTTCAAGAACCCGGTAGCTGACTTTCAGTCCCGACAAGCAAGTCCTTTCAATTGATCGATACCCTCGACAAAAACCTAAGACGACCCGGAAACCTGCAGAACATCGGTCGAGATTTCCGGATTGCCCATCTTAGACCATGCACGGCCGATGTCGCGCCGGGACCGTAGACGCCTACCTGTGTTGCGAGTTTTCGCATAGGAAAATGCGCTCAATGTTAGTTTTGGTCGCCGAACGCGGTATCCGTTGCGAGGCGGTGCGAACGGCTACTCAGATGAAAGACGCATCTAGAGCGATACTTGATTGGGAGTATTTCTCGCGCTGGCAGAGTTGAGCGCAGTTTGGTGGGCCAGCATTTGATGCAAAGATAACCATATCAGATTAAAAATTATGCAATTGCGCTGTTTTCTCTCATGCAGGCGCAACTTACACACTCGTTTGTGATTTTGCCCCTTGTTTCCGGGCTTACCGAAGTGGCACGCTAGGGACACATCGGAAAGGTCCGAACGGCATTTGCGCCTCGCTTTGACACCGCTTTTCAGCGGTTGGTCTGCGAGGCGTTTTGCATTTTCGGGGTTTCGACAAGTCGAAGGAACGTCATGAAAGAACGCATTGAACTGGGTTTGCTTTACTCGCGATCGGGAAGCTATTCGCTGATCTCCGAGGCCTGCCGCAGCGGTGTTCTGGGTGCGATTGCCAAGATCAACGCCGATCCCGATATGCCGCTCAGCTTCGTTGCTGTCGAGCGCGACCCACAGGGTAATGCCGATGCCTATGGCCCGCTTTGCGAGGAAATTTTGCGCGACAGCTCGGCGCGTCATGTGATCGGCTGCGTTACCTCATGGAGTCGCAAAGAGGTAATCCCGACGCTCGAACGCGCGGGCGGCACTCTGTGGTATACGATTCCTTACGAGGGGTTCGAGGCTTCCGATCACGTGGTTTACACCCATGCCTGCCCGAACCAACACCTGCTGCCGCTGCTGGGCTGGGCCTTTGCGCGGCTGGGGCGGCGGGGCTACCTGATGGGGTCGAATTACATCTGGGGCTGGGAGATGAACCGCCTCGCCCGTGAGGTGATTTCGGGTGCGGGCGGCGAGGTGCTGGGCGAGCGTTACCTGCCGCTCGGCGCGCTGGAGATCGAGCGCCTGATCGCCGAGATCCGCGCCACACGCCCCGATTTCGTGCTCAACAATCTAATTGGTCCGTCGCAATACGCGTTCCTTGAGGCTTATCACCGTCTGGGTCAGGAGGATGCGCATTTCCGCCCCGAGACGTGCCCGATCCTGTCGTGCAACCTGACCGAATGCGAATTGCCCGCGATCCATCCCGATGCCGCCGAAGGGCTGGTGGCGGCGGGACCTTATTTTCGCGGTGTGCGGGGCTGGCCCGATGGCGGGCAGAATTTTGGCTCCTCGCATGAGGCGGCTGCCTATTTAGCGGTGCATCGGCTGGTGCGCTTGCTGTCGGGGCATGCAGGGGCGGCGCGGGAAAGCCTGTCGCAGCTTTTGGCCCATGCGCCCGGCGGCAGTGAAGGGATCGATCTGGCCACCCATCACACGCAGTTGCCCGTGCTGATCGCGCAGGTCGAAAACGGTGCATTCGTCCCGCGTGAACGCTTTGCACCGGTGGCGGGCGATCCTTACCTGGCACATGGGCGCGAGGCGATCTTGCAGGGGGCGTCCAGCCTACGGGTGGTATCATGACGAGGCGCATTCGCATTCCCGTTTTGGGCGGCGCGCGCGCCTATGTGCTGCACCGTCCTCATCCCACGCTGCACGCGCTGGATCGGCAATTGCGTGCAATCGGGTTGGATGTGGTTCAGTGCTGGCCCGAACTGCCCGCCGAAGCGCTGTCGGCAGATTTCGTCTTTTTTGATGCCGATCAAGGTTATGACGCGCAATTTCCTTGGCCTACCGGGCAAAGCCCGATGCCGATGATTGCGCTGATCGGCTCCGAAGCGCCCGGGCGCATCGAGTGGTCTCTTGAGGCGGGCGCACATGCGCAGCTGCTCAAACCTGTGGGCGATGGCGGGGCCTATTCGGCGCTCCTGATTGCGCGCATCGCCTTTGAGGCGCGCCAGTCCTTATCCGCTGAAATCGCCGATCTACGCCGCCGCCTTGATGAGCGCCAAACCGTCGTGCGTGCCGTCACGTTGCTCGCCGCGCGCGGCAAATCCGAGTCCGAGGCCTATGACCAGTTGCGTCAGATGGCGATGGCGTGGCGAGTGAGTTTTGAAGATGGTGCGCGCCGCGTTGTCGCCAGCCACGATGCGCAAGGGGGTGCAAATGACCGATCTGACCTTGGCTAAGGGCGCGGCTGGACCGCAAAGCGCTTGGCGTCGATTGTTGGGACGCAAGCTGGCCCTGTTGGGGTTGGTGCTGATTGCGGTCGTCGTCGGCGGCGCGATTTTTGCGCCGTGGATCGCGCCCTATCAGCCGCAAGAACAAATGTTTGATGGGCTCACGCTGGAAGGCGCGCCGATGCCGCCGGGGACACAGTTTTGGCTGGGCACCGATCTGTTGGGGCGCGATCTGTTCTCGCGCATCCTGTATGGCGCGCGCACCTCGCTGATCATCGGGGTGGTGGCCAATGGGTTGGCGCTGATTATCGGCACGCTAATCGGCGTTACGGCGGGTTATTTCCGGGGTTGGATTGGCGCGGTGCTGATGCGGTTCACCGATCTGATGATGGCGTTTCCCGCGCTATTGCTGGCGATTTGTCTTGCGGCGATCTTTACGCCGTCTCTGTGGATCGTGGCGATGGTGATTGCGCTGGTAAACTGGGTGCAAACGGCGCGCGTGGTCTATACTGAAACCTCGGCGCTGGCCGAGCGCGAATTCGTTGCCGCCGAAAAGACGCTGGGCGCGGGAACGGCGCGCATTCTGTTTCGCCATATCTTGCCCCACCTCGTGCCGATGATCATCGTCTGGGGAACACTGGGGATTTCGACCACGGTGCTGCTGGAAGCGACGCTCAGCTACCTTGGCGTCGGAGTGCAGCCGCCCACGCCAAGCTGGGGCAACATCATCTTTGAAAACCAGACCTATTTTCAGGCCGCGCCGTGGCTCGTGTTCATCCCCGGTGCCGCGATCCTGCTTCTGGCGCTGGCCTTTAACCTTGTGGGCGATGCGCTGCGTGATGTGCTCGACCCGACGCAAAGGGGGCGTTCGTAATGCTGGCCTATCTTGCCCGCCGTTTGATTCAGGCCGCGCTGATCTTGCTGGGGGTGTCCTTTATCACCTTCTTCCTGCTCTACGTGCTGCCCGCCGATCCGGTGCGCCAGATTGCTGGACGGTCCGCCACGGCGCAGACGGTTGAGAATATCCGTCATCAGCTGGGGCTCGATCAGCCGTTTGTGGTGCAATACTGGCGCTATCTGGTCGGTCTGGTGCAGGGCGACATGGGGCGCAGCTACCTGCAAAAAACGGATGTGGCGACGCTGATCATGGCGCGCTTGCCTGCTACGCTGCTGTTGATGCTGGGCGCTATCGTGGCCGAGCTGGTAATCGGTCTGACGTTGGGAATTATCGCCGCAATCCGGCGCGGCGGTGCGTTGGATCAGACTCTGATGATCACCTCTTTCGTGGCGGTGTCAGCGCCGCAATTCGTGGTTGGTCTGCTGCTGCTCTATGTTTTTGCGGTCAAGCTAAGCTGGTTTCCAATCGGCGGGTATGGCAGCTTTTCCAACCTTGTGTTGCCCGCATTGACGCTGGGGATCATGGGGTCGGGTTGGTATAGCCGGATGATGCGATCCAGCATGATCGACGTGCTGCGTTCGGACTATATCCGCACCGCACGCGCCAAGGGGCTGCGCCGGTCGCGCGTGCTGGTGTTGCACGCCATGCCCAACGCCATTTTGCCCATTATTGCGATGATCGGCATTGATATCGGCATCTTTATGTCGGGCATCGTTGTCGTCGAAAGCGTGTTTGGCTGGCCGGGCATTGGCCAGCTTGCGTGGCAGGCGATCCAACGCGTGGATATCCCGATCATCATGGGCGTCACGCTGGTTTCGGCCTGCGCCATCGTGCTGGGCAACCTGATTGCCGATATGATCACCCCTTTCATCGACCCGCGCATCAAGTTGCGCTGATCGCAACCCGACCCCCGGCAAAACGGGGCAAGACTGCAAGAAACGTTCAACAGACGGAGAGAAAAATGAGCCTGATGAAAACCATGCTAACGACAAGCGCGCTGGCGGTGTCGCTGTCCTTCGCCGGTGCCGCGCTGGCGCAAGACTACCAGCCCGACCCCAATGCCAAGCCCGGCGGTAATATTATCATCACCTACAAGGACGACGTGGCCACGCTTGATCCCGCGATCGGCTATGACTGGCAGAACTGGTCGATGATCAAATCACTGTTTGACGGGCTGATGGACTACGTTCCCGGCACGACCGAGCTGCGCCCGGGTCTGGCCGAAAGCTACGAAGTATCCGATGATGGCATGACATTCACCTTCCATCTGCGCGCGGGTGTGAAGTTCCACAACGGTCGCGAAATGACCGCCGAAGATGTGAAATACTCGCTTGATCGTGTCACCAACCCGGTTACGCAATCCCCCGGCGCGGGCTTCTTTGCCTCGATCATGGGCTATGACGCGATGGCGGACGGCTCGGCCAGCGAACTCAGCGGTGTCGAAGTGGTCGATCCGGCGACCGTCAAGATTACGCTTAACCGTCGCGATGCAACATTCCTTCACGTGATGGCGCTGAATTTCGCCTCGATCGTGCCGAAAGAGGCGGTCGAAGAATGGGGCACCGATTTTGGTAAACACCCCGTTGGCACCGGCGCCTACAAGCTGGCGGATTGGACCATCGGTCAGCAATTGGTCTTTGCCAAAAACACCGAATATTGGCGCGCGGGCGTGCCCTATCTCGACCAGATCACCTTTGAAGTTGGTCAAGAGCCCATCGTGGCGCTGCTGCGTCTGCAAAAAGGTGAGGTCGACGTTCCCGGCGACGGCATCCCGCCCGCGAAATTCGAAGAGGTGATGTCTAACCCCGCCGAAAAAGCCCGTGTGGTCGAGGGCGGTCAGCTGCAGACTGGCTATATCACGCTCAACGTCAAGACGCCGCCGTTCGACAATCTCAAGGTGCGCGAAGCGGTCAACATGGCGATTAACAAACAGCGCATCACGCAGATGATCAACGGGCGCGCGATCCCGGCCAACCAGCCGCTGCCGCCCTCAATGCCCGGCTACATCAACGATTACAAAGGCTATGCGTTTGACACCGACGCGGCCAAGGCGCTGCTGGCCGATGCGGGCTTTGCCGATGGGTTCTCGACCGAGCTTTACGTGATGAACACCGATCCCAACCCGCGCATCGCGCAGGCCATTCAGCAGGATCTGAAGGCAATCGGCATCAGCGCCGACATCAAATCGCTTGCGCAGGCCAATGTGATCGAGGCCGGTGGCGCGGGCAAAGCGCCGATGATCTGGTCGGGCGGCATGGCATGGATCGCCGATTTCCCCGATCCCTCGAACTTCTACGGCCCGATCTTGGGCTGTGCGGGCGCGGGTGAGGGCGGCTGGAACTGGTCGAAATTCTGCGACCCCGAGATCGACGCCGAGGCGACCAAGGCCGACAGCTACACCGATCCGGCCGATCCCGAGCGTTTGCAAATGTGGTCGGACGTCTATGCCAAGGTGATGGAGCAAGCGCCTTGGGTGCCCGTTTTCAACGAGCAGCGCTACACGATGAAATCTGAACGGATGGGCGGGGATGACAGCTTGTATGTCGATCCGGTCTCGATTCCGGTCAACTATGATTATGTTTATGTGACGAAGTGAGACACCATGTGCAAAGCCTGTGACTACACGATCCATGGCGCACAACACCATTTCGGTTGGGACAATTCGCTTGTCCCGGCCGAGACGGTGGCCCCGGGATCGACCATCGAATTTCACTGCCATGACAGCTCGGCTGGCCAGCTTGGCCCGTCTTCGACTGTGGCCGATGTTGCAACGCTGGATTTCGGCAAGATCAACCCGGTTTCTGGGCCGATCTATGTAGACGGCGCCAAGCCCGGCGATGTTCTGAAAGTGACAATCGACAGCTTTACCCCGCGTGAGGCCGAGGGCTCCGCTTGGGGCTGGACGGCAAATATTCCCGGCTTCGGGCTGTTGGCCGATCAGTTCACCGACCCGGCGCTGACGATCTGGAAATATAACGCCGCATCGCCTGATAAGGCGCTGTGGGGAAGTGAGGGGAAGGTTCCGCTCAAGCCGTTTTGCGGCACCATCGGCGTCGCGCCTGCCGATGCGGGGCTGCTTTCCATCGTGCCGCCGCGCCGGGTCGGGGGTAACCTTGATATCCGCGATCTTGCGGCAGGCACCACGCTGTATTTGCCCGTCGAGGTCGACGGCGCGCTGTTCTCCGTTGGCGACACCCACGCCGCGCAAGGCGATGGCGAGGTCTGCGGCACCGCGATTGAAAGCCCGATGAACACGGTCCTCACCTTTGATTTAATCAAGAACGAGCCGCTGAAATTCCCCCGCTTCACTACGCCGGGCCCGGTTACGCGTCATCTTGACAGCGCGGGCTATGAGGTCACGACGGGCATTGGTCCCGATCTGATGTCTGCGGCGCGCGACGCGGTGGCGGGCATGGTCGATCTGCTCTGTGCGCAACGCGGCATGGCTCCGGTGGACGCCTATATGCTGGTCTCGACCTGCGGTGATCTGCGGATATCTGAAATTGTGGATATGCCCAACTGGGTCGTCAGCTTCTACTTCCCGAGATGTGTCTTCGAATGAACCAGACCCCTATAGTTCAGTCTGGGGCCGTATCGGCCCCAGATTCCGCCCCGACCGTTCTCGAGGTTTCAGGACTGACGATTTCCGTGCGCGCCGAAGGTGTCGAGCGGGATTTGGTCAGCGATCTAAGTTTCACCCTCGCACGCGGCGAAACCATCGCCATTGCAGGCGAAAGTGGATCTGGCAAGTCTTTGACATCGCTGGCGATCATGGGGCTGTTACCGCCACCTGCGCTGCGCGTCAGTGCCGGGGCGATCACGCTCAATGGTACCGATCTGACGGCGCTGCCCGAGACCAAGATGCGTGCCATTCGCGGCGATCGCATCGCGATGATTTTTCAAGAACCGATGACCTCGCTCAATCCTGTGCTGAGCATAGGGCTACAACTGACCGAGGCAATTCGCGCCCACGAACCGATCTCCAAGAGCGAGGCGTCGGCACGTGCGCTTGAGGCGCTTAAAGCGGTCCGCATTTCCGAACCGGAACGCAGGATGACCCAATATCCGCATGAATTGTCCGGCGGTATGCGTCAGCGGGTGATGATTGCAATGGCGTTGGCCTTGCGCCCCGATGTGTTGATCGCAGACGAACCCACGACGGCGCTTGATGTGACCGTGCAGCGCGAGGTGCTAGACCTGTTGCGCGATCTGCAACGCGAAATGGGCACCGCGATTATCCTGATCACCCATGACATGGGCGTGGTGGCCGAGATGGCCGAGCGGGTGATTGTAATGCAACAGGGCCGCGCTGTTGAACAGGGCGCGGTGAACGATATTTTCGCCACCCCGCGCGCCCAATATACCCGCGATCTTTTGGCCGCCGTGCCGCGCATGGGCGACGGTAGCGGGGCCGTTTTAAGCGATGCGCAAACGGGCACCGTGGCCAGCCTGCGCGATGTGCAAGTGCGCTTTGACATTCGCGGCGGGATCTTGTCGCGGGTCACGCACCGGGTGCATGCGGTCGAGAATGTCAGCTTCGATATCCGCGCGGGCGAAACATTTTCGCTTGTCGGCGAGTCTGGTTGTGGGAAATCCACAATTGCCAAAGCGCTGGTCGGGCTGGTGCCACATCAGGGCCGTATCGAGGTAGCGGGTCATACGCTGGGCGGACTAAACGGCAACGATATGAAAGCGTTACGGCGCGATGTTCAGATCGTTTTTCAAGACCCGATGGCCGCGCTGGACCCGCGTATGCGGGTGGGCGATCTGGTGGCAGAGCCGCTAGTTATTCACGATATCGCCACGCCCGAGCAACGCCGCGCTCGCGTGGCGGAATTGTTCGAACGCGTCGGTCTGACGCCTGATCACCTTGATCGATATCCCCACGAGTTTTCCGGCGGTCAGCGCCAGCGCATCTGCATCGCGCGCGCCCTTGCGCTGCAACCCAAGCTGATTATCGCCGATGAAAGCGTCTCGGCGCTGGATGTGTCCGTGCAGGCGCGGGTGCTTGATCTCCTTGATGCGCTCAAAGGCGAATTTGGCATCGCCTATCTGTTCATCAGCCACGATATGGCGGTGGTCGAGAATATCTCGGATCGAGTGGCGGTGATGTATATGGGCCAGATTGTCGAAATGGGCACGCGGGCGCAGATTTTTGGCGATCCGCGCCATGCCTACACCAAGCGGCTTATGGCGGCGGTTCCGGTGCCCGATCCGACCTACGCCCGCCCGCCCGTTGCGCGTCTTGCCTCAGAAATCCCAAGCCCGATTTACAAGTTGGGTGCCAGTCCCGCGCGGATGCCGTTGCGCAATGTCGGTGACGGGCATCTGGTCGCTGACGTGCTTGCAACTGACTGAGTGAGCACCCCGCCAGTCTCTTGATCGGCAACTGGCCTAAATAACTGCTGTTTGGATCGGCTGTAGAGATGCCGTTCCTCGCAGGACATTTCCCTTAACCTGCCCGGCTTGGGACGAAGGAGATGTTCATGAGCAAGGAACAACGCGCGTTTCAGCGCAAGTTACGGATACTTCGATACGCCGAGGAGATCGGCCATGCTTCCAAGCCAAATTCCATTAGCAAGTCGAGGATCTGGGCATCCGTCATGCCGACCTCAAGCGCGGCACGCCCTAGATCAACGGAAAAGTCGAATGATCGCAGCAATCTGACGGGCGGGAGTTTTCCCAACTGCTCAGCGACAAAGGGATGTCGATCTCGAAGCCAAGCTGGGCGAATGGGAACAGTGTTACAGCGTCCACAGAGCGCACGGCACACATAACGGAAAGACGCCTTACGAAGCCTTCAGAGAAAAGCGACAATCTGTGATTAGGATGTCGCGTGGATAACGACATATCTACAGATCAAACAACCAGCCCTCTCCCTGTCTATGTCGCACCAACGATCCGCGTGCCTGCTTGGCCGTCGAGGATGGCCAAAGCGTCTTCAAGCCGACCAATACCGGTGAAGCCTCCGGTCAAGGCAAAGTTACGTCCAGCATTGACTTTCGGGCCCATCGAACCCGGAGGCGCCCCAAGCGTATCGACCTCCGGCGGGGTTAAAGTGTTAATCCGCGCAGCTTTTGGCGTTCCGAAGTCGCGATAAACAGCATCTACATCGGTCAGCAGCAAAAGCGCATCCGCGCCCAGTTGTCGGGCCAGCAAGGCGCTTGCGGCATCCTTGTCGATCACCGCCTCGACGCCGACAAGGCTGCCATCCTCGCGCTGCACCACCGGAATGCCACCGCCGCCTGCGCAAATCACGATCACCCCTTGGTCCAGAAGCAGTTTCAGCACCCGCAGGTCGGGAATGTCGACAGGCTTGGGGGAGGCGACGACGCGGCGCCATTTTTCCCCATCTGCGGCAATCGCCCAGCCCGCGGCTTTGGCGCGCGCTTCGGCCTCGTCGCGCTCATAGACGGGGCCGACAAATTTCGTCGGTTTGCCAAAGGCCGGATCTCGGCGGTCAACCACAACCTGCGTCAAAAGCGTCGCCACTGGCTGCTCATGGCCGAGGGCGTTTTCCAGCTCCTGCTCGATCATGTAACCGATCATCCCTTCGGTTTCGGCCCCCAGCACATCGAGCGGATAGGCCTCATCGGGTTTGTAAGATGCGCCTTGCAGAGCCAGAAGCCCAACCTGCGGCCCGTTGCCATGGGTGACGACCAGTCGATGACCGGCGCGCACGATCGCGGCCAAAGCGTTAGCCGCGCGTTTCACATTGGCGCGCTGCGCCTGCGCCGTCAGCGGTTCGCCGCGTTTGAGTAGGGCATTGCCGCCCAAAGCCGCCACCACCAGCATCTCAGGCCCCCCCAGCATCTCAGGCCCCCAGCGTGGCGACAAGCACTGCCTTAATCGTGTGCAACCGGTTCTCGGCCTGATCAAAGACGATAGAGGCGGGGCTTTCAAAGACCTCCTCGGTCACTTCCATGGCGGAAATGCCGAACTCGGCCTCGATTTCAGCCCCAACCGTCGTTTCGGTATTATGGAACGCCGGCAGACAATGCATAAACCGCACTCGCGGATTGCCGGTTTTCGCCATCAAAGCCGCATTCACCTGATAGGGAGTCAGCAGCTTGATGCGCTCGGCCCATTTCTCTTTCGGCTCGCCCATCGACACCCAGACGTCGGTGTAGACGAAATCAACGCCCTTCACCGCCGCCTCGATATCGTCGCTGATCATGATCCGCGCGCCGGTGTCCTTGGCTAGGGCCTGTGCCTCATCTTGAATCGCCTGCGTAGGCCAACATGCCTTGGGCGCGCACAGCCGCACATCCATGCCCATCTTGGCGCCGCCAATCAGCAGGCTGTCGCCCATGTTGTTGGCCGCATCACCGACAAACACATAAGACACTTGGTGCAGCGGCTTTTCGACATGCTCTTGCATGGTCAGGAAATCCGCAAGGATCTGGGTCGGGTGAAACTCGTTTGTCAGCCCGTTATAGACCGGAACGCCGGAATATTTCGCCAGATCTGCCACGATCTCTTGGCCAAAGCCGCGATATTCGATCGCATCATAGATCCGGCCCAGAACACGCGCGGTATCCTTGACCGATTCCTTGTGGCCCATGTGGTTGCCGGTCGGGCCGAGATAGGTAACGCGCGCGCCTTGATCATAGGCGGCGACCTCAAAGCCAACACGGGTGCGCGTCGAGTCCTTCTCGAAAATCAGGGCGATGTCCTTGCCCTGCAAGGTGGGCACCTCGGTTCCGGCATATTTGGCGGTCTTGAGATCGGCGGCAAGCTTTAGCAGGAAGCCGATTTCGCGCGGGGTATAATCGCGCAGCGTCAACAGGCTGCGGTTTTTCAAATTGAAAGCCATTTGAGCGGTCCTTTCAGATCAGAGTGCGTCGCGGATGGTCGGGCAGCTCATGCAATGCCCACCGCCACGGCCACGGCCAAGCTCGGCGCCCGGAATCGCCAGAACTTCGATCCCGACAGCTTTGAGGGCCGCGTTGGTATCGTCATTGCGGTCATAGCCCACTACCACGCCCGGGCGCAGCGCCAGCACGTTGTTGCCATCGTTCCACTGCTCGCGGGCGCGTTCTTCTTCGGTGTTGCCACCCGTCGGCACGATCTGCAGTTTCTTGTAGCCCAGCACCTCGGCCACAATGTCAAAGATTGGGCGCGGATCGTGGCGGAACGACAGCGGAGCATCGCCCTCGCCGGGGCGAATATCATAGCAGACCAGTTCATCCGCGACTTCCTTGAAGGTCGTCACCACATCGCCGCCACAGAGGGTGAAGATGGTATCAAGGTGCATCGCCGCACGCGATTTCGGGATACGGAAGGCCAGAACGCGGTCCACGACGCCTTTCGCAAAAAGCGCCTCGGCGAGTTGACCAATCCCTTGCGGAGACGAGCGCTCGCCCATCCCAACCAACACAGTGCGCTTGCCCACCGGCATCACATCGCCGCCTTCCAGCGTGGCCAGCCCGTGTTCCTTGGTGGGATCACCCCAATGGATGCTGACTTTGCCTGCAAACTTCGGATGGTATTTGTAGATCGCGGTATTTAGCAGCGTCTCGGGTCGTCGTGCCGCCCAATACATCGGGTTAACCGTCACGCCGCCATAGATCCAAGCGGAATTGTCGCGCGTGAACAGTGCGTTGGGCAGCGGCGGCAAGATCAGGCCGCGATGCCCAAGGTAGCTACCAAACAGGGCTTTGGGCGCGAAGGGCAAGTCATCGGCCGCCAATCCTCCCAACAGATACTCGCCCAATTGCGCGCCCGGAAGGTCATCCATCCACGCGCGCAACTCGGTTTGCATGCCCACGCCGACATGATCGGGCGTCACCCGATGATCAAGCACAAACGCGCGCCCCTCTGCACTTTCTAACGTTTCGGCCAACAGATCGTTGACGTCCAGCACCTCGACTCCTTCATCGCGCATCAGGTTGGCAAAGACGTCATGATCCTTTTGCGCCTGTTTCACCCAGAAGACATCGTCAAACAACAGCTCTTGGCAGTTCGAGGGCGTCAGTCGGCGATGCGCCAGACCGGGGCGGCAGACAATGACCTGCCGCAGTTTGCCAGTTTCGGAGTGGACACCTAGCTTCGTATTCGTAGTCATTTTATTGCTCCAAACTGACCGGGGTTAAAGCGCGCTGATCGCGCCTGTCCACATCTGATAGGCGGCCACGAGTGCGGCGATGACGATGCCAATGCCGATCCAGGCTTCGACGCCCGCGAAGGGTTTTTCACCGTTTTTAGCACGCGCATACCAATAGATTGGCACACCGGCGGCATAGAGGATTGCGCACATCAGCAGGTAGGCAGGCCCCGCCGCATAGACCAGCCAAGCGCCATAAACAGTCGCCAACCCGCCATAAAACATGTCCCGACCACGCCGTTCACCTGTTTTGTAGCCCTCACCACTGAGCGCCAGTTTGAATGCATAAGCCCCCGACAGCACATAGGGCACCAGAATGGCGGTCGAGGCGATGTAGAACAGCGCAAGATAGGTCGAGTTTGCATAAAGCGTGACGATCAAAAAGAGCTGCACGAAGATGTTGGTGATCCACAGCGACCCGGCGGGCGAACCGTTCTTGTTTTCCGTGGCAAACACGGCAGGCAGCATGCCCTCTTTGGCCGCGCGATAGGGAATTTCCGCAGCAAACACGGTCCAGCTAAGGAACGCGCCTGCAACCGAGATCACAAGCCCGATGCGCACGACAACCGAGCCCCAAGGGCCGACCGCTTGCTCAAGCACATTTGCCATTGAGGCCGCCGCCGGAAGACCCGCCAGTTCCGTCTGACTCATCAGGCCAAACGACAAAAGCGAGACCAACAGATAGACCGAAAGAGCAATCACAAAGCCGATGATCGTCGCGCGCCCGATATCGGTGCGTTTCGCGGCGCGCCCCGAGACGACGCTCGCCCCTTCGATGCCGATAAAGACCCAAAGCGTGACCAGCATGGTGCTTTTGACCTGTGCCACGACGCTTCCCAGATCCGGCGTCTGCATGCCCCAGAAATCAAAGCTGAATTTCGGCATATTGAATGCGACTGCCACAAGCACGATGAACAGCGCGATTGGCGCCAGCTTGGCGATGGTTGTGACAACGTTGATGATTGCCGCCTGCCGAATGCCCATCAGGACCAGAGCGTGCGTGATCCAAAGAACGACCGATGCGCCGATGATGGCCTGCACCGTATTCCCTTCGGCCCCGAAGGCCGGATAGAAATAGCTCAGCGCGCCGAAGATCAGCACGACGTAAGACACGTTGCCCAGCCACGCGCTTAGCCAATAGCCCCAAGCGCTGTTGAAGCCGACGAAATCCCCAAAACCGGCGCGCGCGTAGGCATAGGGCCCGGCATCAAGGTGCGGTTTGCGCGTCGAGAGACCCTGATAGACGAAGGCCAGCGCCAGCATGCCAATGCCCGTGATTAACCAGCCGATGATGACCGCTCCCGGAGACGCGCCCTTGGCCATGTTTTGGGGCAAGCTGAAGACTCCGCCGCCGATCATTGACCCGACGACCAACGCGATCAGGGGTATCAAACCTAGTTTTCGGGATGTCTTTTCTGCCGACACTGATGCCGGACTCGTTTCGGTAACGCTCATAGCTGCATTCCTTCGGTCAGATATGAATTGCTGATGCCCACGGGCACTTGCTCGAAGCTTCTCTGGTCAGGGCAATTAATGAAGCGCGGTTGCGCGTGCATTTTGCCCGGCCCATTCGATCTTCTACACGCGCAACGTTAGGCCGCGTCGAGCCGCGACGTATTGACACAGATCAATAATTTCGATGATTGCGCCGCCACGCGCAGATGCGGCGTTTCTTTCGGTTTCCGAAAAGGACGACAGCGACCGCAGCGGTGATGCCGAAGCCCGGGCAAACGCGCATCCTAAGGAAGCTGACACCGTTAGACGCGCGGATATATCGGGGGAGGACTGGATCGCTCAGTTACAGCCAAACGCAAGAAAGCAACCAAAGCGAATTCCCCAGACCGCCCTATGTGCATCGAGAGAGGTCTCTCATTTACTCCATTCGTGGACATGCACGTCGCGGCCAGAATGTCCCTTCATGATCTTGACTGCGAGTGCCTCTCGCTCTGCGTCACGCACGCGGACCCAAAGCAAAATTCCACCGTGTTCAATCTCGTTGGCGTAGTAATCTTTGTGCTTTTTGCCCATGCGACGGGCCAGCAAGGCGCCGATTACGATGGCAGGAGCGCCTCCGATTGCGATGGCCGCAATAGAGGCCGCAACCGTACTTGCCGCTGTAAGCATCGCGCCCATCGCAACATACGAGCCAAGAAAGAAGAACCCGCCGACCACGGCCCCCTCCAATTCACCAATCGCTTCCTCGGAAACGAAAGCGGCGCGTGGCGCGTTGGGATCATCTTCCAGATCGGCCGAACGCCAATAAGCCTTTCCAAGCTTTTCCTCCAACACTTGCTGTCGGGCGAGCAAGCTGATGTCGTAGCGGCTAAAACCAACCATCCGCAGATCGTAGAAAGCTTTTTGAAGGCTCTCGAAGCTGTCAAATACGCCAACAGCCTCGGGAATATCGATGACGCCGGTCTTGTGATCTTCGGCTTGAGATTCGGCCATTGCACTCAACTCCTTTGACATGATTGTCCAAGGGAGATCGTAAAACGTCTCGATCGCTGCGTCGATGATTAACATCAACAACGCAGCGATCGCTCAGAGTGCGGTGTCGAACACCCGCTTTCCAGCCAACGAAACCGCCAGAACCCATCAACCGCGCCCGATGTGGTGACGCTGCTGATGGCGTCTCAAGGGTCGCTGCAGATCACCTGATACCGCATTTTCAATACAGGCGGCATGGCGACGTCTGCGCCGCACCTCGTCGCGCTCAACTTTGCGCGCTTGGACCGGAGGCGGTGAATGCGACGGCCTGCACAAGATC
>NZ_JBLXEM010000024.1:0-34796 GCF_048263065.1 Thioclava sp.
TCTATGCACAGCGCGACGTGCTCGATATGGTCGCGTGAAATGAAGCTAAAGGTCTCCGGTGAAACCGGGACGATTCACACCCCAGGGGCCCTGCGCAGGCGAAAGGAAACTTGGGGCACTCAGCGGGGGCGCGGTTTTACGGTAACCGCCCTTAAACACGTTGAAAATAGCCTCTGCTATGGGCCAGTGAAAACTGGAAACCCGAAAGCGAATGGGGTAAGCGCACTGGGATCCAAGGAGAGAAACATGCGACAAATGCCAATTCCGCGCGAGCGGCGCACAAGCGCCGACGAGGTCTTTGATTATTTGTATGATGAGATCGTCGCCTTGCGCATGTTGCCCGGCGCCAAGATTTCCGAAGTCGAGATTGCCAACAAGTTGAATGTGTCGCGCCAACCTGTCCGCGATGCCTTTAACCGACTGACAAACCTTGATCTTCTTTTGGTACGTCCACAGCGCGCGACGGAAGTGCGGCGGTTTTCCTATGAGGCGATTCAGGCTGCGCGTTTCATTCGCGCCGCTGTCGAGGTCGAAGTTATCCGGCTTGCGACGCAAACGTGGGACGGCTCTAATATGAGCCTGCTTCAGGACAATCTTGATCAGCAAAAAGCGACGCTGGAAACTAAGGACGGCGATGCGTTTCATAAACTCGATTACGAATTTCACCGCATCCTGTGCAAAATCGCAGGTGTTGCACACGCATTCAAGGTGATTGCCGAGAAGAAGGCGTTGGTCGATCGGCTCTGCGTTCTGGGCCTGACACAAGAAGATCGGATCGGTGTGTTATATGACGATCACACCCGGATCGCAGAGCGCATCGCGGCTGGCGATGCCGAGGGCGCGGTTGAGATCGCCCGATTGCATCTGGCGCGGCTTGATCCAACCATCGTCAGCATTCGCAAGACCCATGGCGAGTATTTCGAGGCCTAGGCACCTACCGCGCCAACCAGCCGCCATCGACCGTCATGATCGTTCCATGAATGTAGGCCGACGCTGGTGCCGCCAAAAACACCGCAGTCTGCGCGATGTCATCGGGCGTGCCCCAGCGCGCGGCCGGGATCCGCTCTAGGATTGCTTTGTTGCGATTTGGATCGGCGCGCAACGCCTCGGTGTTGTTGGTCGCGATATATCCCGGCGCGATGGCGTTAACGTTAATTCCCTTGGCCGCCCATTCGTTGGCGAGCAGCTTGGTCAACCCTGCCACCCCATGCTTGGAGGCGGTATAGGACGCGACCCTGATACCCCCCTGAAACGACAGCAGCGACGCAATATTGACGATGCGACCGGCGGCGTTTCGGGCAAGAGCGGCGCGGGCAAACGCCTGACAGGTGAAGAACACCGCCTTGAGATTGACATCCATGACGTCGTCCCAATCGGCTTCGCTGAAATCGAGACTGTCGGCGCGCCGGATGATCCCGGCGTTGTTGACGAGGATATCGATGGGGCGCTTTGCGAATGAGTCACGCGCCGCCATTGGATCGGTGAAATCAAGGGGCAGCCCCTCGGCACTCTTAATCCTGCCAACGGTATCGGCGCAAGATGACCGCCCAGCGCAGATCACATGGGCCCCCGCTTGGCCCATTGCCACCGCAATCGCCTGCCCGATCCCGGTATTGGCCCCCGTAACCAGCGCCGTCTTTCCTGCCAGTGAAAACGGGCTCATCGCAGACCTCCTTTGCCATCCACTGAAGCGAGCAGGAAAAGCCTCAAGGGAACGCGCTCGGCATCAGGGTTGCGGGCAACCACAGCGCGATTTCCGGGAACAGGATGACCAGAAACAGGATGATCAGCATCGGAATGAGAATGATGACCACATCGCGCATCACTTGCACCACGTTCATCCCCCCAATCGCCGCCGATATCAGCAAACAAAGCCCATAGGGTGGCGTCACAAGCCCAAAGGCCAGCGACACGATGCCGATAATCGCAAACACGACGGGCTGGATATCTGCCGCTGCCGCCACAGGCATAAGCACAGTGCCAAGGATGATAATGGTCGGGATCGCATCGATGAAGAGCCCAAAGAACAAGAACAGAGCGGCGATCACCAAAGCGGTGCCGAAATAGCCAAACTCCATGCTGGTCATGAATGTCACAATCAGTCGAGGCACGTTGAAAAACGCCAGTGTCCAGCCAAAGCCCGAAGCCGTGCCGATGGCAAACAGCGAGATCGACGCGAACCGCCCGGTCTCATAAAAGATACCGCCCAGATCTCGCCAAGTAACGGTTCGGTAAACGAACATCCCCAAGATCAGCGCATAGCCAGCGGCGATGATGGCGCTTTCGGTCGGCGTCACGATACCGCCGACAATGCCGCCAATGACGAGAACCGGGGTCAGCATGGCAAGAAACGCGCCCTTAAACGCACGCCATAGGTCACACAAGGTCGGACGCAGCGCGATTGGGTAGTCATAGACCTTGGCATAGCCGTAAACGGTCGCCATCAGGGCAAAGCCAATCAGAAGGCCGGGAATGGCCCCGGCCAAAAACAATGCGCCAACCGACACCTGCATCACGCCTCCCCAGACCACCATCAGGATGCTTGGCGGAATGATCACGCCCATCACCGACGAACAGGCCGTGATCGCAATGGCAAAGCGTCTGTCGTAGCCTTCCTTGACCATCGCCGGGATCAAGATCTTGCCGCAGCCCGCCGCATCCGCCGTCGAAGACCCCGAAATCCCCGCAAACAGCATCGACACTGCGACGTTCACATGACCAAGCCCGCCCGGCATCCAGCCGGTCAAAACTCGCGAGAGATCAATCAACCTGTCGGTGATCTTGCCAGAATTCATCAAGTTGGCCGCGAGCAGGAAAAACGGCACCGCCAGCAGGATGAACGAATTATACGACTGAAACATGCGGTCGAGCACGATGAAGGGCGTCAGCCGCATATCCATCAGCACGACCGGCACTGTCGCGATGCCCAAGGCGAATGCCACGGGAACCCTGATCAGCACCAGCAAAAGAAACCCGCCCACCATGATAATGCAGGCAACACCCGTTGAAATAATCATGACATTGCTTTCTCGGAATTGCGGTACTCGACGAAGGCCTCGGCCAGTCGATAAAATGCAAAGACCGTCCAAACCGCGCCCGAAATCGGGACGGAAATAAAGGTGATCAGCTTATTGGCCTGCATCATCACGGTCTGCTGCAAGGCCCCAAACTTGGCATATTCAATTCCATACCAAGCGAAGACCAAGGCAAAGGCACCGATCAGCAGAAGGACAATGCCTTTTTGCAGAAATATCCCCAGCGGACGGGTGGTGTCGCGCGTCACCCGAACATCGAAATGGGTGCCCTCCCAGACCGCGATCATCGACCCGATCATGACCATCCAGACAAAGATGAACGTGGCGAGTTCTTCGGTCCACAGATAGACCGGGATCAGTCCGGTATAGCGCGCAATCACCTGCATCGCGACCGGGATTGCGAGTGCCCCCATCAGCACAGCCAATAAGACCCGTAGCCCTTGGCAAAACCCTTCAAGTATCCGCCTCAAGTGAACTTCCCCCACCTGTGTGTCCGTCGCCAGAGACCGCAAAGCGCATTCCGAACGAGCCGTGCCCGGAATGCGCAATCTGGTCACCGCTTGCTGTTACATACCGCGGATCGCGGTCAGAAGATCGCTCGCACCTAGGCTTTCTGCATAGGCATCTTGCACTGGCACAACCATCTCAAGCAGCTTGTCGCGGTCCTCGAACTCCAGAACCGTCAACTGCTTGGCATCAACCATCTGTTGCAGCTTTTCGCCGTCTTCGCGCGATTCCAGCTCACGTCCAAATGCGCCTGCTTCTTTACCAGCCTCAAGGACGGCGGCTTGCAGGGGTTCGGGCAAGTTACGAAAGGTTTTGCCGCTCATTACGATCGGGCGCACCGTGATCGCGTGACGCGTCAAAGTAAGATAGGGTGCAACCTCGTAGAACTTGAGGTTCTGGATGCTGGCCGCTTCGTTCTCAAAGCCCGAAATCACACCGGTCTGGATCGCGTTATAGACCTCGTTATAGGAAATCGCGGACGGGGCGGCTGTCAGCGCCGAGAAGATCTGCGCCTGGATCGGTGCGCCCATGACGCGCATTTTAAACCCGGCCAGTTCGTTCAGATTTTTAATCGGGTGGTTTGCCAGAACGTTACGAACGCCCCCACCCGTATAGCCGATGACCATGATGTCGGCCTTGTCTGCGAGTTCCTGTTCAAGCGGCTTGAGCACATCACTGGACAGAACTGCCTCCCAGTGGGCTTGGTCGCGAAACAGGAACGGCATGTCCATCAGCGGGATCGAGGGCGCGAATGTCGCCATGTTGGAAGGCGCCATGATCGTATAATCAATAGCGACGCCCTGCTGAAGGAAGGTGACATAGTCAGCCTCGACCCCCAGCTCGCCATTTAGGCGCAAATCGAAATTAACGTCGCCGTCATATTTTTCCTGAACCAGCTCGGCAAAGCGCTCCATCGTTTTGGTAAAGGCATGGTTTTCGTCGAACATGCTGGCACCGCGCAATGTGACTTCTTGCGCTGCCGCAGACGTGAGTGTTGCGGCAAATGCAGCGGCCAAAGTGGCGCCCCGCAAGATGGTTTTAACAGAAATGAGTCGCGTCATGTGTTCCTCCTCGAACGTTTACAGGGCGCACGACCAACGACTCGCAAAGATGCAATGCGTTGCAATAAAAGGCGCATCAATACTGTGATTCACCTGCTATCATGTCGAAACGGCAGTCTCTCCCTGAGCAAGAAATAGCATGACCTATTCTAGTATGCTAGTTTTTTCGGGAGAGGGCGGCTCGAAGAACAAACGCTTCGCTAAAACGACAGGTCGAAAGGCGCTCGTACCTCACAAACATTGTTACCGAATGAGGCGACATTTTTCTCGACTCACCTAAATAAATCCATCAAACTCTAACTTGCTGGGATACTACAATCCCACGCAACAAGGGCCTTGGCATCGGATTTGACACTTAGGGAGGTAGGAATCCGTCAAGGAAGGAGTTTCGAAGCGCCTTGTCGCTTCATGAAAGACACGATCGGTATGCGCGCTGATCGGTCCACGCCAAACGCGTCTATGGGAGGATGCTTATGCTTCGCAATCTTTTGACACTCGGTCTCGGTATCACAGCTTTTGCAGTGGGTACTGGGTTCATGACCGATACCGCTCGGGCGGAATACCCCGAACGGCCAATTACCTGGATCGTGCCTTGGGGCGCGGGGGGCGGCACCGATGCCACAAGCCGCATGCTGGCCGGGTTGATGGAAAAGGAGCTTGGTGTTCCGGTGAACGTCGTGAACCGTGACGGCGGGTCTGGCGTTGTCGGCCACTCAGCCATCGCCATGGCAAAGCCCGACGGCTACACCATCGGCACCGTGACCGTCGAAATCACCATGATGCATCACGCGGGCCTGACGCAATTGGATGACAAAAGCTACACCCCGATCGGGCTGTTCAATGCCGATCCGGCCGCATTCCACGTACGGACGGATTCCGAATTCGACACCCTCACTGCCTTTCTTGAGGCCGCCAAAGCCGAACCGGGCAAAATGAAGTCGTCTGGTACCGGTCAAGGCGGGATCTGGCACCTCGCCATGGCTGGTCTACTGGTCGAGGACGGCTTGGGTGCGGATGCGGTGCCATGGGTGCCATCCAAAGGCTCTGCCGCGGGACTGCAGGATTTGGTTTCGGGTGGCGTCGATATCGTCTCGTGCTCCTATCCCGAAGCGGCCTCTCTGATTGCAGCGGGCAAGGTGAAACCGCTGGCCGTAATGAGCGAAGAACCTCTACCCGGTCTGCCCGATTTGCCGACCGTGAAATCCGAGACCGGTGTTGACCTGATGGTCGCATCATGGCGCGGCGTGGCTGGCCCCGTTGGCTTGTCCGACGAAGCGGTTGCCAAGCTCTCATCGGCGATGGAGACTGCCTATAACTCTGACGAGTTCACCGCCTTCATGGCAGAGCGCGGCTTTGGCAAGGTCTGGATGGATGGCCCGGCCTTTGGCACATTCATGGCAGAAGCAGATGCCGCTAACGGTAAGGTTATGACCGCCGCCGGTCTTGCAAAATAACCAACCTGACGCACTGGCCTTCGGTGGGCCCTTGGGCCAGTGCGTAAACTCTCCCCCGACCTACAGGTTCTCCTTCCCGGTCGGGGGGCACTGCCGGACCCGGCCCAAGCACAGGGCAGATCGCTGGCAAAATTTCAGTTATCTCACTGGAGAGCACATGAAAATCAGTGACCGTTTGATGGGCTGCTTCCTGCTGTTGTTCGCGACAGCCGTTTTGCTTCAAGCCAGCACCTTCCCAATGATCCCCGGACAATCTGTCGGCTCTGGCTTGCTGCCCACGATTGTGGCCGTAGGTCTTATTATTTGCGCGATTATCCTTATCACGAAGGATCTTTTGGGAACACCACGCCCGAAGCTTATCGAGGCGGGTGCTTGGATAACCGACCGCCGCCGTATTCTGCGCGTCGCCATTGTTTTGCTGGGAACGGCAAGCTTTATTCCGTTCCTTGACGTGATCGGGTTTCCGGTGCTCAGCATCACCGTGCTTCTGGCGTTTCTGTTATCGCTGCGGGTGGAGGTGCTGACGGCCGTCCTAGTATCGGTCACGGCATCACTGGCGATCCACACCCTCTTCAGTAAAGTCTTTCTCGTGCCCCTGCCATGGGGCGTTCTGCAATCCATCGCCTGGTAGGCTGGCAAGGGGAACCCCATGGACCATATCTTTAACGCTATCATGATGGTCGCAGATCCTGCGGTGCTGGGTGTCATCCTTGCCGCATCGGTGTTCGGCCTGTTTATCGGGGCGATCCCGGGCCTTTCGGCGACCATGGCCACGGCCTTGCTGGTGCCGCTTACCTTTTTTATGGACCCGCTGCCCGCCATTGCGGCCATTGTCAGCGCTGTGGCCATGGCGATCTTTGCTGGTGACATTCCCGGTGCAATGCTGCGCATCCCCGGTACACCTGCCTCAGCGGCCTATGTGGACGACGCCTATCAGATGACCCTGCGCGGTCAGGCCGAGCGCGCGCTTGGCATCGGTCTTGTCAGTTCGGTCTTTGGCGGGATCGTGGGGGCGATCATTCTGACCACCTGCGCGCCCTACCTTGCAGAATTCGCGTTTCAGTTCAGCACGGTGGAATATTTTTGGCTCGCCGTCCTTGGCCTGAGTTGTTCTGTGATCATTTCGCGCGGCTCGCCGGTCAAAGGGCTGATTGCGCTGTTGATCGGCCTGTTCATCTCGACCATCGGCATCGACGTAACCGGCGGCTATCCGCGTTTCACCTACGGATCGGTCGAACTTATGGGCGGCGTCAGCTTCATTCCCGCGATGATCGGGATGTTCGCGATGACTGAGATACTGCGCTTCGCAATGGCCGCATCGCATGAAACCTCGTCCGTGCCGAAATCCAATTCTACCGTCTATGGCGGTCAGTGGAAGATGGTGCGCGAGAACAAGGGCAATCTGGCATCTGGCAGCCTGATCGGCACGATCATCGGGATTTTGCCCGGTGCGGGGTCTGATATCGCTGCGTGGGTCGCCTATGCCATGGCCAAAAAGTTCTCACGCACGCCCGAAAAATTCGGCACTGGGCACCCCGAAGGGCTCGCCGCCGCTGGGGCTGCCAATAACGCCTCTCTCAGCGGCGTCTGGATTCCGGCGCTGGTCTTTGGCATCCCGGGTGACTCGATCACGGCCATCGCTATTGGTGTGCTTTTCATGAAAGGCATCACCCCCGGCCCGATGGTTTTTGTCCAACAGGCCGATCTGACCTACGCGATTTTCATGACCTTCTTCGTGGCCAACCTGCTGCTGCTGGTGCTGGGCTATTTCGCAATCCGTGGCGCTAGGTTCGTCGTAAAGACACCCGCCAAACTGCTGATGCCGGTCATCTTGCTGTTCTGCATGGTCGGCTCGTTTGCGATCACCAACAGCGTCTTTGGCATCACCGTCATGCTGGTGCTTGGGATCATCGGTTTCCTGATGGAGGAGAACGGCTTTCCGATTGCGCCAACGATCCTTGGCATCGTTATCGGCCCAATGCTGGAAGACAATTTCATGGCAACAATGATCAAATCCGATGGCAGCATCATTGGATTCTTCGACCGGCCGGTCTCGGGCACGCTGGGCGCTGTCACTGTTCTGATCTGGACGTTGCCTCTGCTCACGATAATCGTGCGCCGCCTCATGCGGCGATCCAATGCCGGGGCGTAGCCTTGGCGGCGGGTTAAGTCGCCCCAAGGGCCACCGAAACCGAAAAGGAAGTGCATCATGTTGACTCTCAAACGGCTGGATCTGGCCGATGCGCAGGTTTTGATTGCCGGGGCAAAGGCAAAGGCGTTGGAAATCGGCGTGCCTATGTGCATCGCTGTGACAGACGAAAGCTGCAACCTGCTTGCGTTTGAACGGATGGATGGCGGCAAGATCCCCAGCGTCACGATCGCGATTGACAAAAGCTACACCGCATCGGGAACGCGAAAGCCCACGCATGAGGTCGGCGAAGCCAGTCAACCGGGCAAGCCAGCCTACGGTATCTCGTCAGCCGTCTGCGGGCGGATGGTGGTGATCGCGGGCGGTCTTCCGGTTCTTGTCGATGGTGTGATTGTTGGCGGCATCGGCGTCAGTTCGGGATCACCGGCGCAAGATCTGGAGGTCGCAGAGGCCGGAATCAAAGCGCTTTTGCAAACCGACTGATCCTTGGAGGGCGGCAGAGTCCAGCCGCGCATCCCCGCAACGGGGGCGCGCGGCTGTTTTATCGCGTCCGTCGTGTTACTTTTCTAGATTAAGGAAGTAGTCGAAGATTTCCGGCACATTCCCATTGCCCATGCCAGCATCAAAGGCGGCCTGAAGGTTGTGCGACGTGCCCTCGGCAATCTCGGAGCGTGTCCCCAGATCCTCAACCATCTTGAGGAAATAGCCCAGATCCTTGTTGGCATTGGCGATGGAGAAGCCCAGATCGCTTACGCCATCAACCGCGTAATTCTTGCAAAACCCCATGAAGGGCGAATTCGACGGGCCCGTCGACATGATGTCGTATAGCTGCTGGCGATCAACGCCAGCGCGGTCGGCCACAGCGAAGGCTTGGCTCATCGCGCTGACGGTGGTCATCCCCATGAAGTTGTTGATCAGCTTGGTCGTGTGACCCGCCCCAAGTGCGCCAAGATAAAAGATATTCTCGCCTTGGACATCAAGAACCGGTTTGACCTTGTCAAAGGTCGCGCGATCCCCCGCAGCCATGATGTTAAGCAAGCCGTCCTTGGCATGCGCCGGAGTGCGGCCAAGCGGGGCGTCGATCATGCCCGCGCCCTTCTTGGCAAGGTCAGCCCCGATCTTGCGCGTCGAGGCCGGAATCGAGGTTCCGTAATCGATCAAAACGGCGCCTTGCTTGATGCCCGCCAAGATGCCGTCCTGCGCATAGACCAGCTTTTCGACGACATCAGAGGTGGTCAGGCAGAGCATCACGATATCGCTGGCCGCAGCAAGTTCGGCAGCCGATTTTGCCTCGGTGGCGCCGCGGGCAACCACGGCTGCAACGGCATCCTTATTGAGATCCATCACGATCAACTCGAAGCCATTCTTTTGCAGGCATTCAGCCATATTGCTGCCCATGAGGCCGAGTCCAATGAATCCAATCACGGGTTTGCTCATATCTGTCTCCTCCGAAATGCGGTGTGGTATCCTAGTATGCTTACACCAAATTTGAAAGACTATCCAGAGCTGGAATGCAATCTCACCCTGACTTTCCCCCCTTAAACGCCCGGTAGCTCGGGTGTCGGTGGGCGGGGTGGCATATCGTCTTGCAGCGGCACGGTCTGGCGTTCGATCAGACGGCGAACACGGGGGCGCAACTCGGGCCCTTGGTGCAGCGTCAACAGTTCCTCGAAGTTAAGCGCGTCGTTTTTGGTGCGCCGCGCATTGTGGCGCAGATATTCGATCCACGTCGGAACATGATAGCTTTCCATCCAGCAACGCGGGTTTTCGAGGTCGCGCAGCAGCGCCCATTGCCGCGCACCATCGCGTATGCGGATACGGCGCCGCGCGCGCATCAACGCCATGAAGTGGGCGGTATCTTCGACACTGATTTCATACTCTATCAGCACGAGGATTGGCCCGGAACGTGCGCGAATATCAAGCTGCGGTTCAGGCGCGCTGAATTGTCCGAGCGGATCGAGATCGACGGTCGAAAACTCTGCCAGCCGCAACCACGTACCCAACCCCGCCCCGACGATCAAAACGACCGCCGCCGTAAGTAAGGCAAAGCTGACCCCCTGATAGGAGGCCAGCGAACCCCACAGCCAAGCCCCGCTTGCCATACCGCCGAAAGTCGCAGTCTGATACAGCGACAGCGCCCGTCCGACGACCCAACGCGGTGTCGCCAGTTGCACCGTGACGTTAAACAGCGACAACGCCAGCACCCAAAACGGCCCGGCCACGATCAGCGCAAAGCAACTGAAAACAAGGGAGCTGGAAAACGCCAGCGCCGCCACCGCGACCGCGAACCCGACAAAGGATAGTCGCACGACGATCTCGTTGGAAAAGCGCTCGCGCAGCGGCGCATTCAATGCGACCCCTCCGATCGCGCCCAACCCGAACGCCCCAAGCGCGATCCCGTATTCCAGCGCAGTGCCATCCAACAAGTCGCGCACGACCAAAGGCAGCAGCGCCAACACCGAGATTGCCGCGAACCCAAAAATCGCGCCCCGCCCCATCACCCGCAGCAGCACCGGGGACAAAATGACATAGCGTAGCCCCGCCCCCACCGCGAGTCGTAGCGGCTCGCGTGGCAACGGGTTGGCGGGGTAGTTGGGCCGCCAGAAAAACAAGATCGCTATCAACGGCAAATAGCTGATCGCATTAATCGCAAAGGCCGCCGCCGCCCCCGCCGCCGCGACGATGATCCCCCCGATCGCAGGCCCAAGACTGCGCATCATGTTAAAGCTCATGCTATTGAGACTGACTGCGGCAGAGAGATCATCCCGCTCGACGATATCGCCCATCGAGGCCTGCCAAGACGGGTTGAACAGCGCCCCACCGCAGCCAATCAGAAACGTGAACATCAACAACAGCCATGGTGTTAGCAGCCCTGCCCAAGTGCATAGCGCCAACGCCACCGACACCAGCACAACAAAAACCTGAGCAAAAATCATGATCCGGCGGCGGTTGAAATTATCAGCCAGCGCCCCGGCCAAAAGCGACAGCACGACGACAGGCAAAGTGTTCGAGGACTGCACGAGCGCAACCATATTTTGCGAGGGCGTCAGGGTTGCCATCAACCAACCCGCGCCCACTGCCTGCACGAGTGTTCCCAGATTGGAAAACAGCGTCGCTGACCAGAGCGCGCGGAAAGTGGCATTTTGAAAGGGTGACAAGACGGAACGTTGCGGCACCGGGACCATCCGACTGTAAGATGAATCGAAAAGCGACGTTGTCGAATAGGGCACCCCTTTGCGTCGGGAGGCAAGGGAAAGGCACCAACGCGCGCGCGGAACACGCGACTTTCTGGCCATCACATTTATATAATCGGCTATCACGTTTACACGGATCGAAATGTTGAATTGGACGCCAGCCCATCAACGCGCTAATTGCCTTATGACCGCAAACGAACCCAGGAGGCCCAGATGACACTTCCCGCAAAACGCATCGCCATTACAGGCGCGGCTGGACAGATTTGCTACTCCCTGCTTTTCAGGATCGCCAAAGGCGATGTTTATGGGCCCGACCAGCCCGTGATTTTACAACTTCTCGACATCCCCCAAGCGATGGAAGCGCTGCGCGGTGTGCTGATGGAACTGGAAGATTGCGCCTTCCCGCTTGTCGAAGGGATCGTGGCGACGGATGATCCGGTCGCGGCCTTCCGCGATGCGGATGCGGTTTTCCTTGTTGGTTCGCGTCCGCGTAGCAAAGGGATGGAACGCGCCGATCTGCTGGCGGTCAACGCCGAGATCTTCAAGGTTCAGGGCAAGGCGCTGAACGAGGCCGCTTCGCGCGACGCTAAGGTGATTGTCGTTGGCAACCCGGCCAATACCAACGCCGCGATCCTTGCGGCCTTCGCGCCCGACTTCCCCGCCGCCAATATCACTGCGATGCTGCGGCTCGACCACAATCGCTTTTTGTCGCAACTGGCTGCCAAAGCAGGCGTTGCCGTGCGCGATATCGAAAAGGCGGCTGTTTGGGGCAATCACTCGCCCAGCATGTTCCCCGACTGGAGCAACGCAGAAGTCAATGACAAGGCAATCTCTACGATCATCGGCGATGAAGCGTGGTATCGCGAGACCCTGATTCCGACCGTCGCCAAGCGCGGCTCGGCGATCATCGAGGCCCGCGGCGCCTCGTCGGCAGCCTCAGCGGCCAATGCAGCGATTGATCACATGCATGACTGGATCAACGGCACTGATAGCAAATGGGTGTCGATGGGCGTGCCCTCTGATGGCAGCTATGGCATTCCCGAGGGCTTGATCTGCGGTGTGCCGGTGACCTGCGAAGGCGGCGTCTACACCCGTGTCGAGGGAATCGAAATTGACGACTTCGCGCGCAAGATGATCGACCTCACCTGCGCGGAATTGAAGGACGAGCTGGACGCAGCGCTCGGTCGCTGATCTGAGTTTCTTTCTTACGAACACGGCCCGGTGTGAAAATGCCGGGCCGACTTTATGGAGCAGCGATGCGGGACGTAAGCGACACATTTGGGTCAGAGAGAGCGCTCTTGGCCTAGTTGCAAGGTTCAAAGCTATCGCAAAAGTGCGGCGATATCTGCGGCGATGGACAGCGATGCCGTCAGCCCCGGAGATTCAATGCCATACAGCATAAAATGGGCGCCGGGCAAATCATTGGGGCCGTCAATTCGAAAATCAGGATAGGCCTCACCGGCAATCTTAGGGCGAATGCCGCAATAATCAGGCTGCAAGTCATCGCCGCTCAGCGATGGCCAATAGGTTTGGATCGCGGCGGCAAATCTGTCTCGCAATTCAGGATTTACGCTGTACGAAATCGCGTCCGGATCGCGGCAATCCAACCACTCGGTATCGGGGCCAAATTTCGCGCGCCCGCTCATATCAAGCGTCAGATGAATGCCAAGCCCCCCATCGCGCGGCGCGGGATAGATCAGCCGCGAAAACGGTGACTTGCGCCCATAGGCAAAGTAAGTCCCTTTGACAAACCGCATCTCGGGCGGCTTAGGCAGTCCCTCGATGCGCGCGGCAAGATCCGCCGCCCAAAGCCCTGCGCAATTGATCACCGAACGCGCCCGGATCTGCATTGGATCATCACCGCCGATATCAAGATCCATCGCGCCCGAGCCCGTCACCTGCCCGCCCCTAACCCGCGCGCGGGTCGCAAGTTGTGCGCCATGGGCCTCGGCCTCGCCCAAAAGTGCAAGCATATAGGCGTGACTGTCCACGATCCCGGTCGAGGGCGAGACCAGGGCCGCCTTGAGTGCAAGCTCTGGCTCAAGCCGGCGCACCTCATCCGCGCTCAGCATCTGAAGATCTGCCACGCCATTCGCTTCGGCCTTGCGTTTAATCCCGTATAAGGCAGTGCAATCGGCGTCTGACGCGGCGACAATCAGCTTGCCACATTTGCGAAAAGGCACGCCCCGTTGCGCACAATAGCGATAAAGCATCTCGCGCCCACGCACGCAGTGCCGCGCCTTCAGCGAGCTTGGCGCATAATAAATGCCCGCATGGATGACCTCGGAATTGCGCGCGCTGGTTTCTTCACCAAAATGCGCGTTTTTCTCAAGGATCAACACCTCGCGCCCCGCCATTGCCAAGGCCCGCGCCACCGCAAGACCGATCACGCCAGCGCCAACGACGACGATATCCACGTCAAAGCGTTCCATTGCGTCTTTTCTCTCGTATCTCAGCCGACCGTTCTAACGCTGCTTTTGCGATTGCGCCTTAGGGGCAGGTTTGTGGCACCGCGGCTTGTCTCATCTGTGTCGCGCCAAACTATGCGTCCTCGGGTGTTCAATTCACAAGTACAGATGCACTAAGACATTCGAAGTTTCGGGAAGGTCAACCAAGCCAAACCGCTGCCCAGATATCGCGGCGAATCATGCCTCTGCGATATCGGGACGAATGACGCAGCACGGCTGAAGCTGCGCCCTCTCGCGGCCTTTAACAGCACGCGCCTCGCTTTTGGGGGGGCAGCGGTACCACCAATGCAACAGAACTGCGCCCAGTCGCAAAAGAATGAAAATCCAAACGAGGCGCCCTTCTGCGGCATACATCCAAATGCTGACACCAAATTCGGAACAACCGGCGCACCAAATGACGGAATATGAACATTAGTCAATGTATGCATATTAAGCGTAAAAATCGTTTCTTGAATCGTCTTCTGTTTTAATCAACTTGGAACAAAATCCACGCACCTAAAGGAGCGCAACATGAAACGTTTCGCATATTCGTCCATGCTCGGCTTAGCCGCATCTGCCCTCGGCGCGACGGCTGCCATCGCATCAACGTTCGGACCGCTGGTCACGCCGGCGCAACTGGAGGCGGGCCTAAAGACCGATGCGCCGATCCTCCTTGATATTCGCCCCGAAGGCTACGACGCGGGCCATATTGCGGGGGCGGTTTCGGCGCCTTACGGGCTGTTTCGCGGCCCCAGCAACGATCCAGGTCAGGTGCCTGCGCTCGACACGCTAGAGGCAACCTATGAGCGCTTGGGTCTGACGCTTGATCGCCCGGTCGTGGTGGTGTCCCAAGGCGATACGGACAGTGATTTTGGCGCGGCCGCGCGGGTCTATTGGACGCTGAAAAGCTCCGGCTTCAAGGACCTTTCGATCCTGAATGGCGGTGCGAGCAACTGGGCGAATGCGGGTCTGGCGTTTTCGACCACCCCCGTCACGCCCGCCCCCACGCAGCTGTCGATCCAATGGGATAACGCCTGGACCGCGGATACCCCGGCGGTGAACCAGATTGTCGAAGGGCAAGCCAAAGCGATTCTGGTCGATGCCCGCCCCACCCCCTTCTTTGAGGGCAAGAAGATACACGATGCAGCCGCGCGTCCGGGCACTTTGCCCGGCGCACAAAGCCTGCCCTATTCGCAATTTTTCAGCCCCGGCGCCACCGCCATTGCACCCAACCCCGATGTCACCGCCCTCAAGGCGAAGCTTGGCATTCAGGATGGCGATGAGGTCGTGTCCTTTTGCAATACCGGCCATTGGGCGGCGACCGATTGGTTTGCGCTCTCCGAGCTGGCGGGTATCGACAACGTCAAACTTTATCCCGGCTCGATGGTTGAGTATTCCGCCACCAAAGGCGAAATGGCTAACACCCCCGGCCTGATTGCCAACTTCCTCAATCAACTGCGAGGCGGGATCTAATGACGACCTCTCCTATCATACTGGCAGGGAGTGCGCGCGTCGCCCCCGGGCGCAGCGCGCTGATCCTTGCGGCACTGATTGCGATCGCGACATTGGCGCTGTTTGGTGGCGCACGCTACGCGCTACTGCTGGCGATTGGCTTGGGCTTTGGGATCACGCTGGAGGGGCTGCGGTTCGGCTTTGCCGGTCCATGGCGCGCGATGATCTTGCGGCGCGAACCGGCGGGTGTTTTGGCTCAGCTTTTGGCGATTGCACTGGTGTCCATCGTCGCAATTCCTTTGCTGGCCACGCATCCCGGTGAGTTAACGGGCGCGCAAGCCCCGATTGGATTTGCGATGGTTGGGGGGGCCTTTGTCTTTGGCGCGGCGATGCAGGTGGTGCTGGGCTGCGGATCGGGCACGCTGGTCAATGCGGGTTCGGGCAATCCGATCGGGCTGCTGGCGCTGCCGTTCTTTGCGATTGGCAGCTTTGCCGGGGCTTACGGGTTGATCTGGTGGACCAACTTGGGCGCGCTGCCGATCTTGACGCTGAGGGGCACCACGGGGCTGACGATTACATTGGTCGCATTGGCGCTGACGGCGGCTCTGTTCTTTACGCTGGGCAAACCCGGCAGCCGCCGCCTGCCTGCGCGCTATTTGGTTGCGGCAGTTGTATTGGCGGGGTTGGCGATTGCAAACCTTGTCGTCGCGGGGCAGCCATGGGGTGTGGTCTACGGGCTTGGCCTGTGGGTTGCCAAAGGGGCGAGCGCGATGGGCGCAGATCTGTCGGGCTCTGCATTCTGGGCCGCGCCCGGCTCGGTCACGCGCGTTCAGCAAAGCCTGCTGACCGATTACACCTCGCTCACCAATATCGGGTTGATTGCAGGCGCTTTTGGCGTGGCAAGCTGGCGTCGCGGCGGCCTGTCGCAGTCCTTGCCGCGCTACCCGGCGCGGGCGTGGGTCGCCACGATCATCGCAGGGCTATTGCTGGGCTATTCCTCACGCTTGGCCTTTGGGTGCAATGTCGGCGCGTTCTTTTCTGGAATTTCAACGGGCAGTTTGCATGGCTGGGTCTGGTTCATCGCCGCTTTCGCAGGCGCCTTTGTGGGTATCCGCCTGCGTCCGATCCTAGGGCTGGAGGCGCGCACATGACACGTCGTTTCACCGCCTCTCTCGCCCTAACTGGGCTGGTCCTGCTGGTCGCGTTCGATCAACTTTCCACGCCCTTGAACCCCTACCAAGCACCACCGCTTTTCGCATTCGGGTCGGGGCAAGTCGCAGCGGGCGGGTTTTGTGGCGCGCTGCCAAAATAAAACACCGCTCTGAGCGCGTCTTTCGCACGCTCAGAGCAAGATCAACCCGGTCGCCACGACACCTGCAACCGGTTGGCCGCGACCATTCTGAATCAGGATCGGCTAATCTGCGCCCCAGATCGATTTCCCGTTCAATTAGGCGCGGGTTTCCAGGATCGAGGGGTCATTCAGCTTCATGATCTTACGCCCCTTTTGCCGCCAGCATCGCCTCTTCGAGAATATCAAGCGCTTGGCTCATCTGCGCGTCGGGAATGGTGATCGGTGCGAGGAAGCGGATCACGTTGCCATAAACGCCGCAGCTTAGCAGCAGCAGCCCTCGCGACAGCGCCTCTGCCTGAACGGCCTTGACCAGATCAGGCGCGGGTTTGCCGTCTTGCATCAACTCGATCGCCACCATGAAACCGGGGCCGCGAATTTCAGCAATTTCGGGCATTTTGTCGCGGATCTGTTCAAGACGTTGTTTAAGGCGTGAGCCAAGCTCGTTGGCGCGGCTGCAAAGGTCTTCTTCCTCGATCACATCCAGCACCGCATTGCCCGCCGCGACGCCCAGCGGGTTGCCGCCATAAGTGCCCCCAAGCCCACCGGGATTGGCCGCATCCATGATATCGGCGCGCCCGGTGACGGCTGCAATCGGCAGACCGCCGCCCAGCCCCTTGGCCATCGTGGTGATGTCGGCGGCTACACCGTAGGCTTCCATCGCAAACAAAGTGCCGGTGCGCGCAAAACCTGACTGCACCTCATCAGCAATCATCACGATGCCATGTTGATCGCAGAACTCACGAATGCGCAGAACGAAGTCGCGCGGTGCGGGAACGAAACCGCCTTCACCCTGAACCGGTTCAAAGATCACCGCCGCCAGACGCGCGGGGTCGAGGTCGGTTTTGAACAGGCTTTCCATCGCGGCAAAGCTGTCATCGGTACTCACACCATGCAGCGCGTTCGGGAACGGAACGTGGAACACATCGGGCATCATCGACCCAAAACCAGCCTTGTAGGGCGCGACCTTGCCCGTCAGCGTCATCGTCATGAACGTGCGCCCGTGAAAGGCCCCACCAAAGGCGATGACCGCATTGCGGCCCGTGTAAGCGCGCGCAATTTTAACAGCGTTCTCAACCGATTCTGCGCCGGTGGTGACAAAGATCGATTTTTTGTCAAAATCGCCCGGCACCTTGTCATTCAGCCGCTCGGCCAGACGCACATAGGGCTCGTAGGGCAAAACCTGATGGCAGGTGTGGGTGAAGGCATCAAGCTGCGCTTTGACTGCTTCCATGACCTTGGGGTGGCGGTGCCCGGTATTCACGACCGCGATCCCGGCGGCGAAATCAATCAGCTTGTTGCCATCGGCATCGGTCACAGTCGCGTTTTCAGCGCTGACCGCAAAGTTCTTGGTCTGCACGCCCACACCACGGGCAAGAGCAGCGGAGCGGCGGGCCTCAAGTTCGATATTGCTGGACATTTTGAACCTCGTGGTTTGACGGAATCGGGTATTTTTAGGGAGGCTAGCGTTTAACGAATAGCCGCGCAATGTTAAATTTGTTAAACACACGGCTTTGAGATACTGTGATTGCCAGACCAGTTGCCAGCCCGTAAAACAGGCGCAGAAAGAGGGGTTTCGTGAACGATTTCGACGTAGGCGCGCGCCTGAAAGCGATCCGCGAAGAGGCTGGCCTTTCGCAGCGCGAACTGGCGCAGCGGGCCGGCGTGACCAACGGGCTTGTCTCATTGATTGAGCGTAACAAGACCTCGCCCTCGATCACCTCTTTGCGCAAGATCCTCGAGATCCTCGACCTTACGCTGGCAGAGTTTTTCGACAGCGACACCCCCGCTGAACCCGGCCGATTTGTCTTTCGCCATGACGAACTGACCGAAATTAACCCCGGTCGCATTTATCGCTCGGCGGGCGCTGACGCGCTGCGCGCGCTCTCTCTTAAGCGGGCGGGAAAATCGGGGCAGAC
The DNA here is from genome assembly GCF_048263065.1 of Thioclava sp. Classification (NCBI taxonomy): domain Bacteria; kingdom Pseudomonadati; phylum Pseudomonadota; class Alphaproteobacteria; order Rhodobacterales; family Paracoccaceae; genus Thioclava; species Thioclava sp. The sequence goes on from NZ_JBLXEM010000024.1 coordinate 18,567, forward strand.
GACCCTTTTGCTGCTTTATGAAACCTATGAGCCGGGTGCCGATACCGGGGCGGACGCCTATAGCCACGAGGGCGAAGAGGGCGGCTTCGTGATCGAAGGCGAGTTACTGCTGAGCGTTGGCGACAAGACCGAATTGTTGCGCGCAGGCGATGCCTATCTGTTCAATTCGCGCCTGCCACACCGCTTTCGCAATGTGGCGCAGACGCCTTGCATCGTGGTCAGCGCCGCCACCCCGCCGACATTCTGATCGTGGGTGGCGTGCGCTGCGCCCTATTTCGTCACCGTGAGCCCCAGCAATCGCCAAGCCTGCATTCCGCCACGATAATAATAGATCTTTTCAGCGGGAAATCCGGCCTCGATCATACGGCGCGCGGCACTCGGCGATTGGCCACACCATGCGCCGTTGCAGTAAAGCGCGACGGATTTAACGTTCTCGCCATCACAGATGAACCCTTCGAAATCGGGCTCGCAGCCCAATTCGCCCAGACGATCAGCGGCCTCGGTATAGGGCACGTTAATTGCACCGGGAATTGCGCCGCCCTCAAAATCGGGGCGTACCCGGCCATCGATGACCACCACATTGGGATCGTTAAGAAACTGCATAATTTCCAGCTCGCCAATCGGGGTCACGCCCGGGGCGGGAACCATCGGCTGAATGCAGAAATCCGGGCAGGGCCGCGAGGTGCGCGCCCATTCACCGGTGATCTCATTGGCATTGTCTTGGATGCGCGAAATCTCGACCGGGCCAGAATCGGTCTCAACACTGATAGACATCGTATCGGGGCGAATATTCACCGGATCCGCAAAAGCGGGCGTAGCGCATAGCAGCGCCGCACATAAAATAGCACGCATCGTTTCCTCCCTTTTGCGTGATCATAGCATGATCGTTGTATCTTGTCGCCCGGCACACACGGCGTTAGCCATCAACAATGACCGACGCTTTCATTCTCGGGGCCGCCGTTTGGCCAGACGAACAGCCCTCGCCCGCGCTGAAGCGGCGCGTTCTGCACGGGGCAGCGCTGTTTCACGCGGGCGATGTTTCGCGGCTGGTGTGCTGCGGCGGGGTTGGCAAGCATGGTCCTTCCGAGGCCGAGGTGATGGCGCGGATATTGCGCGCGCGGGGCGTGTCGGAAGCCGCGCTTGTGCTAGAGGATCGTTCGACCTCAACGCGCGAGAATATCCTGTTTGGACTGGACGTGAGCGGCGCGAAGGGCCCGATAGTGCTGATTACGGACGGGTCTCATGCGCCGCGGGCGCGCGCGACGGCCCGTGCCTTGGGAGTGGTGGCGCGCGCGTCTTGCCCCAAACATAAACCCCGCCCCCGCACATGGCTGCGCGAGGGTGGGGCATGGTTGAAATTTCTGTGGTGGCGGGGGTTTAGCCGTTAATCGAGGATCAGCTTACCGATCACCAGAACGACGGCAGCGCCAACCAAGGCCATCGCGATAATCGCCAGCAAGCCCCCTGCGGCAAGCACCGCACCGCCCAAAATCGCAATGATGAACGGCGTGATCAGCGCGCCCAGAACGCCGATTGCCAGATAAGCCCCAAGATGGCGCCCGCCCGCGACAAGGCTGGCAATCCAACCCGCTAGAAGCCCTGCGAGCACCAAGAGGATAAAGCCGATCACACCGATGGCTTGAAGAACGTCTTCCATGTCTCTCTCCGAGTTGTCTTTTGACATATTAACGCAAGGGCCATGGCGTCGGTTCCCTCGACTTAACCGGGCTTAGTAATCCGCCGCGATCTCATACATCACCGGCTCAAAACTGCGGCACAGCGTGTAGATATAGCGGTTGCGATCTATCATTTCAGGGCTGCGCAGCATCGCCTGATAATCGCCCCGCTCGCGCCATTTCGAATAGGTCGCAATCCGGGTTTGCGCGTCGTTCATATGCAACCCCGCGCCGATGAAACCGGGCGATTTTGAAATCACCTCGCTATAGGCCGATTGCAGTTTCTCCATTAATTCAGAGGCCGTCGCCGGCGTCATCTCGAAGGTGCAAATCACGGTTTGGCCGCTGAAATCACTGGTCATTTCGATCATGAACGATCCTCCTTGGGGTAGAATTGCACAGATTGGCGTAAAAATCATCGCCCCTTTTATTGCCCGCTATAGTGGCAGCAAGGCAATCGCAGGAACAGCCAAAATCAACGCGATCCGAGTCAAATCGGCCCCCACGAACCAGATCACGGCGCGCCATGTTTGCGGCGCGGGCGTGCGCCCCTCAATCGCGCCGATGACGAACAGATTGAGCCCGACAGGCGGCGTGATCAGCCCGACCTCAACGGTGATCAACACCAACACCCCGAACCAGATCGCAAGCGCCTGTGCATCCATCCCGAAATCAAGCCCCGCAATGATTGGCCAAAATGTAGGCAGCGTCAGCAAGATCATCGACAGGCTGTCCATGAAACAGCCCAAAATCAGGTAAAGCGCCAGCATCGATATCAGCACCAACCACGGGCTAAGCCCCTGCCCTGCCACCATTTGCGCCAGTTCCTGCGGCAGTCGCGCAAAGCCCAAAAACCCGTTATAAACCGCCGCGCCAAGGATGATGAAAAACACCATGCCTGTGGTTTCGGCGCTCGCCAGAAGCGCGCGCACAAAGCCACCGGCGCGCAGCCCGCCCCCTATCCAAGCCGCAATCCCCGTCAGCGCCGCACCAATCGCCGCACCCTCAGTGGGCGAGAAAACCCCGCCGTAAATGCCCCCCACGACAAGCGCGAAAATCCCGACCACCGGCCAGATCGCAAGCAGTGCAGCCCGGCGTTGCGCCCAAGGCATCGGCGCGCGCGTCTCGCCCGCCGCTTGCGGGTGGCGCATCACATAGGCCTGCACCGCAAGCCCGTAGCCCAGCACCGCCAACAGCCCCGGTAGCACAGCGGCGGCAAACAGCGTGGCGATGTTCTGCTCGGTCAGGATGGCGAAAATCACCAGCACGATGGAGGGCGGAATGAGGATGCCCAAGGTGCCCCCCGCCGCCAGTGCCGCCGTGGAAAGCGCACCGGAATAGCCCGCCGCGCGCATCTCGGGGATCGCAACACGCCCCATCGTGGCCGCCGTCGCCAGCGAACTGCCACAGATCGCGCCAAACCCTGCGCAGGCCCCGATCGCCGCCATAGCCAACCCGCCCCGACGATGCCCGATCAGCGCATCGGCAGCGCGAAACAGCGCCCGACTCATGCCTCCTTGGGTCGCGAATTGCCCCATCAGCAGGAACATCGGGATCACCGACAATTCGTAATGCGAGAAGGTCGAAAACCCTTCGTTCTTCATCTTGGCAAGCCAAAGCTGCGGACTGCCCGTCAGCGCCCAAAGCCCGCCCGCGCCGATCACCAGCATCGCCAAACCAATCGGCGCGCGCAGGAAAATCAGCAGCAGCAGCAGCGGAAACGAGCCCAGCGCGAGCGCAAAATCACTCATGCGCGCGCCAGCCTGACAGCGTTGTAAGCGGCCACAATCGCCGCCCCCCACGCGCCCGGCAGGCAGGCGGAATAGCCCCACCACACCGGCAGTGCGAGCAGGAATGTCTCGGTGCCAGAGCGCATCTTGCCCGCCATTCCCAAGCCAATTCGCCAAGCGATCAGCGCAAACATCGCCGCCGCCACGATCTGCCAAACCACGTCAAGCGTGGGCGCGCCACGTCCGCGCAACAACTCAACCCGCGCATGGGCATGGCGCAGTTGCACCAGCGGGATCATCGCAAAAATGATACCGGGAAGCGCGAGTTCGACGATCTCATAGCCCGCCTTATAAGGGCCAATCGCGAGGGATTGCGGCAGCCATCCCGCCTGCGCGCCCTTCAGACCCAGCGCGCCAAGGCTCGACAAAACCGTCATGCCAACCAGCGCCAGCAAGATCAAACCGCCCGCCAGTGCCAGCCCCTGCACCGCGCGCTCAACCCCGACGCGCATGCTAGATCGACTGCGCCGCGATCAGCGCGCGCGCCTTGTCCAGCAACGCCGCGCCGTCAATCTCGCGCCCGTCCATCTCGGCGACCCATTCGTCGATCACGGGCTGCGAGGCGGCCTCCCAAACGGGGGTCTCGTCGGCGGGGATCGTGATGATCTCATTGCCCAGATCAACCGCCTTTTGGCGCGAGGGGATATCCTCGGCCTGTTGTGCCGTGCCCGCCGCGCGCGAGAACGCAGCGCCAGAGACAGACTCGATCACTTGGCGCAGATCGGGCGGCAGGCTTTCAAAACGATCCTTGTTCATCGCCAGAATGAAACTGGCAGTGTAAATCGACGGCCCCGCAAATTCGGTGTGATTGTGCACCAACTCACCGATTTTAAGCGAGGCCGAGACCTCCCAAGGCAGCAGCGCCCCGTCAATCGTGCCTCGTGACAGCGCCTCGGGAACGGCGGGCACGGGCATGCCGACGGCGGTTGCCCCGAAATGCTCCAGCAGCTTGGTCGTCACGCGCGAGGGGCCACGCAGTTTCAGGCCTTTGAAATCCGCGATTTCGCGCACGGGCTTATTGGCGTGAATCACCCCCGGCCCATGCACCCAAGTGCCCAGCAGATGCAGATCGGTGAAATCCGTCTCGATCAGATCCGATTGCGCCAGATCCCACAGCGCTGCCGAGGCCGGGCCGGCATCCGCCACCATAAACGGCAGCTCCATCACCTCGGTGCGCGGGAAGCGCCCCGGCGTGTAACCCGGCAGCGTCCAGATGATATCGACCACGCCATCGGTGAGTTGATCGACCAGATCGGTGGGTTTGCCACCAAGCTGCATCGAGGGATAATGTTCAATCTTGATGCGCCCGTTTGAAGCGTCTTCGACCGCGGCAATCCACGGATTCAGGATATGGGCGGGCACAAAGCTTGTTTCGGGCAGAAACTGGTGCAGGCGCAGCGTGACCTCGGGCGCGGCCATCGCGGGGGTGGCGGCCAATGCGGTGGCCCCGGCGGCCAAGGCCATGCTCCCCCGGCGGGTGAAATTGCGGCTCATGCGGGTCTCCCTCTCGCGTCGGTTTCCGATTTAACCTGCGCGCGCAGATGCGTCCAGCGATTAGGGGGTTAGCGCGCCGCCTTTGCCTCGGCGCGCGGATACAGCCGCGCCATCGCGAGCCCGCGTGTCGCGTTGAGCACCATCAGCGCGCCCCACAGCCCGTGATTGCCAAAGGTCGGGATCAGAATCATCAGCGCCGCAACATAAATCGCAACCGAAACGAACATCGCGTTGCGCATCTCGCGCGTCAGCGTCGCGCCGATGAAAATGCCGTCAAACATCCAGCTTGCGATGCCGATCAGCGGCGCGGCGACGATCCAGGGCAGATAGGAGCGCGCAGCAAGGCGCACCTCGGGGGCCGTGGTCATCACATCAATGATGGCCGGGCCTGCCAGCAGGAATACCGCCCCCAAAAGTAGCGCCAGGCCAACACCCCATTGCGATGTCACAATCGATGCGCGCCGCACATGGCGCACCGAATGCGCCCCCACCGCCTGCCCCACCAGACTTTCGGCAGAAAACGCAAACCCGTCCAGCGCAAAGGCGGTGATTTGCAGGAATTGCAGCAGCACCTGATTGGCCGCAAGCGTCACATCGCCCTGCCCCGCGCCTAGAAACAGGAACGTGGTAAAGCTCGCCTGCAGCAACACCGAGCGGATCATGATATCGCTATTGACCCGCGCCATCACGCCCAGCTTGACCCGATCAAAAATCGCGCGCGCGCGCCAGAGCCCGCCCGCAAACGCCGCGTGTGTCAGCCAAAGCGCCAGCGCCACGCCGCCGATCTCGGAGATCAGCGTGGCCGCCGCCACCCCTTTGACGCCAAAGCCAAGCCCCAGCACGAACCACAGATCCAGCCCGACATTCAGCGCATTCATCGTCACTTGCAGCACCAGCACCGAGCGCGTGCGCTCCAGCGCGATCAGCCAGCCGGTAAAGGCATAAAGCGAGATCGTCAGCGGCGCGCCCCAAATCCGAATATGCAGGTAGTCACGCGCAAGGCTTTCGACCTCGGCGCTGGCCGGGGCCAGACGAAACGCCGCCCAAAAGATCGGGATTTGCAGCCCCACCAGCGCCAAACCCGCCGCCGCCGCGATGATGAGCGCGCGCATCAATCCCGCCGAAACTTCGACCGTGTCACCCGTGCCATGCGCTTGGCTGACAAGCCCCGTCGTGCCCATGCGCAGAAATCCGAAGATCCAGTAAATCGACGACAAGATCACCGCGCCAATCCCCACCGCCCCGATGGGCGCAGGCAAGCCAAGCTGGCCGACAACGCCTGTGTCGACCGCGCCCAGAATCGGGATCGTGGCGTTGGACAAAACAATCGGCAGCGCGATCTTGAGAACCCGCGCGTGGGTAATCTCAGCCATCGGAATCGCGCGGGGGCATCAGGAAATGCCCGGTCGCTTGCGCAAACAGCTTGGTGCGATTGTCTTGCCATGCCTCGACATGCACGCTGGCATAGCGCCGCCCCGAGCGATTGACGCGGGCGCGCGCATAGGCATCGCGCGGCAGACCGGAGCGCAGAAAATCCACTGTGAAATCAATGGTTTTCGGTAAACGTGGCAGCGACATCGGGTCAAGCTGGTCAAGGTCGATCCGGCCCGCCTCAATATCCTCCCACAGGAAGGCCCAACTAAGTTCGATGATCGCCGTGACCTCCAGAAACGCCGAAGTCGCCCCGCCATGCAGCGCGGGCAGCATCGGGTTGCCGATCAGCTTGTCATCAAAGGGCAGAATTGCAGTTAATTCATCGCCACGCCGGTCAAATTGAATACCCAGAAAGCGCGCATAAGGCACACCATCAACCAGCGCCCGCAAGGCACCGTCGCGGCGTTGCTTGACCTGCTGGACGGGTTCGGGCTTGGGTCTGCTCATGCTGCGCCCTCCCGCCGGTTTACGGTAAACGCACCGGTTGCAGCGGCGACCGGGATGCCGTCTTCCTCGTCCTGCGCAGAGGCGCGCACAAAGGCGACCGAGCGCGTAACGTGATAGCATTCCGCGCGGGCCGTAATGCGGTGTCCGGGCGTGGCGGGGCGCATATAATCGATACGCAAATCCAGCGTTGCGGTGGAAAACCCGGCCTGCGGATGGCTCATCACCGCCGCACCGGCACAGGTATCCATTAGCGCGGAAACCGCGCCGCCGTGAATAACCCCCGTGCGCGGATCGCCGATCAGCCTCTCGTCATAGGGCATCGAAAGCACCGCATATCCCTCCCCGATCTCGTCCAGCACCATGCCCAGCGCGTGGGAATGCGGGATCGCCTCGATGAACTGGCGGGCTTGTTTGAGGATCGTCTCGTCGGGAGGGCTCATAATTGGGTCCGGCGCTTGTTTGGCTGTCGCGACTATTCCTGCTTGGCGCGCCATAGGCAAGGCCCGCTTAGGCCGCGCCTTGTGCGATCACGAAATAGCGCGCAATTCCGTAGACATAGAACGCGATAAACAACAGGTTGATATACTTTAGCTGGCGTTCGGTATGCAGCCAGGCGTGATAGGCCCAGATCATACAAAACGGCAGGCTGAGAAACAGGTTGAGCGGATACCAGTTCTGCACAATCGCAATGGTGGAGGCGATGCCAAGCGCAAGCGCGATCCATTTCAGTTCGTGTTGATAGGCGGCCAGACCGCCCACGCGCAGACGCAATAGCGAACGCATCTTCGCTCCTTCTAGGTCAATTTTGATTTGATGTGGGGCATAAAAATTGATGCCCGTAGGCTTGCTATGTGTCAGAGATTGCGCCGCAAGTCCAGACCAGCGCCCTAGCGCCTTTGGGCGAAGAAATCGCGCAGCAGCGCCTCAGCCGCCCCGCCCGCGATCCCGTCATAGACTTCGGGGACGTGGTGGCATTGCGGGTGGGAAAACACCCGCGGCCCCTGTGCCACGCCGCCCGATTTCGGATCGCTCGCGCCGTAATACAGTCGCGCGATACGGGCTTGGCTGATGGCAGAGGCGCACATCGGGCAAGGTTCCAGCGTGACATACAGGTCATGACCCGGCAGCCGTTCCGAACCAGCCTGCGCGCAGGCTGCGCGCAGGGCCAGCACCTCGGCATGCGCAGTTGGGTCGTTAAACTCGCGTGTGCGATTACCCGCGCGCGCCACGACCACGCCTGCGGGCGAGACCACGACCGCACCCACAGGCACCTCGCCGCGCAGCCCCGCCGCGCGCGCCTCCTCTAGCGCCTGTTGCATGAAAGACCGAAATGTCATGGCCCTTCATCGCCCAGCCGTGCGCGCCAATCAAGGTGCTTTGCAAGCGCTAAGGAAAGGTGTAGATCACCCGCCTTGGCACCCGAGTGAGTCCGGCGCCCCCTCCCTTAGAAGGATTTTCGTCATGAATGACACCCCCGCCCCCAAACCGTCGCAAAACGAACGCATCGCCAAAGTGATTGCGCGCTCTGGCGTGGCCTCGCGCCGCGATGCGGAAAAGATGATCTTGGCTGGCCGCGTATCGGTGAACGGCAAGAAAATCGACACGCCGGCGCTCGATGTCTCGCTCAAAGATAAGGTCACTATTGACGGCAAGCCGATTGATGCGCCCCAAGAAACCCGGCTGTGGCTGTATTACAAGCCGCTCGGTCTGGTCACGACGGAAAAGGACGAGCAAGGCCGTCGCACCGTGTTTGACGAAATGCCCGAGGGCATGCCGCGCGTTTTGAACGTCGGGCGGCTTGATTTGAATTCCGAGGGGCTGTTGCTGCTGACCAATGATGGCGGCTTGAAACGCCGTCTTGAGCTGCCCGAAACCGGCTGGCTGCGCAAATATCGTGTGCGCGTGAATGGCCGCCCGACCGAGGCGACCTTTGACCCGCTGCGCCGTGGCATCACGATTGAGGGCGAAGATTTCCAGCCGATGGAGATCAGCCTGGATCGCCAGCAAGGCGCGAATGCGTGGCTGACCGTGGGCATCCGTGAGGGCAAGAACCGCGAGATTCGTCGCGCCATGTCCGAGGTCGGTCTGGTGGTGAACCGCCTGATCCGGCTGAGCTACGGCCCCTTCCGCCTGATCGACATGCAGCCCGGTGACGTGGTCGAGGTGAAACGCCGGATGCTGCGCGACCAGCTAGGTGACCGGCTGCTGACTGGCGTGGATACAGGCGGCGACTCGGATGAGCGCCCGCATCGCGACCGCCCCCGTGGCGACCGCCCGCGCGGCCCCCGCCCCACGGGTGACAAGCCCGGCTTCAAACGAGATCGCGATGATCGTCCGCGTGGCGACAAGCCCACTTACGGTAAGCCGCGTGGGGATCGTGATGACCGTCCGCGTGGCGACAAACCTACTTACGGCAAACCGCGTGGGGATCGCGACGACCGCCCGCGTGGCGACAAGCCCACTTATGGCAAACCGCGTGGGGATCGCGACGACCGTCCGCGTGGCGACAAACCTACTTACGGCAAACCGCGTGGGGATCGCGACGACCGCCCGCGTGGCGACAAGCCCACTTACGGTAAGCCGCGTGGGGATCGCGACGACCGTCCGCGTGGCGACAAGCCGGCCTACGGCAAACCGCGCGGTGACAAGCCTGCTTTTGGCGACAAACCGCGTTCGGGTGGATTCAAATCGCATGGCGGCAAGCCGGGCGGTCCGTCACGCTCGGAAGGGTTCAAATCGCATCGTGATGGCGAGCAGCGCGGGGGCAAGCCCGGCGGTTATGGCGGCAAACCCGGCGGTGGCAAGCCGGGTGGCGGTTACAGCGGGAAACCGGGCGGCAAGCCCGGTGGTGGTTACGGTGGCAAACCGGGCGGACGTCCGGGCGGCAATAGCTCGCGCGGCGGCTCACGCGGCTGATCACATCTGCTAAGAGGGGAATTTTAGCATGAAATTCCCCTCGGCGGGTTTTGCGCGAATTTCGCACCCGCCTCTGGCGCAAACCCGCCGGGATACCTATAAATCATGCGACACGTGGAAAAATCCGCGCGTAATCCAAGGTGGCCCATGTCGCGCAACGCTCAAAAACGCATCGCTTTCTGGCTGATGATCGCGCTGACCCTGTCAGTCGCACTTACGGGGAGTGTGTAATGGCCCAGCGTTACGGCGGCAAATATTCGCCCGACACCAATACGCCCGATCCCCATTCCACACCTGAAACCGGGCCGATACCGGCGCATCGTCGCCCCGTCGCGCGCCATCCCGAGGAAAACCGCCCCTTCTGGATCACGCTGGCAGCCGTGCCGTTTTTGCTGGGTGCATTTGGCGAGGGGCCGTTTGCACTGATCCGCGCGCTTGCGGCCTTTGGGCTGATTGCGGGGGCTGCGTGGACGATCCGCGAAGGGCTGCGCGCCGAGTTTGCCTATGTGGCGCGCGCCGTCGCCCGCCGACCGGCCTTTCCGCGCAAGATTCTGGGCTCAATCGCGTTCGGGCTGGGGCTGGCTGTGGGGGCGCAGGCCCCCGAGGTCGGGCTGATCGGATCGATCGCTATTGGCGCGCTTGGCACGGTGATCTCGCTGGTGGCGTTCGGGCTTGATCCGTTGAAAAACAAGGGCATGGACGGGGTTGATGCGTTTCAGCAAGAGCGCGTCGAACGCGTCGTCAAGGAAGGTGAGGCCTATCTGAGCTCGATGCGCAGCGCGATTGCACCCAGTGGCGAGCGCGCCCTGATCGAACGCGTGGCCCGCTTTGAGGCCAGCGCGCGTGACCTGTTCCGTGTGGTGCAGGAAGACCCCGGCGATCTGGCAACCGCGCGCCGCTACATGACCGTTTACCTAGAGGGCGCGCGCGACGCGACGGTAAAATTCGCCGATCTGTGGCGCACGACGCGCGACGCCCAAGCGCGCACCGATTACGAGGCGCTGCTGAGCGATCTGGAAGCCAATTTCAACGCCCGCACAAAAAAGATGCTTGAAGATGGCCGCGACGGGCTTGATGTCGAAATCGAAGTGCTGCGCGACCGACTGGCGCGCGAAGGGCTTGCCACGGCTCCCAAGCAGGGGTGAAACTGATAACTGACGCGGGGGCAATGCGCCCCGAGTGCCGCAAGGAGGCCAGCAATGACCGAAACGACCCGTATTAAGGCAGCCGAGCTGATGACCGAAATGGAAGGGGTCACCGGCGTGCTGTTGGACGATCCCGGCCCCGCCGAAAAGGTTACTCCGCTTGATCAGGCCACTCCGGCTGAGGCCGAGGCGATCCGCAAGCGCATCGCCGAGTTGGACATGACCGACACGACCTCGATCGTGCAGTTCGGCTCGCGCGCGCAAAACGATTTGCAGGCGATCAGCCAAGAGATGCTGTCGGGTGTGAAGAATAAGGATGTCGGCCCGGCGGGCGATAGCCTGCGCCAGATCGTGACCACAATCCGCGGCTTTTCGGTGTCCGAACTGGACGTGCGCCGCAACCGGTCTTGGTGGGAAAAACTGCTGGGGCGCGCGGCGCCGTTCGCCAATTTTGTGGCCCGTTTCGAAGAGGTCCAAGGCCAGATCGACAAGGTCACCGACAGCCTGTTGAGCCATGAGCACAAGCTGCTCAAGGATATCAAATCGCTTGATATGCTGTATGATAAGACGTTGAAATTCTACAACGAATTGGCGCTTTATATCGCGGCAGGCACCGAAAAGCTGCGCGAGATCGACGCCAACGATATTCCGGCGATGGAACAGGCGGTCGCGGATGCGCCCGAAAACGAAAAGGTGCTGCAGGCGCAGGCATTGCGCGACCTTCGCGCCGCGCGTGACGATCTGGAGCGTCGGGTGCATGACCTCAAACTGACGCGCCAAGTGACAATGCAGTCGCTGCCCTCGATCCGATTGGTGCAGGAAAATGATAAATCTCTGGTTACAAAGATTAACTCGACGCTGGTGAACACCGTGCCGCTTTGGGAAACCCAACTGGCGCAGGCGGTCACGATCCAACGCTCGCGCGAGGCGGCGGGCGCTGTGCGTGAGGCCAATGATCTGACCAACGAATTGCTGACCGCCAATGCCAAGAACCTGCGCGAGGCCAATGTCGAAATTCGCACCGAAATGGAGCGCGGCGTGTTCGATATCGAGGCGGTGAAAGCGGCCAATGCCGATCTGATCGCGACGATCGAGGACAGTCTGCGCATCGCCGATGAGGGCAAGCGCAAGCGCGCCGATGCCGAGCACGAGCTGGTCGAGATGGAGCACAAGCTGCGCGACACGCTGGCCTCGGCGAAATCTTCGGCTCAGGGCGGCGGTGCTGCCGGATGACAATGCGGCGGGGCCTGAACGCGCTGGCCGGAATCGCGGGATGCCTCGCGATTTCAGGCTGCGTGGCGTTTGGCACCTCGCCCAACGCGCCGAAAACCGCACCGCGCCCGACCCCGCCCCCCGCCGGGCTGGGCGCGCCCAAGGCCGCGCCGCGCAGCGAGTTGTCGCGCGAAATGCAGACCTATTACGCCAAGATCACCCGCGAGATGGAGGCGCGCGGCCAGTTGCGCACCGATGTCGCGCCGCGCGATGCGCCCTTTGGTCCGCGTCAGTTGGTCGATGATTTCATCCATGTCGCGCTTTATGATGAATACACGGCCTCGGGCGGCGGGTTTGTGGCGCGCCAATCGGTGTCGCGGCTGCGGCGCTGGGAAAAACCGGTGCGCATGGAGCTGGAATTCGGCGCCTCGATCCCAATGGCCGAGCGCACCTCGGACCGCGCCGAGGTTAGCGCCTATGCCAGCCGTCTTGCGCGCGCCTCGACCCATCCCGTCAGCGTGGTGAATTCGGGCGGCAATTTCCACGTTCTGTTTGTCAACGAGGATGAACGCCGCGCCATCGCGCCCCGTCTGCGTGCCCTCGTGCCGGGAATTGACGATGCCAGCGTGGATGCGATCACCGATCTGTCGCTTTCGACCTATTGCGTGGTCTTTGCCTTTTCCCAAGGCAACAGCGCGGTCTATTCCCAAGCCGTGGCCGTAATCCGGGGCGAGCACCCGCCCGCCCTGCGCACCAGTTGCATCCACGAGGAACTGGCCCAAGGCTTGGGCCTCGCCAATGATTACCCGCGCGCGCGCCCCTCGATCTTTAACGATGACGAGGAATTCGCGCTGCTCACGCATCACGATGAGATGCTGTTGAAAATACTGTATGATCCGCGCCTGCGCCCCGGCATGACCGAGGCCGAGGCGCGCCCGATCATCGAGAAAATCGCCGCTGAAATGATGGCGGCAAGTAGCTAAAAGGACCGACACGACATGGGCATTCTGGATTTCCTCTCCGGCGAGTTTATCGACGTCATCGGCTGGACCGACGACACGCGCGACACGATGGTCTGGCGGTTCGAGCGCGAGGGCCATGCGATCAAATACGGCGCCAAGCTAACGGTGCGCGAGGGGCAGGCAGCGGTGTTCGTGCATGAGGGGCAGCTGGCCGATGTGTTCGGCCCCGGTCTTTACATGCTGGAAACCAACAACTTGCCGATCCTGACGACGCTGCAACATTGGGATCACGGATTTAAGTCGCCCTTCCAGTCCGAGATCTATTTCGTCAACACCACCCGGATCAACGATCTGAAATGGGGCACGAAAAACCCCGTGATGACGCGCGATCCTGAATTTGGTCCGGTGCGGCTGCGCGCCTTTGGCACCTATTCGATGCGCGTCACCGATCCCGGTAAATTCCTGACCGAGATCGTAGGCACCGATGGCGAGTTTACCTCTGACGAGATCAGCTATCAACTGCGCAACGTGATCGTGCAGGAGTTTTCGCGCGCGATTGCGGGTTCGAACATTCCGGTGCTGGATATGGCAGCCAACACCGCCGATATGGGCAAATTGGTGGCCACGGCTACTGCGCCGACCATCGCCAATTACGGGTTGAGCCTGCCAGAGTTCTATATCGAGAACATCTCGCTGCCCGAGGCGGTCGAGGCGGTTCTGGATAAGCGCACCTCGATGGGGATCGTGGGCGATGTGAATAAATATATGCAATTCAACGCCGCCGAGGCGATGGGCCAGCCGGGCTCTGCCGCGTCCGCGGGCATGGGGGCTGCGATGGGGGCCGGACTGGGCGCGGGCATGGGCATGGCGATGGGCCATCAGATGGGGGCCGGGCCTTGGGGGCAAGCTCCCGCCGCTGCGGCCCCGCCGCCGCCTCCGCCCCCCGTGGAAAAGGTCTGGCACATGGCCGTGGACGGTCAGACGCAAGGGCCTTATGGGCGCGGGCATTTGGGGCGCATGGTTGCCGATGGTAGCCTGACGCGCGACAGCCTGATGTGGACGCCTGGTCAGGATGGATGGATGCGCGCCGAGGATATTTCTGAGCTGGCGCAGCTATTCACAATCGCGCCGCCTCCGCCCCCACCCGCAGGCTAAAGCCATGTTTTCGATGCCGAAAGTTGGAAGGAGTGCGAAAGCGCCCCCGACCGATCCGCGTGGTGATAGCCATTACAGCTGCGAGTCCTGCGGCGCGGACCTGCGCTTTGCGCCGGGGCAAACACGGCTGGTCTGCGATCATTGCGGCCATGTGCAAGACATCCCCGCCGCCACCGGGCGCGGCGAGGCAGTCTTGCGCGAGATCCCCTTGCAAGAGGCCTTGGCCCAAGGTCTTCCCGAACCAGAGATGGAGGAACACCGCACGCTCTCTTGCCCCAATTGCGGGGCCTCAATCGAGCTGCAAAACGGCGAACACGCCACGCAATGCCCGTTCTGCGCGACCCCCGTCGTCACCGATACCGGGACGCGCCGGCTGATCAAACCGCAAGGCGTGCTGCCCTTTCAACTGACCGAGGAACAGGCGCGCGCGGCACTGTCAAAATGGCTCGGCAGCCTGTGGTTTGCCCCGAACGGCTTGTCACAATACGCCCGCAAGGGGCGGCGCATGACGGGCATCTACGCGCCCTTCTGGACGTTCGATGCCAGCTCGCGCACCCGCTATTCCGGCCAGCGCGGCGATGCCTATTACGAGACGCGGCAGGTGCAAACCGACAAGGGCATACGAACGCAACAGGTGCGCCGCATCCGCTGGAGCGCGGTCTCAGGACACGTCGCGCGCGATTTCGACGACGTGGTAATCTATGCCGCGCGCTCGCTGCCCCCGCCCTATATCGACGCGCTGCGCCCGTGGAATTTAAGCGCATTGCAGCCCTATCGGCGCGACTATCTCGCCGGGTTCTCCGCCGAGGGCTACACGGTTGAGCTGCATGAGGGCCATCACAGCGCCCAAGCCGAGATGATCCGCGTGATCCAGACCGATATTCGCCGCGATATCGGCGGCGACGAGCAACGCATCACCGCGATGGACCCGAATTTCGCCAATGAGACCTTTAAGCATATCCTGCTGCCGATCTGGACGGCCGCCTATAAGTTCCGAGGACGGTCGTATCGCTTTATCGTCAATGCCCAGACCGGGCGCGTGCAGGGTGATCGCCCGTGGTCAGCCGTCAAAATCACGCTAGCGGTGCTCGCCGGGCTGATCGTGATCGGAGCAATCGCCTATCTGAAACGCTAGGCGCGCGGATTGCCCTGCGACACGATTGCGTCTTGATACCGGCGCTGCGCGTCCCGATATAATGTGCAAATCTGATAAGCTGGAGGGGCAAATGACCCAATCCTATCGCGTGACCTGTCTCGAATGTGGGCAGGCAAACCGGGTGCCGAGCGACAAGCTGGGTGCTAACGCCAAATGCGGCACCTGCGGAGCCAAGCTGATCACCGGCAAAGTGGCCGAGGTGGATTTCCAGATCCTCGCCAAGGCCGAGAAAGACGACCTGCCCCTGCTGGTGGATTTCTGGGCGCCGTGGTGTGGACCGTGCCGCGCAATGGCACCGCAATTTCAACAAGCGGCAGGTGAACTCAGCCCGCATGTGCGGCTCGCCAAGATCAATACGCAGGTCAACCCGACCGCCACCCAGCGCTATCGTATTCAGGGCATCCCGGCCTTCATCCTGTTTGCCAAGGGCCGCGAAGTCGGGCGCGCGGCAGGGGCGCGACCGGCGGCGCAGTTGGTTGAGTTCGTGAAATCGCATGTGACGGTGAGCGCTTAAAATTTTCGGTCCGCGCATGGGCAGAGATCTTGACATTCCCCATCCCTTGCGCGACATACCCGGCCACGGTGAGGGGCTGTAGCTCAGATGGGAGAGCGCGTCGTTCGCAATGACGAGGTCAGGGGTTCGATCCCCCTCAGCTCCACCATCGCCGTGAAGTCTAGAATAATAATAACAAAATCAAGGCACTAGGCGATGAGCAGCCCCACTTGAGTGGTCCATGTTAAAAGTTAGTGCATGATTGGCCGTTGGTCCATCGGGATGATTGCCTCTGGCGCAGGTGGGCGGTAGCCCAATGCACTATGGGGTCGTTTGGTGTTGTAATGTTT
>NZ_JBLXEM010000025.1:0-34640 GCF_048263065.1 Thioclava sp.
GGTAATAATCCGATTTTCTCATAGTAGCGGATCGTGACGACCTTTGTGCCCGTAGCACGCGAGAGGTCGCCAATCTTCAAATCGTCGCAGTTCATCGCTTGACCCTATAGTTACTATAGGCCGTATGTATCGCAAAAATGCGAATAGGACGAGATCTGTCATGCCCTGCTGCTCAAACGATACCTGCGCCTCAAACGTGGCCGCGACTGGCCACTACCGTGTCGTCCTGTGGATTGTGCTCGCGATCAACGCGGCAATGTTCGCGATTGAGATCATCGCAGGACTTGCTGCCGGATCGGCCGCCTTGCAAGCTGACGCGCTCGACTTCTTTGCCGATGCGGCAAATTACGGCATCAGCTTGTTTGTGCTTGGCATGACGCTTCGTTGGAGATCCGTCGCCGCCCTCGTGAAAGGTGCTTCCATGGGCCTTTTCGGGCTTTGGGTGATCGCAAGCGTCATCTGGCACGTCTTGCACGGCACGGTGCCGGCATGGGGGGCAATGGGCGCGGTGGGTGTTGCCGCACTGCTGGCCAATGGGGTTTGCCTAACCTTGCTGTATGCTTGGCGTGACGGCGATGCGAACATGCGCTCCGTCTGGATCTGCTCTCGCAATGACGTCATTGCGAACCTCGCGGTGCTTGGTGCCGCGCTTGGTGTGTTTGGCACCGGAACCGGTTGGCCCGATATCATCGTGGCTGCGGTCATGGCCATTCTGGCGATTCAAGGCGCGGCTACGATCATTCGCCACGCCCTTTCGGAGCAGCGCGAGGCCCGCAAGGTTAATCCGGTGCCAATTTTGCGCTGAACCGTCGCCTTTCACCATTCAGACGTCGAACCAATATCTTGGTAGGGCACAAAACTGCGTGGGTTACCTTGATCGCGACAACATCGCAAAATGACCTTGTTGCACATATCAGTGATGAGGATTCACTGTGCGAATCCAGTGCGTTAGTTCCGCACCATGCCAACGCCCTTTCCCACCCGCTATCGCACGACGAACTGGTCCGACTACAACGCCGCGCTCCGCCAGCGGGGCTCGCTCTCGGTTTGGTTTGATCCCGACACTGTCTGGCACTCCGGAAAGACCGGCAAGCGGGGGCGCCCGGAGACGTTCTTGGATGCGGCGGTCCAGGTCTGCCTCACGCTGAAAGTGCTCTTCGGTCTTCCGCTTCGGCAAACGGTCGGGCTGGTCAAGAGCCTGATCCGGATGGCTGGGCTCGATTAGCCGGTTCCGGCCCAAAGCTGCCATTCACAACAATATCCAGCGCTGCGACGCAGCTTCTCCAGATCAGACATTCGTGCATCCTGCAGCATTTCAGCATGTCGGATGGCTGCAGAGCGGGACAAAGCCACAATTCGCTGCAAGCGCTCTAATGCCGGGTGTCAGCGCATTGTGAGGATGGCAATCTTTCGGGGTGGGAGGCAAGTGAACCTGCGCTGCGGTTGCTACCCTTGAAGAGAGAGTTCTGAAAAGCTGACATCCAGATCACAGAAGCTCAGCATGCCGCGCGGAGATATTTCAAAGGGGAGACCGCTTCGTCGGTTCTGCGCAGATGCTCTGCTATTGAAATTGGCTCAGCAATCGTGCGAACGGGACTATGAACCGGTCAGCCTCGCGGCAGAGTTCCGCATCACCATCGCTCGGGTGTCGCGGGAGCCATCCACACAGGTCATTCACCGCAGGTAGACGCTCCTGTCTCACAGATTAGTGAATGTGGAAAGATCGCGCGCGCCTAGACGACCGGTCTAATTTCACCTATGTAGCGGGTCATGGAACACCAAAACGACACCCGCTCTCGGATATTGACCACAGGACGCCGCCTGACAGCCCAGCAGGGATATACTGGGGTTGGCCTAAGCACACTTTTGAAAGAGGCTGGCATTCCGAAGGGTTCGTTCTACCACTACTTCGCATCGAAAGAGGCATATGGCTGCGCGCTGTTGAGCGAGTTTATGACAGAGTATAGCTATCGCCTGAATGCCTCTCTCGCGCATCCAGACATGAATGCACGGTCTCGGCTCTTGACCTATTTCGAAGGGTGGCGCGAAAAACAACTCAGCCCGAACCTTGAGGATCGGTGTCTGGTGGTTAAACTGTCGGCAGAAGTTGCTGACCTATCGGAGAACATGAGCAACATCTTGCAGAAAGGTGTGTCCGACATTGTCGCGCATCTGGCGCAGACCATAGAACAGGGGCAGAACGAGGGTACGATTGCATCGATCGAAAACCCTCAGACCTTGGCGGAAATGATCTATCATATGTGGCTCGGGGCCAGTCTCGTTGCGAGCATCTCGCACAGTGATGCCGCTCTTAATTCCGCAATGGATGCGACAAAAGTGCTTGCTCCAGCACCGTAACTCTCAAAAATTTTGCCACCACGAAAGACGACCGGTCTATTCGTAAAGGAAAATCATGAAAATTTTCTACAAAACCACCGCAACCGCAAGCGGAGGGCGCTCCGGCACCGCCACCCTGAACGACGGAAGCCTTTCGGTCCAGATGGTCCGCCCGGATAGTGGCGAGCCGGGAGTGAACCCTGAACAGCTGTTCGCGCTTGGCTATGCTGCCTGTTTCGACAGCGCAATGGAATTGATGGCCAAGCAGCTCAAACTTGATACCACAAAGGCGAAAACCACGATCGACGTCGGCATTGGCCAACGCGCCGAGGGTGGTTACGCGCTTGATCTGGACATCACCATTCGTTTGCCGGGCATGGCAGCCGATGACGCAAAGCGCCTTGTCGAAGCTGCGCATCAAGTTTGCCCGTACTCCAACGCCACCAGCAACAACATCGACGTGCGCCTGCACATTGAAACTGAAGAGGTCTGAAACAATGAAGAATTTCGATTTTCACAATCCAACACATATCCTGTTTGGTAAGGGTCGTATCGCGGACTTGAAGGATCAGGTTCCTGCTGATGCAAAAGTTCTCATCGTCTACGGCGGTGGCAGCGCTGAACGCACCGGCGTTCTTGCACAGGTGCGCGAGGCGCTCGCGGGTCGCACGTTGGTCGAATTCGGTGGGATCGAGCCGAACCCGCGTTTTGACACCGCACTCAAGGCGGTTGAGGTTATCGACAAAGAAGACATCACGTTTCTGCTTGCTGTCGGCGGCGGATCGGTCATTGACGCCACCAAATTCATCGCGGCAGCTGCTCTTTATGACGGCGATGCATGGGACATCCTGACATCGCGAGGGTCGGTCGTGAAAAGCGCTGTGCCATTCGGCACCGTGCTGACACTGCCCGCGACTGGATCAGAAATGAACTCTGGATCCGTGATCACCAATTCTGAAAAGGGCGCGAAGCTCCCCTTCATGAGCGCGCACTGCTATCCGGTCTTTTCGGTGCTGGACCCGGAGGTCACCTACTCGCTGCCGCCGCGCCAAATCGCCAATGGTGTTGCGGATGCCTTTGTTCATATCATCGAACAGTATCTGACATATCCGTCTGCTGCACGCGTTCAGGACGGTTTTGCCGAAACGCTGCTGCGCACTCTGATCGAGCTGGGGCCCAAAGCGCTGAAAACGCCTAAAGATTACGACATTCGCGCCAACCTGATGTGGACGGCTACACTGGCCCTGAACGGTCTGATCGGGGCGGGTGTGCCGCAGGACTGGTCGAGCCATATGATCGGCCATGAGATTACCGCGCTGAACGATACCGATCACGCCCGCACGCTGGCCGTGGTGCTGCCCGCGCTGATGAATGACCAGCGCGGCCCGAAACGCGAGAAACTGCTGCAATACGGCGCCAATGTCTGGGATATCCGCGAAGGCGATGAGGATGCGCGGATCGACGCGACCATCAAGGCGACGCGCGACTTCTTTGAATCGATTGGCATCAAAACCCGCCTTGGCGATTACAACGTCGCCAGCGCCGATATCGACCACATCGTGACAGCACTCAAAGAGCACGGCATGACCGCGCTCGGCGAGCACAGCGCCATCACCCCCGAGGATGCCCGCCGCATTCTTGAAGCGGCCGTTTAGGAGATTTTTACATGACACAGACCGAAACAATAAACCGCCAGCTTGTGCTGGCGGAGCGCCCCAAAGGCGCGCCCACCACGGATACACTCCGTCTGGTCGAGGGCGAGGTTCCCTCTGCGGGGGCCAATCAGATGCTTTTGCGCACGGAGTTTTTGTCGCTGGACCCCTACATGCGCGGACGTATGAGCGATGCCCCCTCTTACGCGGCTCCGGTGGAAATTGAAGGCGTCATGCCGGGCGGAACAGTGGCGCAGGTCGTGACATCGAACGTCGACGGGTTCACGGCGGGCGATTATGTGCTCAGCTTCAATGGCTGGCAGGATTATGCTGTTAGCGATGGTGTCGGCGTCACCAATCTGGGCAAAGCGCCTGCGCATCCGTCCTGGGCGCTGGGGATCATGGGTATGCCCGGCTTTACCGCTTGGGCCGGTCTCACACAGATCGGCGCGCCAAAGCCCGGCGAAACCATCGCCGTGGCGGCTGCAACTGGGCCGGTCGGGGCCACCGTGGGCCAGATCGGCAAGATCCTCGGCTGCCGTGTGATTGGCATCGCGGGCGGGCCGGATAAGTGCGCCTATGCAGTCAATGAATTGGGCTTTGACGCCTGTATCGACCACAAGGCAGATGACTTTGCTGAACAGCTTGCCAAGGCCAGCCCCGATGGCATCGACGTCTATTTCGAAAACGTCGGCGGCAAGGTTCTTGACGGGATCATCCCGCTGTTGAACTCCAACGCACGGGTGCCGGTCTGCGGATTGATCTCGCAGTATAATGCCACCACCCTGCCCGACGGGCCGGACCGGATGAACTGGCTTATGGGACAGATCCTGCGCAAAAAAATCAAGCTGCAAGGCTTCATCATCTTTGACGATTTCGGGCATCTCTACGGGGACTTCGCGAAGGAGATGGGGCCGTGGGTTGAGAGCGGCAAAATCAAATACCGCGAAGAGATCATCGACGGGCTGGAAAATGCGCCCGAAGCCTTCATCGGGCTGTTGAACGGCGAAAACTTTGGCAAGCGCGTTATCCGCGTTGGCCGCAACTGAAAGGTAAGACCATGAAAATTCTAATGGTACTCACATCCCATGACGCACTTGGGGACACGGGCAAAAAAACCGGCTTCTGGCTGGAAGAATTTGCGGCCCCCTACTACGTCTTCAAAGACGCAGGCGCGGATATCACATTGGCCTCGCCCAAAGGCGGCCAACCGCCGGTTGATCCCTCCAGTGACAATCCCGACGCGCAGACAGATGACACCCGCCGCTTCAAGGAAGACAGCGACGCGCAAAAGCATCTCGCGAACACGCTAAGACTCTCGGACGTGACCGAAGACGGGTTTGACGCGATCTTCTATCCGGGCGGTCATGGCCCCTTGTGGGATCTCGCCGAAGACGCGGACAGCAAACGCCTGATCGAGGCCTTCGCCGCCGCCGACATGCCTGTTGGGGCGGTCTGCCACGCACCCGCCGTGTTCCGGCACACCCA
Organism: Thioclava sp.; assembly: GCF_048263065.1. Lineage (NCBI taxonomy): Bacteria > Pseudomonadati > Pseudomonadota > Alphaproteobacteria > Rhodobacterales > Paracoccaceae > Thioclava > Thioclava sp. The sequence continues at coordinate 5,478 of NZ_JBLXEM010000025.1, forward strand.
AGGGACGGACGGCAAACCGCTGGTTTCCGGCTGCCGCGTGACGGGCTTTACCAACACTGAAGAAGAGGCCGTGGCCCTCACCGACGTTGTGCCATTCCTGGTAGAAGACATGCTGAAGGCAAATGGCGGTCTGTACGAAAAAGGCGCAGACTGGAGCAGCTTCGTTTTGCGTGATGGCAAACTTGTCACCGGCCAAAACCCCGCCTCATCCGCCGCCGCCGCGCAAGAGATCCTCGCACTGCTGAAATAGGGGCCTGGCCCTGTGCAAAAGGCGATAGCCTGATCCGCTTCCCTTGAACTGGGCGCGACAGTCGGGTGCTTCAGATCAGGGCGGATTCACTCGTGAACCCGCCCTGAGAGCCTGTAAGATTTACCACCGCTCTTAAAAGAAGTGGATCAGGAAAGCCTCAAGCCGCTATTCTACTTTTCGACGGCTCGCGGCCCAGAGCCGCCGTTGACCGACTCCGACAATGCCGCGTCGCAGCTTCACGGGACCGGACATTCATCCATCGCGCAGCAATTTGGTGTATCAGAGCGTCGGCAGCGCGGATCTTATGGAAATGTTGCACGGCCTGTGGCAGCGTCCTGTCATGATTGAATTTCGTCTTCTCGCCGATGACCATCCCGAACTCGCACATTCTCCGCTGCTTCGGGGGGCTCTTTTGACCCTGCAATATACACAGGACCATGGTTCAATCGGCTTGACCAAAACCAAGGCCTTCAAGCGTACTTTTGTTCATTGGGCAGTCGAGCATTTCGATTGGCCGGGGAAAGGCGCTGAAGAGATGTTTCGCTACAACAAGGTGATCAATGAATTCGAGTTCCCCCCACTCGAGGTTTTGCATTTTCTGCTTATTTCGTTGCGCTTGGGACGGCACTTCAAGGGTGAGTTTCGGTTGACCAAACGCGGCGCAGATCTGGCGCAAGCTCCTGGCCGTCTTTTTGCTGAGCTGATCCCGTACTTTTTGCTCCAGATCGATCACGCATCCTATGCGCGTTTCGATAATCGTCCTTTCGGAAAATGGGACGTTTGGATGAACGTGATTAACGTAGAGGCCGATCATGGCACGACCGAGGCCGCCTTATTCAAAACATTCTACGGTGAGCCGCAAGACTGGCATACCTCAGGGTGGCGTGAGATGGCCGCATTCTCATCTTGCGTGCTGCGACCGCTCGAATGGGCGGGATTTCTGATAGAGAGCCGCGAAGACGGGCCCGGCAATCACGTATGTCATGTATTCAAAAGTCCGCTCTGGTGCAGCGTACTCAAACTTGACACCAATGACATGCTGCGACCGATCTCGGTTCAGTAAGAGTGTTGTTCAAGAATTCAAAACGGGACGCCGTATACGGCCCATTGCTGCCTTTCACCGATTCGGACCAGACTGCGCGGCATGACCGCCGAGGACGGCCCAGAGCATGCGTAATTGGGCTGCCCCTATTCAGAGGTCGAGCTCCCGTTAAGATCACAGGAATGCTGTGAACAAGGGAGATGGAAAATGGAATATTTTGCCGGTTTGGATGTGTCACTGCGCTCTTGCGCTGTGTGTATCGTCGATGCCAATGGCACGCTGTTGAAGGTTATGGCCGCCTGCGCAGGATGAATAGGCTACCCCAAGCGTAACAGGGTAGTCCTCCTAAAAACGGGGTAATCATATCCCAATTGGTGGACCACTTCAGCGGGGGCATTCCATCTTAGATGCGCTGCATATTTTTCTGATCATTTGTGTCCCCATGCTTACTTCCATCCGCCATTGAAACCGGACGGATTGTGGCCTAGCGCTGATGGGTGAAGTCGGCCGCCAACACGGAAAAGGGAACAACGCCGTATTTCTGGTGTTCGGGGCTGCCGTCCGGCGCTTCAACCAATTTCCCTGGTAAGGCTAACAGGACAATCGGGAAATCTTCCTTTGCAAGCATGATCTGACCTTTGAACCGCACCTCTGTATGATCGCCGGTCTTGCGTAGGTGAAAGGCTTGCAGGTGACATAGGTTGCGTGTTGAGCTGTTGAGTTCGAATTCAATGCGTCGCCGTTTGGGCGGCGTCTTGACGTTTAGTGTGACATTGAACGACCAAAGCCCTGCTTTGGCTTGTGTATCCGGTACAAGTTGATGCTCTAGCACGCCGTCCGAAACTGCGGCAGGTGATCCGGGTTTTGTCACTGCGCGAAACAGTGGCGTATCTTGCATTTTATCCCGTCCAGAGTGTTTTAACTTGTGAAAGCTCTCAAACCCGCGCCGGATAACCCTTTGTGCTGACGATAATTTCCCGATGTCTTTGGCAAGAAACATTGCACTGATTTGTGCCGGGGACGCCAGATTGGTCCTTCCACAAACGTCGCGTAGCACTTCGGACGGGATATTCAGGCCAACTTCTGTTGACAGATATGACAAAGCAATTGCCGTATGTCCGCTCAGTTTGCGCGATTTGGTGATCTTGCAGAATTTATCCCAATCAACGCCGTCTAAATTCACGATCCGCGCGGCGTCGACAAGCCAGTCGCTATGGCTGTGCCCATCCCACCCGCCATGGCCAATGGCGATGGCCAATCGTTCCTCTGGGCTGGGAACAAAAACTGGAAGACCGTAGAACTGCGCCGGTTGGACGTCGTCAAACAAGGCGCGGTCGCTGTCGCTGCTTTGGTTGGCGATGTGATACGCGTATTGATGCAGGTCGATATCGCCAAAGCGCCCCTGCTTGAAATTCCGCGCGCGCACGCTTGAGATGCGCCCACGCAATCCAAGCACAGTCTCGCCCCGTGTGCTGTTCCAGCCATTTGCAGCCAAAATTTCGAATGCGCTAACAAAATCGCTAGGGCTAAGAAGCAAGTCCAGATCATAAGCTGTGCGCGATTTTTGTTCGGACACATCCAAGGCTACGCGGCAAGCGCCCTTTAGCAAAATCAACTGCAAACCCGCCGAAACCATTTGTAGCAACGCCGGCTTGGCTGCGCTCATTGCCATGAGCGATCGTGTCCAGTTTAGCCTTTGCAACCCGTTAAGGCGCGCATACTCTGCGTGTTTTTTTAACCTGTCGTCAAATCGGGTTGTGATAGCGGCAAGTAGGCGATGTTCGGGAAACGTCGCATCATCAAGGTCGGTCTCATGCAACCAGCTTTCGATTGCGGCAAATGCGCGGGCCTCATCAGGGCAGATCGCGGCAATAACCAGCTGATTGCGACCACCCTGCGGCCACGCCCAAGCAAGGTTTGGAAACCAACGAGAGCTGGTCATGATGTACTTTCCGATTGCTCACGCGCCTTGCGCCGCATCATAGCCCGATGTGCAACCATGAGGTACCCTTGATCTTTGGCGGTGTCTCGCCCATAGGAAAGACTGCTTGGGATGATCCGCCGCAGGACCAGCACCGCGTTACAGACTTGAAACTGATACCCCAGTTCACGCGCCCGCCCGAGCCAGTCAACCATGTCGCCCCGCCCACCCGGCGGGTCGAAAATATCGCCTACATGGTCAAACGCGGCGCGATATAACACCAGGTCTGATCGGGTCTTGCCGTCACATTCATGACCGGTGGTGTAGTCATCTGATCCATGCTTGAAATGTCTGTGACGTCCAAAAACGAAAGTCTGCTTATTCGCTTGGCGTAATATTTCGAGTTGCTTTTCCATCTTGTCGGGCATCCAAAGATCGTCCGCATCAAGGGTCGCAACGATATCGCACAGCGTTTCTTTAATCGCGCGACTTGTCGCTTGCCCGCAACCAGCATTGTCTTGTGTAATGACCTTGACAGTATCTGATTGGGCGCGGGCAATCGCGGCAGTGTCATCGGTTGAACCGTCATCGACGACCACGATATCGCTCGGAGGTACGGTCTGTGCCAAAACGGATGTTATCGCCTCTGCAATGGTCTTTGCCGCATTATAGGCAGGAATCGCAACGCTGTAGGTCATAATAACTCCGCCGGAAAATCGATGTTGAAGCTAGGTTTGTTCAACTGACGTGACGGGTCCGATTTGCGACGTTGAATGCTTTTCATCAATGCAAGTGCAAAGCTCTTTTTGGCTTCGTCCAGTTTCTTGGTCATGTTGCCGGGATGGCGCAGATAGTAGTGGCAAATCGTATCCGTTTGCGCAAATTTTGTACCTGATTCAAATATACGCAAGAGATAGTCAGTGTCTTCTGCCTGTTTTAGGTCTGTGTCAAACAACCCTATCCGATCTACCAGACTGCGCCGCATCAGGGCGCATGACAGGTGGATGCTTGTCATCCGGCGCGCAATCGCATTTTCGGCGGGGCAAAGCGTTTCGGGGTTGATCTGATCCGTTCCAACCATGTCCCCATAGGTGATTTCTATGTCTGGATTATCCCGCAATACCGCAAGGTCGGGCCCAAACCGATTGGCGGCGATGATGTCATCAGAATCTAGGAACGTCACAATTTGGGTTTCTGGCAGTAGATTTAAAAGCCCCGTATTGCGTGCCGCTGCAACACCGCCGTTTTCGCGGGGCACCACCCGTACGTTTGTTATCGATTGCACGAGATCGGCAGTCACAGATGTGGTCTGATCGGTGGACCCATCATCGACAATCAGGATATCCAAATCAACCTGACCGGCACGTTCGAGCAGTGACCTAATCGCCAGCCGTAGAGCATCGGGTCGATTGTATACGGGAACGATGACAGTGGTTTTCATATTAGAATTCCGCAATGTAGTGACGAATGGCGCGTGTTATCTCGGCAGGATCAGGCCCAAGATCAAGCCTGTAGCATGGTAGACGTCGCGATATCTCTGCAGCAACAGAGTATAACAGCGGACGATCGCCGGGGATTTGCGACACACCGGATGGGGCCAGCGCAAGGAATGCTTCCTTGGCTGTGGTGATTGTCAATGTCGTCTTTGCAGCGCCTGTGATTTTCGGCAGAAGCAGCGCGCCAAGTTGGATGTGATCTGGCCCCTTGTGGCCAAGATCGGGCAAATAGAACTGATACTTGTTCTGCCAGTTAACCCGTTTCGGTATGGCAGGATGATTATTGAGTTGTAGGCGTTTCAGCCCAACGTGATCCTGTTTTAACGTATCAAAAAGCGGATAAGCCGTCAGCGACACCGGGTTCACAAAGACATAGTCATCGCCGACTGTTTGTAATCCTTGCAAAATACCGGACAGGACTGTGCCAGATTTGCCTGATCCGCCTGCACCAGCGAGAAGAACGCCCCGGCCATCAACAGCCAAGCTGCCTGCATGGATCAAAGCACCGCCGTCTTTTGCCAATTGCCACTGCAAGAAGTTGCGCAACGGCGATCCTGGATCCCAATCAGGATAGCCGTGCTCAGTTGGCATGATCTGGATGCCGCACCCCGTCTGGCGGTCGAACAGCTGCCAGAACGATTTTTCAGGAAAATGATGTAAACGGTAACGCGTCTTGGCAAGTGCCGCTTCAACCCCGCGTTCGACAAAGTATTGGCTGCCCCAAGTGAGAGTTGGAAAGCCGCCCTTTCCTGCGATGCCAACAGCGATACGCGCGGCGGGCTGATCCGTATTTGGTGTCGACGCTAGTGCAAGGTCAGCTTGGGATAAGTAGGCATCACTGCAAGACCGGACCCTGAAACGCTGACCTGCAATACCAAAGCTGCGTTCGTGCTGGGCGTCTGCAAACATTGCCTCAAAATGATCAAACACCCGCGCAAGACTAGCTGCGACGTTTTCTGGCCTAATGATCAGGCTCTTCTCGACGCGGAAGACGCTCATCGTCTTAGGATGATGCTTTCTGCATCTTTGGCCAGCCAGCTTCATCATCCACATCGTGGATCGGATCGGCCACGATCAAATCTGACAGGTCATCATAAACTTCGATTGTCGGTGCTGAATCCAAGGAAAGCGGCACGGCCGGTTTAGCCGTAGCTGTCGTGGCGGGAACAATAAGCCCGAGCTCAATCAGATGCTGTGCAAACGCAGCGGCGCCTGCGGCTAAATCATCAGTGATAGATTGCCCGTCGACAATCGCACTCCAAAGCAACGCGGCCGAAGGGTTGAGACCAAAGTACTGGCCTGACCTGAGATTCAAAACGACGAGATCGCCACCAAAGCTTTCGTGAACAATATCTGGTCCGGCAAGTTGATAGCAGGTCGTCATTCTTCACCCTTATTTTTCATCAAGACGCAAGATTTCGACTTTGCGTATCGCGTCCATCCGCCTAAAGCAACTGCCTGAATTTGCACGCAATTGCAGGACCCAAACCGCGTTTCCTTCTTTCCGGCATACGGCAATCGTCGATGACCTGCATGTTAGTCATCGATTGCGCGAGCAACGCGTAGTCCACGATATCTTCCATCGGTGTTTGAAGGTCATCTTTCCATGATTTGCGTGGCAAGCCTGTTTGATTGAACTGCTTTCCACAAGACCCCACACAATTGGCGCAGGACCTCAGTGGGCCTGCGCCGTTCAAAAATGCAATAAGTCGGTCGCGCAAGTCCGGTGCTGAGGTGATTGCGAAACCTTCATCTGTGAGATGTCCACCGGTGAGCGGTGGGACATATATCGACTGCGGGCACCTGAACATGTGATCCCCACGCAAGCTATGACAGCCCCAGACGTTGGCCATTTTGCAAGCTGTCCAAATATCCTCGACCAGTTTGGGTGTCTGCGCTTTGTGCAATGAAAAAGTGTGGCGAAACTTTGGGTAGTGGGCAATTTGAACTTCAGTGCCGAGCTTGTCGCCTTTACGGCGCGCGGCTTTGATCAAGTCTTTGGAGAGGCCCGCGTTTTGGTAGACTGATATCTCCAGCACATCTAAAGCACGCCAAGCCTCATCTGGCAGCCGATCAAGCAACACACCATTTGTGATGAGATGGATAGTGTTTCCAATGCCCGATGCCCGGCCAATATGGATAAGGTTCGTCAGGTCTGGGTGTAATAAAGGTTCGCCGCCCAGCAACCGTAAACGGTCGCAATGATAGACATTTGACAACACCCCCAGGACGCGTTCGGTTTGTTGCAGATCGGCATTCCACTTTCGCATCACTGGGGACGCGTGATTGCATTGCTGACAGCTGATATTGCAGTGGTCGGTGACAATCAATTCCAGGTTCGTTGGTGGAATGATCTTGCCATTTTCTACCCTTGAAATGGTCCGAGGTCTTAAATCAACTTCTAGCATCTGATCGCGTTTCCTTTGGATCGCTGAGGTATGAGCCATTGCATTTGGACATGTTCGCTTGATGCATCCCAGCGCGCAAAAATGAAAGCAGTTTCGCGCGCACAAATCGAGGGCAAGAGAACGTCGAGACGTGCAATCTTATGTTCAGCGATTTTGCTCAAGAGCTATCGTGAAACTGCCCGCCAAGCGGCGCTGTTGAACTTGGTGGTATCGACGAAATTACGGCACAATTTCGTTTTGAGTGGGGGGCCGAAGGGGCGTTTTTAAGCTGAGGCTGGTCGCTTTGCCGTGACGGTAACGCAGGGGGTGTTGATGTGTCGCGCTACATATCCAAAAATATTTATTCGCGCGACTACGAGCCCACAACGGACGTCTTAAGTGTTCCGTCGGGCTAGCCGTCTTGAATGACCGCATTCGGGATGTGGTCGGGTTCGTTTTGCTTTTGCAGCAAACGTCCGGTTTCCTGAAGAACCATCCCGAAAGCGGACCGACCAGACCGCTCGGCTTTGAAGGTCCGCTTTTGGCGGCATCTCAAAATTCTCGCTGCAAAGCGGCGAATGCACACTTTCCGCCCTTCCTACTCGTCACTTTGGGTTACGATAACATCAAATGCGGGCCGCCCCCCCGCATCATCAGCGTCATATTAGCGCCGGCGCCAATCCCACGGCATCATGAATTCGCTCGCCCAGATACCGGCTTGTTGTTTCCTAGCCGCGTCTTCCTGGGGCACGTAATCCCGCCCATAACGCCGATACGCAACGGCCCAGCCATTGCGAACAAGCCAAGCGTTCAGGTCTTCCCCGTTTTGGCGACAGATCGCGACGAAGCGTTTATATCGGTCGATATCGGTGACCTCACATGAGACCGGCGCGCGTCCAATCTTGTCCGCGAGTGCAAATGACGCATCCTTACCGCAGTTCCACAGCTTGCCGTTGGGCAGCTTGCAGCGCTGACGGCTCTCGATCGCGTCGATCGCGTGTAGCCGAATTCGGCTCCCGTGAATGTCGATGGTGTCGCCGTCAATAACCGACGCTGTGCCGGTTATGGTCTTCGCTTGCAGCGGCCCACAAAGACCAACCGCAAGGATAAGTCCGAGCAAGAGCCTTAGTGACAATGGACACGCCCCGCTTTGGTGTCCATGTGGCAGCACTGCCCAGCAGGTGAGCTTTTCCGGCAACCGCCACCGTGGGCGATTTCATCTTGGCTCAGTGCAGCAGCCGTCGGCATGGCTTGGATCGGTAGTGAAAGCGCCAGGATCGCAGCCATGGTTGAAAGAATAGCCTTCATTAAAATACCTCCCGCACAAATCAGTGAAAAAGACCGTATCGTTCTGACTGTAGGCTGCAAGTGGAATGATGCCGTTTTCGTGAACGTTTCCGGATTTCCGCAGCCGACTCTTTCAGAGGCCCCGGATCACCGATGCTACCCCAAGCGGGAGGGCTCAATTTACCTTGCCGCGCTGTTCGACCCTTGTGTCGTGTCACCTTGCTGAAACAGATCATCTGCGTGATCGCGGCCGGGTTTTGGTGGGGCGGCGTGATCGTTGGCGGTCCTTTGACGACAGACGCCCTCAAGCCGCTTGGCCAATTCCTCCCCCGCCAATTCGCGTTTCTCGACAAGATCGCGCGCCATTGCATCCATCACCGCGCGGTGCGTCTCAAGGATCGCCGTCGCCCGTTTCTGCGCTGCCGCGAGACGCTTGCGCACGCGGCCGTAAACATGCGGGTTTCGCAGCGAGACATGCTCGGGCTCATCCAGCCAGATCAGTTCGTGATGGCCCAAGCCGTAGCGCGTCTCGATCCAAGTGGCGCGGGTTGTAGCGCGGGCGAGATCGGACATCGTATCGCCTCCCGCGCCGCCTGAGACTTCGCCGAGCACAAGCGTTTCTGCGGCACGCCCCGCGAGTTGGAACGCGAGCTCATCTTCAATATCGGCCAGTGTGGCGAGCGCGCGCCGCGCCCCAATGTGCGCCTCGCCGCCACTATCGCGGCGCAGCAACAGGCGCGCAATGGTGCCCAAACCAAGGGCATGATACACGATCGCATGGCCGCATTCATGCAGGGCGACGCGCCAGTCTTGCGCCGCCTCACGCGGCGCATCACCGTTGATTTGGCGGCGCAAATCGTCGAGAGACAGCGCACGGTTTTGCGCGCGCGCTTGCGACTTTGCGGCCCGGATCGCCGCGTCGATATCGGCGGCACTCATGCCAACACCGTCTCGCGCAAGATCGCGCAGTTCGGCGTCGGGTAGATCAAGATGTGTGCGCAGAATGCCGTGCAGTGTCTGCGCATCCGGCAGCGGCACGCTCACCTGCTGATCAAATCGGCCGGGACGCAGGATCGCGGGATCAAGTGCGCCCACGTCATTTGTTGCGCCGATCACGAGCACGCCCTGCGCGTGCATCACACCGTCGAGTTCCTGCAGGAACGCGTTGATCACGTTGCGCTGGTAGTTCGAGTTGTGCTGATCGCTTTGTAATCGCGACCCGGCGGCGTCGATCTCATCGATAAACAGAATCGCGGGCGTGTTCTCGCGCGCCTTGGCAAAGGTGGCGCGCATCGCGGCGAGCATATGGCCCAAATGACCCGCCGCCTGCCATTCCGCAAAACTGCCCGAGACAAACGTGGCATCCGCGCTTGCGCCCATCGCCTGCGCAAGAAAGGTCTTGCCGGTGCCGGGCGGGCCGACGAGCAACATCGAGCGCGTGAGATCGGACCACGCAACAGCGCCCGATTTCCAGGCGTTCAGATCCGTAACCAAACGTCGTGCGGCCTGCAAAGCCGCGCCGTCGCCGGTCATCTGATCCAATCGAGGCACGGCGGCGCGGCGCGGCGGGGCCACAGCCGCCACGAGGCGTTCAACCGCCGCCATGGCAGTTGGCGCGCGCAGGGCCAGCATGCGGGTGATTTCGGGCAACGCGGCGAGGGCATCATCATCGGGCAGGGCGTCCCAAAGGGCGGCCAGATCAAGGTCCCCGGGATAGGTCAGATGCAGATGAACCAGTGTGAGGTGGCGGTCCAGTGCGGCCAATTTTAGGGGTGCGGGCAAGTTGGCTGCGACCGCCTCGGGCAGCCGGGTGCCGACCGGCATATAAAGCAGAACAGGTCGGTCTGAGGACGCCAGCGCATCAGCGAGATTGGCCAGAGGGGCGCTCTTTTGATCGTTCTCCAAAGTCAGGATCGTCAATGTTGATTGCGCTGATGGACGGTGTCCCGGCTTCTCAAAGCGAATGCTGCCATCGGGCAGAAAACCCCGGCCCAGGATGCGCGTTACGTCCGGCGTTTCCTCCCGCGTGCAGCCCTGAAGAATGGTCAGCGCGCCGGGCTTGGTCACATCTGCGACGCGGTCCAGCGTTCCAAAAGTTGCCGCCAGCCGCAGTGTCAGCGCAAGATCCCGCGCATCAAGGAATTTTGCCGGCATGGTGCTGCTTGCGAGCCCATCGAGCGGGGGCGTCGACGTCTCTTCTTTGATGCTTCCCGTGTCAGGCTCGTCTCCCGCCGCCGTTGTTTCAGGCGGCTGGGCTTCAAGATCGAAGGGGGTGTCATCGATAAGCATATCGAAGTCGTCATACGCATCTGTTTGCGCGGCTTTGGCGGGCTGCTTGGCCTCTTTATCGGCCTGCAGGCGGCGGATAGCAGAGAGCGCGAGCGGACCCCAGCTAGGGGAGAAATCGAATTGGGTCATAGCGGGCCTCATAAGGCATGGGGGAAGAGGCAGCCCCGGAAAGCGGGGCCGCGAGTATGATCACAAAGGCAGGGGTTTGCGCCTTTAGTGCCGGGATTTGCGGATCCGGGCCTGCCGGGCGCGCCGCTTCATCTGGCTACGCCCAGCGGGTCCGGCTTCCTTGCGCTCAAGGCGCTTCAACTCACGCAAGATCACCGTTTCAAGGTTGGGGCGATAAATTTCGGATTTCACCTTGAGCAGGTTGATGAACTCGTGACGCGGAACAAGCTCTGCGGGATAGCGCCGCTCAAGCCGCTTGTGCAGGCGTTTTTCCATGAGTTGAGCGTAACGGCCCGAGCGCATCGGAATCTTGCGCAACAGCACGCGCGGAAGGTCGCGCGAGCGCGCCAGTTGATGCTGGAGGCGGCTTTCGGGGTCGCGCGAATAACCGAGTTTGATGACAAACTTGCCGGGCTTCAACTCAAAGCGCATTGCATAAAGATAGCTCGGCTCGGTCGACCAGCTTTCGCCGCAACCGGGGCAGGTGAAGCGGCCGGTCTGCATGTTCACGCGCGCGACGCGGGCCGTGGCACCGCAGCCATCTGCGTGGCGATAGAGGCGATAGTTGTCCTTGCCCTTGGGATCGGCACCGATGCGCTCCCAACCCTGGGCCTTGGCTTCTGCCTGCTCGCGGTGTTTCAGACAGATCTCGCACCGATGCGCGACCTCACCACGCGCCACGCGTTCAACGAACGTAAACTGGCGGCGCAACTCATGGCCACAGGGCGCGCGATAAAACGCATAATGGCGATGCTTAGGATCGCGTCGCAGCATTTTAAGCCCCGCGGCGTTGGATTTCGCGCGCCAGCGGGCCTTGATGCAGTGCGGGCATTCAGGGTTGGCATTCAGCACAACGGAGTGCCGACTGATGTGAACGCCGCCACAGGTCGCACATTCGAGCGCGAGGTGATCCTTGTTCTTGACGCGTGCCAGAATGCGGTAGCCTTTGGCTGTCGCGGCATCCGCCCAGTGGGCGTGGATGGTTCCATTATAGATGGGATACTCGACATCGCCGATGATGAGGGTCTTGGGGGCGGGGGCGTGCGGATTATGCTGGGTCATAGCCAGATCTCCTGATGAATAGGGGGATACGGCGCGCCACAGGGCGCGACCGAAGGGTCGGCGGCGAGAGCCGCATGACATGCCACCGCTGACGCGTCCGGTGAGGACGCGATACGAAGTGGCTGTCTAGTCTCTCAGGAGATCAGGGGCAGGGCGCCCATGTGTCGAGATCATCGCCCGGCGCATAGCCAACGAGATCAAGCGCGACAAAGCTCTCAAACAGCGTCAACGCGGTCCGGATCATCGCGTTCACGCGGCGGTGGGTTGCGCTGTCATCAACCATCCGAAAGTGGTCCGCCTTGCGCCGCGCGATCTCCGCAAACCGCGCAACCTCGCCCGGGCACTCGGAGCACATGGTAAGATGCACAAGATAGGCTGCCAGCTTGAGCGGTTTGTCGGACGGGCGGGTCGGTGCCTCTTTGATGAGGGCGCTCAACGCACCGGTCACGCGCTCTTGCGCCAGTTCCGCATCCCGCAGCCAGCCGGAAAAGGCCGGGTCCCAGACGTTAACATCTGCGATGTCGCGCTCCTTCTCGATCCAGTCGGCAAACTGCCCAAGGAACTTCAAGAATTGCGTCGAGATCGGCGACGGGGTGTAGCGGGAAGTGTCTTCATTCGCGCTAAAACGCGTGATAGTCGTGTCGTTAGCCATGGTGGGTCTCCTATCCGAGATCGGCTGGGGTTAGAGCGAGGGTGAGAGCGGCAACTCTTGCCTTCGCTCGCTTAATGTGCCATCGTTGCTCTATGATGTCAACATTAAAATGCGAAAAAACACATGGCTCCTCCTAAAAAAGACACCCAAGCGCTAACTTTGCGGCTTGAAACGCAAGTCATCGAAAAAATCGATGAGCTACGGCGGGCAGAGACAGACATACCCACACGCCCTGAAATGATACGCCGGATGCTGGAGCGGTATATGGCACAGATCGGCTGATGCGGATTTGCGCCCCGTTCAGAGATGATCCGGGGCGCACTGGCAATGTACGCCACGTCGGCGACATTTGTCTCTGGGTGGGATAAGCCCGTTGGCGTTCGAACGAGAGGCTGCCTAGATGAATTGAGAGATCAGAACGCAAACGCGATAGGACTCTTCAACCTCCCTCTCTCCTAGAAACTGGCAACCTCGGCAGTTGCCGGATCGCCTTTAACATCGCCTCCAGCGGGGCCCTTTCGGTATACCGTTCGCTCGTCACGTCTTCGCCAACATGGCCAAGGATGTCCTTTCTCACCTGTTTAGGCACGCGGGGCATCCGGCTCAATTGGGTTGTGACGTAGTGGCGAAAGCTGTGAAATACCTTGCCGTCTGGATTGCCGTCCAAACGATTTTGGACAAGCAGACGGAACCTGTAATCGATCTTCTCTCCGAACTTTACGCCCGCTTTCGCAGGTCTCAGGTCGGGGAAAAGGTCGGCTTCGGGACCTTTCCGATCGATCTGCTCGCGCGCGTGATCGACAAGGCCCAGTTCAATCAGTTGTGGATGGAGCGGCAAAGTCCGACTTGATGCCAGCGTCTTAACGCTCCGGTTCGAATTCGGTGCGATTTGCATCGCCGGCATGCCTGCGACTTCGGCAATGTCGACTGCCTTCAGTCCTGCGATTTCCTCGCGCCGCGCTCCGGTGAGCGCCGCGAGGATCGGTAGCCAATACAGGCCGTCTAGCGTGATGTATGGTCCCGGCTCCTGCCATTTCTGCTTGCGCTGGTTGCCCTGCCAGACCGGATGCGTGAACAGGCGCTGAATATCTTCGCTCGAAAAGGCGGGGCGCTCGTCGCGGTCGCGTTTGGTCTTGCGCGGGCGCAACGAGCCCAAGTCGATTTGCAGGACGTTCGCGAAGCCCTCGGAGCGTGCCTTGGTCAGCAACTGCCCGAGATAGTCAAGGTTGCGACTGATCGTGGTCGTTGAGAGACCTGTGCTGGTGTTTGCGGATTCGGCGAGAATCTGGCGCAATGGCTTGTCCCGATCCTTCGGCGATTTGCGATAGGTGGCGGGGAGCGCGGATAAAATATCGACGAACTTTGAGATATGCGCTTGCCTCAGATCCCGGATATCGCGCAGGCCGGTCGCCTCGGCGAAAAGCTCGAAGACCCGGGTCATCTGTGTGATCATCTGACCAGACAGGCCGTGCCGTCGCTTCTGCTCCATCAGGCGGCCAATGAGGGAGCCTAGGTTGGGGTCGTAGTCCGGTGAAACGTCAGCGGCCATCATAGGCTGTGAAACGGGCAGGGGTGTGCTCTCTCCCCGCGCAAGGCGCCCGGCAAGATCCATGGCCGCATCAAAGGGCTGATCTTCTTTCAAGCTTGTCAGCAGCGCGGCGGCGCGGCCTTGATACCAGATCTGGCGACCCTGCATGAATTCCATTGTCGTGAATTCCTGCCGGTCCAGCGCCTCTCGCATCGCCTTCACCGTCCGAGCATTGCCAAATTGCATGGGCGGATGGGCATAGGCCTGCGCCTCGATATCGAGGCAGTCCTGCACTCGTTCAATGTCCTTCGAGGTCTTGCTCTCGGCTGACATCGAAGCGATGTCACCTTCAGATAGGTCACGGGCCGAGGCTCCGCGTTGCGACATGAACATCAGCGCCTTGCCCATCGCCCAATCCATGGAGCGCTCATCCTGCCACGCGCTGGGATCAGCCTGGTCAGAGGCGGCGGCGCGGCGCAATTCTATGGCGCGAAGCTCCTTTAGAATCACGGCACGCAGAAATTTCTGCGCATCCTCCCGGCTCAATCCTGCTTCGGCCATTGCGTCGAAAACCCTCACACTTTCGGCGCTGACGATGACCGCGAGACGGCGCGCGATCAAGGGATCATTTGTGCGAAGGCTGATCTGGACAACACCGCCGCCCAGGACGGCGGGCAGGCGCTTGCGCCACGCATAAGTCGCGCCTCGGCGCAGAATATGGGTTTGAAGGGCCATCGTAGGTCTCCCGAAAAGGGACCACCGACCAGATCGCAAGAGACGCTTCGAGCGTCACATGTGTGACGCTTATGTGCTACTCACCCCACGAAGGGTGAATTGCCAAACATCGTCAATAACTTGGTGAAGTTTGGCTCCGGCGGTAGGGATCGAACCTACGACCAATTGATTAACAGTCTCAGTTATCGCAACTATCCCATAGCATCCCGTTTATCCCTATTTTATCCTATAATCATTTTAAAACAAGGTCTTATGGGTATTGAGTGCGGCTCATATTTACTCCATAATTACCCATATAATCCCATTGGATGCCTACTATTTGCCTACTAGGGTGGAGGATCATGACGAAACTAACCGCGCAGTATGTACGAGACTTGCCGTTTTCTTTGAGCGGTCAGACGCTAATAACGGACGATGCTTTGCCTGGTTTTGGGATCAGGGTAGGCGCAGCAAGTAAATCATACTTTGCGGAGAGCCGTGTTAAGGGCCGAACCCGGCGGGTGACAATCGGCAGAGTTGATACTCTGACACTTGCTGAGGCGCGCAGGTTGGCCATGAAGGCACTTTCTGAAATGGCGGATGGAAAAGACCGAAATGCGGAGCTTAGGCGTGAACGTGCCAAGCTAATGACATTGGGCCAAGCAATTGACGGCTGGCTTGGCGAGAGACGGCTCCGAGCCAGCACTTCTGCGACCTACCGTAGCACAATGTCGCGGGAGTTCGGGGATTGGAGTGATATGGAATTGCGCCGGATTACGCCAAAACTGTTTCAGGCTCGGTTTGCTCAGATAATGGACAGAACCCCTGCGGGAGCTGCGCTAGCTGTCCGCACTTTCAAATCATGCTGGAACTGGGCGAGGGCTGACATAACAGACTGCGACGGCTTGGCAATCCTAGCTGAATGCCCTGCTGATATTATCAAGGCGAAAAAGTTGATGCCTAAGGCTAAACGAAAGCAAACCTTCGTGTCAGATTGGGCCACATTCTTTGAAGCTCTAGACGGCCTAGAAATCAATTCTAACCGCCATCATGGGGCTGGAGAAAAATTCAAGGTTTTCGTAGAAATTTTGGCTCGAACGGGTATGCGTATGGGCGAAGCGTCTAATCTCAAGTGGGCTGATGTCGACATGGCATCGAAGACGTTTACGATTACCGCCGATCGCGCAAAAAATGGAGAAGCTTTGACGCTTCCCATGTCCGACCAAACATATGCCTTGTTAGCGGGGCTGCATGGGCGCTCAGGGCGGGATGTCTACATTTGGGGGGCTACCCCCTATGGAGATCCGCGAAAGACGCTCAGAGCCTTTCGCCTGGCCTTGGGGTGGCCCATTAACTTTCACGATCTTCGACGTTCTTTCGCGACGATTGCTACGGATTTAGATTTGCAGCAAAGCAAAATTATTCGTCTTTTGAACCACGCCAGTGGGGGAAACGTGACCTTAGGCTATCAGGTTTCGAAGAACCCCGAGACTTTGCGTAAGTCTGTTCAGGACATATCGGACTTTATTGACCACAAAAAGAGTGCTTGAAACCTGATAGAAGATCTTGCATAAATACATGAGCGTCAAAACAAGGATGTTTGCGCCCTTTACGTGTTCGATTTCTGTCGAATGTGTATTGGGCAGCGCGAAGCAAAAAAAACTGGGTACGCCTCTTTGGTGTGCCAGCTTCGTTCCTTGGAGACACAAAAATGACCATAAGTATCAAGAAGCCGGTTCGACTCGCATCCGAAATGCTCACCTCTATCGAGGCGGCACAAATGCTTGGCGTTTCTCGCCGTTACCTGGACAAAGACCGCCACGCTGCTCGGCAGAACGGCACACCTCCAGCAATCCCTTACATTGAGTTGGGGCATCGCACAGTACGCTACCATCTCAATGATGTCTTGGGGTTCCTCGCGTCTCGTCGCGTTGACTGAACATAAATTCAAATAAATCGTTGTCTCGGATAGGCGCGTTCTGCGCGAGATCTTGGGAGAGGCTACTAACCCATTCCGTTGGATTGCGGAACAAGAAGTCATGAGGTTTTTATGTCAACCGGAAGCGTAAGTTGGCTCGTTACAACCAGCAAAAACTTAAAAGAAAAACTCAAATCTGAATCCGTCTCCGAACAGCCGCCGAGCACATTGGTTTTGCCACCAGTCGATAGCGGTAAGTTAACGACCCACAGCATCGAAAATTTTTTGAAACTGAAGGAAGAAAAGCAGCGTAAGAGGACGGATCTGAAGGGGGCAGCTAAAGCAATGCACTTCGAGATCGAAAAATGGACCAAACTAAACCCTATAGTGTTGGAAGGACGAACTTGGGCGGGTATTGATAGCGAGAACTTGGCAGACATTCTGGGAGTGACGACGAAGCAAGTCCAGAGAATTTCTAAGAGCAATCCCTTTCGTACCATCACAAAACGAATCGGCGGTCGCAGTCGGAAGCTTATTCGGATATGTAGTCCAGCCGATCTAACAAACGAAGACTTCGCACGCATTATGGTGGCATACTGGCGGAGCTTTTCAGGACGAAAAGAAACCCGAGAACAGTTTGGTATGCTCGTCGGGTTGGCGAAGGATAGTCCTAGAGGGCTTGCGCCAGATATTTTTAGAACTGTGACTGAGAACTGGTCGAGCTTTATGGCTGGAGTTCATCTTGCGATCACAATTGGGTCGGTAGATGGGGACAGTTTCGACAAGGATCCAGAGTGCTTCTCAAAGAAATTTTTTCATTACCCTAGTATTTCTGTGATGCGCAGATTCTGGCACGTTGCCGTTGAGCAGTACCAGATGCTCGTTCAAGAAAAAATTTCGGAAGGTCCGATCATTTATAACAATATTAATAATATCATTAATGAATATATAATATCATCATCTTAACCAGTGGGCACAAAGAAAAGGACATGATGATAGTTGCTCCACTCGCTTCGCTCGGTTCGCAACTAGCTTCGGGGAGAATGAAGTGGATTCGGGAAGAAGAAAACAGAAGTGGATTTGACCGGTGCAAAAAGCACAGGGAAGAGTTTCTCTTAACGCGATATTCGATTTCAGATTTAGTCTCCGATACACATACAGGGACAAACGCGGTGTAGAGCCAGAGTGACCCGATTTGAAGCATGGTGGGGTGCTCAAGAGCAAATGGGGAAACGGTAATCGGTCACACAAATTTGTCGGATATGTTGTGAAAATGCTCAGAGAAGTTCTGAAAAAGACATAGAGGTCCTGACAGAGACAATGAGTAATCTCAGGCTGAGATCGGCTGATTTTTTCCATCAAGTAGATGACGAACTAACCTCGATCACATTACTCATCACAGCGTAGCAGCCGCTGCAAAAATGCAGGCGGGAAGGGGACACTTATCGGTACCATCATTATGCGCCGGAAATCCCGGTGTCTTGGAAACCTCCGCCCCCGCACTAGAATGTCAAACCGACGAAAAATTTCCGGGAATTATTCGACGAATAAAACTCCGTCCCCAATCGCAAAACCCTTCCCTGCGTCGCCAAAATAGATACGAAATACGAGGGCACAATGGTTCTGCTTCCCCTGCTCAAGGAGGAGCCACATGCCATCTATTTCCCCAGCCACCCGGTTTGAAACCCTGATCGTAAGGCGTGCATCGACTTGGCCGATTGTGACCCCGCAAAGCCCAGTGCCGCTTTCGCCATGGCAAGCCGCGAGCTTGCTGCAAAAGGCTATCCGAAGAGGCGATGTCGAACGCACACAACAAGCGGTCTGGTCGCTGTTATCGACGGATCCCGTGCGTATGTGGCGCAGGCTCGGTGTCATTGCCTTTGAAGATATCGGTCTCGCGAATTTACCGCTGGTCGGCCAAGTCCTAGTTGCCTTGCGTGGAAAAACCTTGCGGCGGTCGCTCGGGGGCGAGATGCGAGTGGCGATAGGAATAGCTACCGACTTGGCGCTCAGCCCAAAGAACCGATCCGCCGATGATTTGCTCTGCGTTTTGAACTCGCACCCGGACATCCCCCATGTAGCGCGAAAGTTCGCAGGAATGTCTGCGCAGCGATTGTTGTACGCGGTGTCCGGTGATCTCAGCGTAACAGAGGCAAGCGTCGCGGCTCGCAAATTTGCAATCAATTGCAATTCGTCCCCGTCATATGTGCCCACCGAATTGCTTAACTCGCTTGGCGTCGGCCCCTCAGTTGAATGGTTGGCGCAGGAGGGGGGAAAGCGCACACGAACGATGTTGCCACTTCTCGTTGCGCTTTTGTCGCGAGCGAATGGACTCAAGCAAGAAAACCCTGATGACGAATTCCCCGAGGAGATCGAGATCGCAGGTCAACCCGGTTGGGCTCTCGATATGTTCACGCGCGAGGGAAAGGCAGCTATTCGTCGCCTCATGGCGGGTAGCAGCGAGGTCGCAAGATTTGCGCGCGACACCTTCCCATACGCAGGCAGAGCGCAATTGCTGGGTGAGGCTGTGTTCCGCGTGGAAAGCGGCTTACTTCGGAACCGACAGGATGGACCGTTGGGCCAAACGCTCCGTTCCCAGATGGAACGTGAGTGCCTCGGGATTGACCTAGGCCATGCTGAGAAACTGTTGCCCCTTATGAAAGCTGCGATCCCGGAGCTAAACGATTGCCGCAGAGTGATCCTTGGGAGGGTAGGGCAATGACTGATTGCATATCCCTAACCCGGGATAACATTCTCTTATCCCGGCCCACAAATGACGGGTTGAAAGGGGTCGAGGCCGCCGAGACCTTCATCCGTGCGAGCCTTTCTGACAGCTCCCGCAAGGCCTACCGCGCCGATCTATCTCACTTCGCGGCATGGGGCGGCGATCTGCCCGCCACGCCTGCCATGGTCGCCCGCTATCTGGCAGAGCATGCCGACAGCCTCGCCCCCGCCAGTCTGGCGCGGCGGGTGGCGACATTGAGCAAGGTCCACGCCGCCAACGATTGGCCAAACCCCTCCCAAAGCGAGATGGTCCGCGCCACGATGCGGGGGATCAAGCGGTTGAAAGGCACGGCGCAGGACCAAGCCAAACCCCTGCTGCGCGAAGACCTGTTTCTGATCCTCGATGCGATGGGGGACGATCCCCGCGCTCTCCGTGACCGCGCCTTGCTGCTGATCGGCTGGGCGGGCGGCTTTCGCTGTTCGGAACTGACCGGACTGGATTTGGCAGATGTCGAGGAGGTCCGAGAAGGGCTTACCCTGCACTTGCGCCGCTCCAAAACTGATCAGGCGGGGCAGGGACGCAAAATCGGCATCCCTCTCGGACGAACTCGTCATTGCCCTGTTGCGGCACTTCATGCGTGGCGCGGGGTGTTAGCGTTGAGCGATGGCCCTATATTTCGACCCGTGGATCGCCACGGGAATGCGCTCACAAGCCGCCTCAGAGGGGATGCGGTCTCTACTATCCTGCGAAGCCGTCTCACGGCCACAGGGATCGTTCCTGAGGGCTACAGCGGGCATAGCTTGCGGGCTGGCCTCGCTACGAGTGCTATCAAGGCTGGGGTGCCGACTTATAAGGTTCGAGCGCAGACAGGCCACGCATCCGATGCGATGCTGAGCCGTTATGTGCGAGATGGTGAGATGTTTGAGGGAAACGCGGCGGGGGCTCTTTTGTGAGAGGATCGCTCGGGCAGTTTCCGCTACATTCGCTTTCCGGAAAGCGCTTCCACCTGAACAGCAACAATTTCAAGAGCTCGGGCGGAGACGCCCATTGCCGCAGAGTGAATGCGCTGAATCACCAAGTCCTGCGGGGTAGTCTTGGGCATGTCTTCCAACCCAAGCAACGTGTTTGGTGTCGTAGCGAGTGCACTAGAAATCCTAACGAGCGTGGCAAGGTCAGGCTCGCGATCACCACTCACGTAGTGCGCATAGCGCCGCTCGCTCAGCCCGCTTCTGCGCGCCGCCTCTGCATTGGATATCCCGAGTTCGTCGGCCCGGATTTTGAGATTCTTACTGAACGCTTCCATAGGAACGTTTTGTTCGGTTATAGCCTTGCGTGCTACGAACGATTTGCTCTTATGATGCAGACCAATTCGGTCATTTCCTTGATCAAAACGTAACGGAAGGACGAAGGGTAGAATGTCGAAGAAGCAAAGTTTTCATGAGAGAATGCGTGAGAGTTACAGGAAAGACTGGGAGGCGGCTCGTAGTGAACTGGACAAGCTGAAAGATAATTGGCCAGCGGGTTTGGTGCTGCTACTAATTATCGTTGGAATTGTTGCAATTGTTCGATGGGAAGGTCCTCCTGCCCGCGAGCGGTATTGCGACAACACGGATCGTGCATCTAGTTGGGCAGCCGCGACCGCTCAATCACATGTCGAGAAGTTGCTGAACGACCCTGACAGCGCCGTGTTTCCGCTTGAGCCTCACAGCGTTTCACGATTGGGAGAGTGCCGCTTTATGGTCATAGGTACGGTTCGCGCGCGCAACGGATTCGGTGGGTATGTCACGAACACCTATGTTGTTCGCACCGAGTACGATCTGAGTATCAGCCGGACGCGCGTGGAGCTTCTGTCCATGGAATGACCGGGGTAACATAGGATGGTGATGTCAGGTTACCGGATCGCTCGTGTTGTTCAATTCTCAGCGCGTCGCATATGGACTACTTTGGTCCCAACTGTCTCAGAATCTCACGGAGTACGTTCCGAAGGCGCCAGTACGCATAGCCTGCGGGCGGGCCTCGCCACCAGCGCCATCAAGGCTGGGGTGGCAACCTTTCAGGGTGCGGGCGCAGACAGGCGACGCCTTCGGGACGATGCTGAGTCGCTATGTGCGGGATGACGAGATGTTGCGTCGGCAATGCTACGGGGTTCTTAGCACTTTCTAAATGCCGCCAGAAACCCGTTGTTCCACCGGAGAAAACTCAAGAAAGCCATAGCTTTCCACTGGAAGTTTCACATCGCTTCCGAATAGACTGCCTGGGTTATTGAATTATTGGGTTGGGGCAGGTTTGGCGAGCAAGGAAGCGACGGCTAGGATCAAGATCAATCGCCTCCTTGAAGGCGCGGGATGGCGCTTCTTTGATGACCTGAACGGTCCAGCGAACATCGTGTTAGAACCCAATGTGAAGATTTCGCAACGCGATCTCGACGCCCTGGGCGATGATCTCGAACAGTGTAAAGACGGGTTTATCGATTTCCTTCTGCTTGATGGTTGCGGCAAGCCTCTGGTTATTCTGGAAGCTAAATCAGAAGATAAGAACCCGCTTTCAGCCAAAGAACAGGCACGGAAGTACGCGCGATCCCAGAACGCCCGTTTTGTCATTCTGAGCAATGGCAACATCCACTATCTTTGGGATCTAGAACAAGGCAATCCAGTAGTAATTTCAAAGTTTCCAAGCCCTAAGGAAATTGGAAATCACTACGCCTTTACCCCGGATGCAGATCGGCTTGCAGGCGAACAAGTAGGCCTTGATTATATCGCGCTGACTCAAATGCCCTCCTATCCGCAAGAGGCCAGTTGGAAGGTCGGAGCTGAACGCTCCCAATTTATTGAAGCGAACAAGCTGAGGTTTCTCCGGTCCTATCAACAGCGGGCAATCCAGCGAGTGCAGGAGGATGCCGCCAAGGGCTCTACGCGCTTCTTATTTGAAATGGCAACTGGGACCGGAAAGACGCTGACATCTGCCGCGCTTATTAAGCTTTTTCTAAAAACCGGAAACGCGAAACGGGTATTGTTCTTGGTGGACCGCCTCGAGTTGGAAGTTCAGGCAGACAAAGCGTTCAAAGCTTATCTCAAAAATGATTTCACTTCGGTCATATACAAGGAACAGCGGGACGACTGGCGCAAGGCCGACATCGTGGTGACGACTGTGCAATCGCTTTTGTTCAACGATAAATTTCGTCGCTTATTCGCCCCGACCGATTTCGATCTGGTCATTTCAGATGAAGCGCATCGATCCATCGGGGGGAATGCTCGCGCGGTCTTTGAATACTTCATCGGGTACAAGCTGGGCCTGACCGCAACACCGAAGGACTACCTTAGGCAATCCAATAGCGGCACAAGTGAGCGGGATCCGCGCGAGACAGAGCGGCGCATGATGCTGGATACCTACAAGACCTTCGGCTGTACTACGGGTGAACCGACGTATCGTTATTCCCTGATTGACGGCGTCAGAGATGGGTTCTTAATCAATCCCTATGTGGTTGACGCACGAACAGGTGTGACCACCCAGCTTCTGTCCGATCAGGGCTTCGTTGTCAAAACGACCGATGACGAAGGCAACGAGCTAGAAGATGTATTTGCGGGGCGTGATTTTGAGAAGAAGTTCTTTGCGGAAGGGACCAACCTCGCCTTTTGCGAAACCCTCTTGCAGCACGGATTGCGCGACCCGATATCGGGCGAGTTCGGGAAGACGCTCGCCTTCGCTGTAAGTCAGAACCACGCGGCAAAGATCGCCCAAATCCTGAATGCCTTGGCGGATCGGCTTTGGCCGGGGCGCTACAATTCTGATTTCGCAATGCAAGTGACGAGCCACGTTTCCGACGCCCAAAAGATGACAGTGAACTTCGCGAACAACAATCTCGGCGGTCACAGCGGTTTTGTCGAAAACTATCGGACCAGCAAGGCGCGGGTCTGCGTCACGGTGGGCATGATGACCACGGGTTATGATGCGCCGGACATCCTGAACCTTGCGCTGATGCGTCCGATCTTCTCACCTTCCGACTTCGTGCAGATCAAAGGTCGGGGCACCCGTAAGCACAACTTTGCCGAAGAAATGTTCGATCCGGCCCAGAAAGCCGCGCGTGGTGAGGTCAAAAAGACCGCGTTCCGTCTGTTCGATTTCTTCGCCAACTGCGAGTATTTCGAAGAGAGCTTCGATTACGACGAAGAGATCAACCTTCCCGCACCGCCGACCATGCCTTTGTCCACGGGCGGCGACGGGGGGAATGGGCAAGCGACTGCCACGGGCGGCGTTGGTACCTACGAACATTTCGACCCCGATGATGTGGTCAGCCAGATCGAGCGCCAGATCGGCAAGAATGGGATGCGGATCGATCGCGAGTTGTTCGGCAAGTTCGAAGACGCCGCCCGTGCCGATGCAACGCTGTCGGATTTGGTCGCCGCCCAGAATTGGGAGGCCGCGACCCGCCACGTCATCGAAGAAATTTTTGACAAACCAAACGAGTTCTACACCCTCGAAAAGCTGCGCCGTGCGGCAGGGGTGGATCGCCGCATCTCTGTGCGCGAGCTAGTTGAAAAGGCTTTCGGATTCATCCCCGGCTTCAAAAGCAAAGCCGAGCTGATCGAGGACGAATTCCAAAAATTCCTGACGGACCAGCAGCCCGAGGAAGCCGACCGCATCCGGGAAATGCGCTATTTCTTCGAGGCTTACATCCGCGATGCCCATGTTCGCGCCAAGATCGACGCTGGCCATTTGGCCGATCTGAACGTAAACCCCGGTTTTTCCACCCGCGACTTCAGAGACGTGCCCGCCCCGTGGCGCAAGCGCATCCCCGAATACATCAAGGACTACGTGTCCCTGAACCCCTTCCTTTGACGAAAGACTCCCATGTTAGACACTGACACCAAACGCCGCATCGACACCTGCCGCGATATTCTCGTGGGTAAGGTGCCCGATCCGAAAAGTCAGGTTGAACAGATCACCGTTGCGCTGATCTACAAATTCATGGACGACATGGACCTTGAGGCCGAGGAACTGGGCGGACAGCGCCGCTTCTTTACTAAGGACTATGAACGCTACCGTTGGGCCAAGCTCGTGGCCCCCGGCGTGTCGGGGCAGGACATGCTCAACACCTATTCCGAAGCGTTGACCAAGATGGTCGAGAACGACGGCCTGCCCAAGCTTTTTCGTGACATCTTCCGCAACGCTTATCTACCTTACCGAGATCCCGAAACCCTCCGCTCCTTCCTGCGCGAGATCAACAGCTTCACCTATGACCACAGTGAACGGCTGGGCGATGCGTTTGAGTACCTGCTTTCGGTTCTGGGCAGCCAAGGCGACGCGGGCCAATTCCGAACGCCCCGCCACATTATCGACTTCATGGTTGAGATCATCGACCCGAAGAAGACCGAGACCATCATGGACCCGGCCTGTGGCACGGCAGGCTTTCTGATTTCGGCCTACAAGCACATCCTAAAACAGAACTCGACCACCGCGCCCATCGTGTCATCTTTGTCAGAAGGCGGGGATGCTGCCGAGCAGGCGCTGGAAAGCCCGCTGCGTTATCCGGGTGATCAACTGACCCAACCCGACCGCGAACGCCTTGCCCGCAACATTTACGGCTATGACATTTCGCCCGATATGGTTCGGCTAAGCCTCGTGAACCTCTATTTGCACGGCTTCGCCGATCCCAAGATCGAGGAATACGACACACTGACATCTGAGGCAAAATGGACAGAGATGGCCGATGTCATCCTTGCCAACCCGCCCTTCATGTCGCCCAAAGGCGGGATCAAACCGCACACCCGTTTCCAGGTGCAATCCAAACGCAGCGAAGTGCTGTTTGTCGATTATATCGCCGAACACCTGACACCCAAAGGCCGCGCGGCGATTGTCGTGCCCGAGGGCATCATCTTCCAAAGCCAAAGCGCCTACGTGGCCCTCCGCAAGATGCTGGTGGAAAACTACCTCGCCGCTGTCATCTCGCTGCCTGCTGGCGTGTTCAACCCCTATTCCGGAGTCAAGACCTCGATCCTGATCCTCGACCGAGCAGTGGCTAAGGCGAGCAAGCACCTCGCCTTTTTCAAGATCGAGAATGACGGTTTTGCACTGGGCGCACAGCGCAAAGCGCAGCCGGGGTCACAACTTGCTTTGGTGAAGTCCGAACTTGAGACATGGTTGCAAGCCGCGCGGGCGGGCGGCGGAGAGGCGTTGGAAAGTAACCTTGGCAGCGCGGTTGAGCGGGCACGGGTGGCGGAGGGCGGGGATTACAACCTTAGCGGCGAACGCTACGTAAAGAAGACTGAGAAACTTTCAGTTTTCCCATTAGTTCCGTTCAATGAAGTCTGCACGCTGGAGTATGGTAAAAGCCTGCCACAAGCCGCACGAACTGATGGCCCCTATCCCGTGATGGGTTCAAATGGTGTGTCCGGTTCGCACAATGAGTTCCTTGTGAAAGGGCCGGGAATTGTCGTCGGGCGCAAGGGATCAGCCGGGGAAGTGACGTGGGTCAACGAAGATTTTTTCCCCATCGACACAACTTATTTCGTTAAGCTCACGAACCAAGAAACCGCCGATTTGCGTTATGTCTATCACGTACTCCGTGCGCTAAACCTTCCTGCTCTGCGCGGTGGAGCGGGAATACCTGGACTGAGCAGAACCGACGTCTACCAAGAGCATCGCATCCCCCTGCCGCCGCTTGATGTGCAGCGTGAGATTGTGGCCGAGGTCGAGGGCTATCAACAGAAAATAGAGATTGCGAAGTTGGAAATAGCTCGTCTCCAAGATGATATTTCAGGTGCCATTGCCAACGTCTGGGGCGAAGCAAAGGAGGAAACAGATTGATTCCGAACCGCTTCGCCACTGAATACCCAGCACGCTGCCTGCAATTGCTGGAAACCTTCGAACCTATCGCCAAAGACCGCGACCTTTTCGTGACATTCTCGGTCATGCTGGCTTCTTCCATTCTTCTTGTCCCGTGGGAACGCGCCAACAACAGACATCCCCTAAAGCAAGAACACGGCGGCGATCTTCAGGCCGAAATCAAGAAACTAGAAAAGCAAAAATGGCAGGCGGCTGATTTCTGGGCTGGCAATGGTCTGGGCGAGTGGCGCTTTTCGCGGATCATGGGAGATCCGAATGAGGCTCGGGATTGGCCGGGCGAGGGTGGAAATCCGTCTTTTTCTGTTGAGGAAAATACGATTCAGCGGCGGAGTGTGGGCGATGTGTTCCGGGTGCTGCGGAATGCTCTGGCTCATGGGAACATCATCTATCTGGACGAAAGTGGGGTTGAAACTGAGGGCACGCGTGTCCAGCACATCGCTTTTCTGTCTAGGTATGAAGAAAACGACGAGCAGCGGGCCGCCGCCGAAACCTATCGGTTAGTAACAGTGCGCGAGAGCGATTTTCTACCGTTTGTGCGGGCTTGGGCCCATTGGGTGATCGCCCACCATAAACGTGACAGCGAGCTGAGGGTCGCCTGATGGATGAAGCTCTGGAACTCGGAACCTATCTTCCTCAATCCTTGGCGAACGCCAGTGAACAAGCGTATCTCGATTTTCTATGGTCAGCCTTCCAAACGAACTACGAGACCGAGCGATACGAGTTCGCCAGCCTAGCCTTTCATCTGCTCTACATGAGCTTTGTCAGCTTCTCGATATGGCAGATCAGGTTGGCCCGACCCGAGCAGTTTGCCATGGCCATGGTCGGCTTCCGCTCGGACGAAGAGGGAAGCCTGCTGGACTGCGAAAGCCCCTTCAAGTTCTACGACCGGCTCAAGGAAAGCCAGATTTTCCGGTTTCTGAAACTGATCGGTTGCACGAACCAGCAGGTGGGCGAGTTTGCCAAGTTCGTGAAGCGCCGCAACAAGATCGCCCACCCTACCGGTAACGTTTTTTTCAATGACCAAGCAACCATCGACGTCGAGATCGCCGAAATGATGAAAGAAGTCCGCAATATAGAAGTGCATATGCGGCCCGTCATCGTCGAGCTTTACACCGCGTTCTTGCAAGGTGACAGCGCGGACCCTGATCTGCGGCCATATCCAGATTATGCCGATGAAGTCAGGGCGAACCTTGTGCATGCGGATTACCTATCAGGCGCTGATATCGCCTATTGCCGCGACTTCGAGATCGCGACAATGGCTGGCCAGCCCCAATACGACGAAATGCAGTTGCTCCACGAGGCGCTGGTTGCGACCTTCCCGAACGAAATGGAGTAAGCCGCATGACATCGCTTTACGCCATCACCGACGGCAAGCTGCGCCCCGCACAGCGCCGCGCCCTAGCTAAGGAAAGCATGATTGAGGATTGGGTCGCCGCCGACCCTGCGCTCCTTGGTCTGGATGCCCTGATTATCGGGCAGCAGGTGCCCACCGACCATGGCAAGTTCATCGACCTTTTGGCGATGGATGCCACAGGCGGGCTGATCATCATCGAATTGAAGAAGGACCGCACCCCGCGCGAGATCGTGGCGCAGGTGCTCGATTATGCCTCGTGGGTCCGCACCCTGACGACACCCGAGATTTATGAACGCGCCGAAAGGTACCTGGGCACCCGGCTGGTCACGGCCTTTCGGGAACGGTTCGGCGAGGGCATTCCGGAACGGCTGAATGCCAGCCACTCCATGCTGATCGTCGCCAGCGAGCTTGACCCGGCATCACGCCGTATCGTCGAGTATCTCTCCGAAGAGCATGGGGTGGCGATCAACACGGTCTTCTTCAATGTCTTCGAGGCAGAGGGGCGCGAATGGCTGACGACCGATTTCTTGTTGGATAAGGAGGCGGTTGAAGAGCGATCCGAGCGCAAGGTCCGCGCCCCATGGTCTGGCTATTTCTTCGTTAATGCTGGGCTGGGAGAGCACCGATCATGGGCTGATATGCGGCGCTATGGGTTCATCTCTGCGGGGGGCGGTGAGTTTTACACAAAGCGCTTGCAGCAATTGAACGTAGGCGATGAGGTTTTCGTCTACAACAAGGGCAGCGGCTATATCGGTTACGGGATTGCCACCAGCGAGGTGATTCCCGCCTCTGAGTTCATGACAGCGGACGGTCTCCTCTTCGATCAGCCACTTGCCGAACCCCGGTTAAAGAGGGTTGGCGAACCAGCGGAACATGCAGAGCACGCGGTCGAGATCGAATGGCGAAAAACAGTCGAGACTAACCAAGCAAAGTGGTTCAAGGGCGGATTTGCCAATCAAAACATCGTCTGCAAGCTGCGCGACGAAGCGACGGTCGATTTCCTCATTTCAGAGTTCGACGTAGACAAACGTGTATAAATTCTGGCGCGGTGACGGGTTGGATTTGGCAACATATCTGCATCCCGCCCAGAAGTTGGCGGACCACACCTTCCGCAATCCTCAGCTATAAGACGTTAAAGGCGCTGTGAGCGACAACAACGGGAATCCCGCCCGCAATCCATCATCATGGTCTCAAAGCGGCTGTATGGGGGGCAAAAGGGTCGTGGTGAAGAGCACTTGACTTGGTTCGCCATTGAAATTGCTTTGTCAGCAGACGCTCATTACTCGTCATCGCGCAGTTTTGGTCATCGCTTGATAAATCAGCAAGACCGAGGGTCAATGCAACGTGCAAGGAAAATGAGGCTTAGTTGCCTACTATCTGCCTACTAATACCAAACACCCTATTTTCACCGTTACGAGGTGACGCGTAAATCTATGATTTACTTAGAGTTATTGGCTCCGGCGGTAGGGATCGAACCTACGACCAATTGATTAACAGTCAACTGCTCTACCGCTGAGCTACGCCGGA
>NZ_JBLXEM010000026.1:0-31393 GCF_048263065.1 Thioclava sp.
CACATCGCACACGACCGCAGCGACACATCTAATCCAACAAAATATTCCATCTTCTGTCTCCCTTGGTCACAGCTATGCTGCGATCCTATCGGGAGCTCGACCGAAGTGCAGGGTCAGCCCAATTACGCATGCTTTTCGACCAGCGCTGTCGGCGACTCCCGCCAAACTATGTCAGGCAGAGGCGGATAAGTAGTAGCTGAAGAAAAGGCCAACAAAACGGCTCTGATCGCTGGGCCGAGCTTGTGAAGAATCAAAAGGACCGCTGGCTGCCGTCAAAACCCGACGGAGGAATCCAGGGTTCATGTGACAGTGTTTCTGCCGTCATCAAGTCCCTAAATGGCATCGGCGCACGCGCTGGTTTCCTTATCTGCCCTTCTCTCGGCTTGGTGTAGTTCATGCGTCGCATTACATCAGGGACTTTCCGGCGAAAAGTGGTCCTGCTTCTTTACCTTCGCAAGTGCTAATTTCAATATTTCGGTGGCGAGAGTTACGATGCCACGGAGCGACGCGCGCCTTACCACTCCGGCAGGTCGCATCCCTCCCGGGCATAGATAGCAAAGCTTCCCACATGACCTTTGAGCGTGTAGCTGCGCCAAGCCCTCGCGAATTCTTCATTTTCGCTGAAATAGGCGAGGTAATCGAAGGGCGCCCCCCTAAAATACTGCTTTTGCGGGCTTTCGTCGACGATCACCAGCTGTGGCGCGGTGCGGAAAAAAACCTTGAGCACCCGCGCCCGCGCATCGGTCAGGATTGCGCGATAGATTGCCTGCTTTGCCGGATCTTGGGTGAGTCTCAGCCGGTAACTTGCCCCAGGAAAAAGCCAGAGGGTGGGGGCGCGGTTGGCCGGGGTGGCCTTAGCTTCGTTTGCCAACGGAAAGCCCGTGGATACGGTTGAACTAAAGATCTGAAAACTGCGCTCGCCCGGTGCGCAAGTGAAATAGGGTTTGACGGCTTCGGCGAAGGGGCTTTGGTACGGTCCGTGGCGCAATGCCGGAACCAGAAGGAGTATTACCGATATGGCGGCGATGACGGTTGGCCACCATTTTGCACGCGTTTGTGACAATGTTATCCCGGTCCATGTCACAGCCATCACCACACACAAATTGGCGGGGATCCGGTGATAATTCCAGCCTTTGGATTGGATCAGAAATATCCCGATGGCCGCAGCACCGGTCAGCACCACAAATGCGTTCGACTGGGACCGCGTCTTATTCAAAAAAAGTAGCGCCAGAGCGACCAAGAGCACGAGGACCAGAAGACGTGCGCGGGACAGGGTGAAAAAAAATGGCGCATCAAAGGCACCGTAGACCTGCATCGTAAGCGGCACGACGCTGTCGAAATAAGCCGGATGCAGGATCACCGAAGCCGCGACGTAGAGCGCCAGCATGGCCGCCATCACAAGGTATTCCACCTTAAACGCAGGCCGCAGACTGCGCGCTGTAACCATTTGGTAGAGAAGGATCGCGAGCGGCAGCAGCAGGAAGTAATGCTTGAGAGCAATGCCGAATGTTGCCCAAACGGCGACCCCAGCACGTACGGGTCCGGGCGCAGGTTTGGAGAGCAGGTTCATCACCAGGAACGGTAAGAATAGGATTGTGAACAGGTGGTCACGCTGCCCGAAATCCCCGATTGGCAGCAGCAAAAGTCCAACCGCCGCCACCGCCAGAACCGCGCGCCGCGCCACAGGCGAAAGTCGCGCATCGTGGGCCAGAAGCGGCCTCTGAAACCCAAGCATGTTTGGGCGATCAGGGTTCGGCTTGAACTGGCCGAGAACCATCGCGACTTGGCGCTCTTCAACTTGGCTATCGACAGCAAGCTGCGCGGGTGCGATCTGGTCAAACTGAAGGTCGTAGATGTCATGGCTTCCGGCCTGATCAAGGAACGTGCCTCGGTCTTGCAAAGCAAGACGCAGAAGCCAGTGCGGTTCGAAATCTCGGATGGCACGCGGGCGTCATTGGACAAATGGATGCAAGACCCCTTGATGGTCGGATCAGAATGTTTATGGCCTGGGCGTTTCCACGAACGACTTCACATCTCGACCCGGCAATGTGCACGCATCGTCAGGGATTGGGTGATCTCAATCGGGCTGGAGGCGAGCGCATACGGCACGCATTCTATGCGCCGGACCAAGGTCACCCAGATCTACAAGAAGACCGGCAACCTGCGCGCGGTTCAACTCCTGCTGGGCCATACCAAGATGGACAGCACGGTCAGATATTTGGGCGTCGAGCTTGAAGACGCACTTGCTATCGCCGAAGCCATTGAAACCTGAGACTACGGGCCGTCTTCATGGACGGCCCTTTGCAGTTATTCATCCTGCCGAGTGCCCGTCGCGGTGCGGCCCGCCCAAACGGACATTCGCAGCTCGCGCATGATCCAAAATGATTTGAACTCGGTGCCGCTGACCGTGCTGCAATTCGCGGCGGTTTTATCGCCCGAGCATTAGCGCGTTTCCCAGCAACACCTCGTCTCGCTTGAGGAATACATCAAACCTGCGATGAAACCGGGTCGTATTCGGTCAAGAAACCTAGTCCGTCGTGCTCAGGATTTCTCCAATTTTGAGCGCTTTCATAGGATTCCCGTCAACTTTTAGCTGGCGCATCATAAATGCCTTTGCGGGGTTCTTTACTCCCATTGCTATGTCGTAAAACACGCTAGCGTCCGCCGTCAGAGTTATGTCGGCGGCCTGATCGCTCTCAATTGCTCCAGTTTCGTCCACAAAGAGCGTCGCAGTGCCCGGCATCTCTAGCCGCACACTGCCCTTTATCCGATTTCTTGCGCGATCGCTCACGAGGTCTACGATTTCAGCCTTACTTGGTTTGGTCACGTTGGTCTCCTTCGCCCTCCATGGACACTGTTTTCGATTGCTCTGTCTAGTTTGACGCCGGGTCGAGACTGAAGAATTGCGCTTCAGGCCCGTTGCTGCCCTTCGCTGGATCCGGTGGCGCCGCGACGTAGTATCGCCCAACCGGCTCTTTGACAGGTAACGCAGAAATTTTGATGACCCGAGGGCGGCTACGCGGGACGTTTGCGACGTTGCTTTGAATATTTCGAACGACGCCTTTTGAAATAGGCGGCACTCTATTCTTTGGGCATTTCGCCCATACGGTCTCTTTCAGGCAGCCTATCGAGCAGAAAGTCCATGAAACACCTGACTTTCGGGGTAAGCACATTGGACTTTGGATAGAGGAGCCAAAGGACGGACTGATCGTTCAGGCGCCACTCAGGAAGGATGTGAACCAGTCTACCCGCGGCGAAATCATGGGCGACGCTCCAAAGTGAGTTTATGGAGATGCCCATACCCGAGAGCGTCGCGAGACGTTGCGATGTGCCGTCATCCAAAATTGTGCGGCAGGTCATTGCTGCGGGGTCGAGTAGGGCCGTTTGGCCATCTTCATGTATGATCTCGCGGGGGGCAAATCCATTCCAAGCCAAGAACCGATGCTCGCCTAATTCTTCGAGGGTTTCAGGCATGCCGAACTGATCCAGATAGGCTGGAGATGCGCAGAACACGCGCGTATCATTTGCAAGTTTTCGGCCGCGCAGGCTGCTGTCTTGCAGGGGAGCATTGCGCAAGACAAGGTCGAAACTCCCCTCGATAATATCGGCCCGCGTATCAGACAGACGCAGATCCAGAGTGATATCAGGATAGATTTGTTGAAATTCAGGCAACAGAGGAATGATATGAAGCTGGGCAAAGCTGCTGGGGGCTGCAAATCGCAAAATCCCGGTTGGGTTGAGCGTGTCATCGCCCAAAGCCGCGCGACCCGCATCGGCCTGAGCAAGAATTTCGCAGGCATAGGGCAGAAACGCTTCGCCATCCTGACTGAGCGAGACCTTACGCGTTGTTCTGTGTAACAACTCGACGCCCAGCTCTTTTTCAAGTTTCGCCAACCGGTTGCTCGCCATCGCGGGCGAAATGCCAAGCCCCCTCCCGGCGGTGGTGATGTTCAGCCGATCAGCGGCGGCAACAAAGAGGCGAAGGGTATCGGTATCCATACCCTCTAATTATATCGAAAACAGGAATTCTGAAACAGAATATGTGGGCTTTATATAATTATCCATGACGTTACTTCTACGCCTGACAGTGAACACAGGAGCAGAAAATGAAAGCAATCGGTTACGCCCAAGCTGGCCCAATTGATGGCAGTGGCGTGCTGCAAATGGTGGACATGCCCAAGCCGCAGGTTGGCGCGCGCGACCTATTGGTTGCGGTCAAAGGCATTTCTATGAACCCCGTAGACGTTAAGCTACGCGAAGTCCGCGCGCCCGAAGGCGCGGTCGCGATTTTGGGTTTTGACGCCGCAGGAACGGTGGTCGAGGTCGGCTCTGACGTAACGGGTTATACGGTCGGCGATGACGTGTTTTACGCAGGCGACGTGACGCGCGCTGGAACGAACGCTGCGTTTCACGCGGTTGATGAACGTATCGTGGGCAAGAAGCCGTCGACGCTTGATTTCACCGAAAGTGCGGGACTTCCTCTGACCTCGATCACCGCTTGGGAAATGTTGTTCGACAGTTTTAAGGTCGCGGAAAAGGGCGGCAAGGGGCAAAGCTTGCTGGTCATCGGCGGCGCGGGCGGTGTCGGCTCTATTCTGATCCAGCTTGCCAAATCCCTCACCAACTTGACTGTCATCGCGACCGCCTCTCGCCCTGAAACCGAAGGCTGGGTGCGCAAGATGGGGGCTGATCACGTGATCGACCACCGCGGGGATTTGACCGCGCAACTCAAGGATCTGGGTCTGACGCCGACCTACGTCGCGGGTTTGACGGCCACCGATCAACATTGGCCCGCGATTGTCGAATTGATCGCGCCGCGTGGGCATATCGCCTTGATCGACGATCCTCAAAACCTTGATATTTCTGTTGCGAAACCCAAGGCGCTGACGATCTCGTGGGAGTTCATGTTCACCCGTTCGATGTTCAACACTACCGACATCACTGCACAGCGTGATCTGCTCAACCGCGTGTCCGAGTTGATCGACGCCGGGACCTTGCAATCGACCGTCACCGAATGGGCCGATGCGCTGACGGTGGAGACCCTGACTGAGGCGCACAAGCGGCAAGAAAGCGGCCGCGTGATCGGCAAGCAGGTTCTTCCGGGGCTGTCCGATTAACCAGAACTTTAGCATCGCCTCACCTTGTGGCGGGGCGATGCACGCCACAAGGAACGCAAGATGCGCGACGAGACCGATACCCCCTTTGAGCAGATCAATCGCGGCTTTGATGCGACGTTTCAGAACGGTCGGTTGAGCCTAGGTCTGGTCGTGCCGATCGCCCAGTATGGCACCAGCCCGGTGCCCGATATGAGCGGGCATCTCGACCGGGTGAAGCGCGCTGAAGAATTGGGCTTCAAAGCAATCTGGTTGCGCGACGTGCCGTTCAACGTGCCGAGCTTTGGGGATGCAGGTCAGCTTTTCGATCCGTTTACCTATCTGGGGTATCTGGCCGCGCAGACCTCAGACATTGCGCTTGGGGTTGCCAGCATCGTTCTGCCGCTGCGCCATCCTGCGCATGTGGCAAAGGCGGCGGCGACAGCCGATGTGCTTTCAGGAGGGCGCTTGATCCTTGGTGTTGCATCCGGCGACAGGCCCGAAGAATACCCTGCGATGAACCACGATTTTGAGGCACGCGGGGCGGCCTTCCGCGAGGCTTTTGATTACATTCGCGCCATGGGGGTGGCTGTGCCGCGTGTTGAGAATCGCTTTGGATCGGTCGGTGCGCCCCTTGATATGTTGCCAAAACCGGCCGGATCGAAGATTGCGCTTCTGGTGACCGGATCAAGTCGTCAGTCGCCGGACTGGATTGCGCAAAATGGCGACGGCTGGATGACCTATCCACGCCCCGGCATCGCGCAGGATCGCGTTTTGCAGGACTGGCGCGACCAGCTTTGCGCCCTCGGGCAACCGCCAAAGCCCGTTCTGCAACCGCTTTACATCGATCTGGCCGATGATCCTGATGAGGATCCAAGCCCGATCCACCTTGGATTTCGCTCCGGCCATCGTCATTTGACGCGCTATCTGCAGCATCTGGAGCAGATCGGCGTGAACCATGTGGCGCTGAATCTGCGCTTTAGCACCGCCCCGATAAACACCACGCTCGGCCATTTGGCCAAGCATGTTTTGCCTGCCTTCAGCTAAGGAATACATCTATGACAAAGACCATCCTCATCACCGGCGCGACGGACGGGCTTGGCCGTGCCACGGCTTTGGCACTTGCCAAAGAAGGCCATCGCTTAATCGTGCATGGTCGCAATGCGGAGAAACTGACCGCTTTGACGCAATCGCTTGGCGTGGATGTATCGAGCATTCGGGCCGATATGTCGGATCTGGCGCAGGTAGCGAAAATGGCGCGCCACCTCAATGAGACGCAGGAGCGGATCGATGTTGTGATCAACAATGCGGGCGTTTTCAAGACCGCCCAGCCCCTAACCCCTGAGGGGTTGGACGTGCGCTTTGTGGTGAACACGTTTGCCCCGGCGCTGCTGTCGGGTCTTCTGCTTGCGATTGTGCCCAAAGACGGGCGGCTGGTGCATCTGTCGTCTGCGGCGCAGGCCCCTGTCGATTTGGAGGCAATGATGGGTAAGCGGCGCCTGAAGGACATGAACGCCTATGCGCAAAGCAAGCTAGCCCTGACGATATGGAGCCAGGATTTCGCTGAACGGCATGGGGACGGTCCTGTCTCTGTCGCGGTGAACCCCGGCTCTCTCCTTGCGACGAAAATGGTGCGCGAGGGGTTCGGGACAGCCGGTAATGACCTCAATATCGGCGTAGATATTCTGTCCCGCGTCGCGCTTTCGGATGCGTTCGCCACAGCGTCAGGCCGCTATTTTGACAATGACAGCGGACGGTTTGCATCACCGCATCCTGATGCTGCTGATCCGGGCAAGGTTGCGCAGGTTGTCGAAGCGATTAACGCGCAGATTCAGAGCGCGCTTTGAAGGCGCATTCAAAGCATCAACTCTGAGCGATGTTCAACAAAGTAGTCGATCAGACGGCGGGTCAGGGCCTTTTGCGGGCCGATGTCTGGCCAGACGGCATAGATACCCAATACCGGCAGGCTCCAGTCGGGCAGGACATGGATCAGCCGCCCCGTGGCGATCTCTTGCTCGATCTCGCCAAGGGGCAAATGCCAGAGGCCAAGCCCGGCCAGAACAGCCGCCTTTGCTGCGTTCACCGTGTTGACCTCGACGCGCATGTTTATGGGCTCAACGGTGATGGACTGATCCGCGCGTTCCAGCGTCATTACAGGCGGAATTTGGGTGACTGCGATGAAATCAGTCTCGGCCAGGTCCTGAGGGGTCACAATGGGCGCACGCCCCGCCAAGTAGTCAGGAGAGGCCACCAGCAGGCGTTTGAAATCCGCGATGCGGCGACTTTTCAGGCTGCTGCTGCGCAACGTTCCAAGACGGATCGCCAAGTCGAACCCTTCTTTCACCAGATCGGTCGGGGTGTCGCTGCAATGAAGCGAGATCGCGACCATCGGATGGAGCTTGGCAAAATCCCAAAGCGCGTGGTGAAGTCTGCTTTGCTCGCCAAAGGCAGGCATCGCGATGTGCAGCGCGCCGACGGGTTCTTCGTTGCCCGCATGGATCGCATCCAGCGCTTCTTCGCCCGCTGCAACCATGCGACGGGCGGGGTCTAACGCGATTTGCCCCTCGGGGGTGAGAGACATCGACCGGGTGGAGCGGAAGAACAGCGTGACGCCTTGGCGCTCTTCCAGTCGGGAAAGATGGTGGCTGATGACCGAGGTTGAAAGCTTAAGCCGCCGCCCCGCCGCGCTTAAACTGCCCGTATCGGCAATCGCGACAAAGACCGCGAGGCTGCGATAGTCGTCAATCATCTTTCTAATTCCTGTAAGAATGATTTCTAACAACAAGGGATAATCAAAAAGCTGATCGCTGTCTATTTCTAGGCCCAGCAGAAGGAAGACAGCCATGTTCACAAGCAACGCAAAGATCACCACCGAACGCGCCAGCAGTTACTTGCAGCAGCTTTGCAAGCATTTCGCGCATAAGATTGACGTGCAGTTTGATGCCCAAGCGGGCCTGATCAAGTTCCCGTTCGGCTCTTGTGCCTTAGCCGCCGATCCAGAAAATTTGGATCTGACGGTGAGCGCAGACACCCAAGCGGATATCACCAAGACCTGCCGCGTGATCGCAAGCCACCTTGAACGGTTCGCATTCCGCGAAAATCCGAAGATCGAGTGGCACGCAGTCCCCGCAACCATCCCGCAAGCCGACTAGGTCGAACAAACGACACGCTCAGGTGAGCGCGCCAAACCATGTTGAACAGGAGCAGTCCCATGCCCGTCCTTTCCACCGACGTCCCCGAAATCACGTCCCTCAAAGGGATCCATCTGTATCATGCGGGCATGTCCAATTGCTCTATGCGCGTGCGCTTGGCGCTTGAGGAGAAGGGCCTGAAATGGATCTCGCATGAGGTCGATCTTGGCGCGCAGGAAAACATCCAGCCCTGGTATATGGCGATCAACCCCAAGGGGCTGGTTCCTGCGATCGTGCATGATGGCGTTCCAGTGACGGAATCAAACGATATCCTGGCCTATCTGGAAGAAAAGTTTCCCGAACCGGCGCTTGTGCCTGCGGACCCGACTCTCGCGGCAGAGGCAAATGGGTGGTTCGATTTGGCCGTCTCCCTGCATATCAAGGCAATCAAGACTTGGGTCTATGGCAGCTCTCTTGGGGCAACCAAAAAGCGCTCGGACATGCAGCGCTATAGCGAAATTCAGCCCGACAAGGAGCTTGTCGCATTCCATCAGAAATCGCTGGACGGGTTTAGCGCGCAAGACATCGAAACGGCGCGCCAGATGATCGCCGATGCGTTTCACAAGATGGAGCTTCGCCTCAAGGATCATGCCTATCTGGTCGGCAACGCGCAAAGTATCGCCGATATCGCATGGCTGCCGCAATATGTGGTGCTTGGCACGCTCGGCTTCGACTTCAAGCCCTATCCTGCCATCGTGGCATGGGCCAAGCGACAGGAAAAGCGCCCGACCTACAAGGCTGCGATCGGCGACTGGATGCCTAAAGTGCCCGGCTGGGCCCTGCGTCTCGCGATCAAACTCCGGCGCGCTTTTGCCTCGTTGAAATCCACGCGGCGGCAATCGCAAACGCAGATTTGACCCATACCAACACCTGGAGAAGACCATGACAATCGCAGTAACCGCCGTAGCGGGGCACCTTGGCCGCGAGATCGCACGCAAACTCATCGCTCTTCCGAATGGGGAACCCGTGATCGGGCTTGCCCGGACACCGAAGAACGCGCAAGACCTTGGGATCGAGTTGCGCGCCGGTGATTACAACCAGCCCGATCAGTTGCGAGCCTCGTTAGCTGGCGTCGATACCTTACTTCTTGTGTCCGGCATGGACGCCCCAGATGCGCGTATTCAGCAGCATCGCAACGTGATCGTGGCCGCGAAATCGGCCAGTGTGCGCAAGATCGTCTACACCAGCATCCAAGGCCTCGAGGAAGGCACGGCCTTTTCCCCGGTCGTGCAAAGCAACCGCCAGACCGAAGCGGATGTGCGCGCGAGCGGGCTTGAGTATGCCATCGGGCGCAACGGCATCTATATCGAACCGGACGTGGACTATATCGACAGCTACAAGGCCAAAGGTGAGATCGCCAACAGCGCTGGCACGGGCAAATGCGGATACACAACCCGGTCTGAACTGGCCCATGCTTATGCGCGTCTTCTGACCCGCGATGACCATAACGGCAAGACCGTTAACCTAAACGGCACGCCGATCACCCAAAGCCAGCTTGCCGACTATCTCAATGGCGCATTTGGCTCGTCGCTGCGCTATCGCGAGATGACGCCGGAGGCGTTCATTGCAGATCGCACCGCCGAACTGGGCACATTCTTGGGTCCGATCATTGGCGGCATATACGAGGGCATTCGCCTTGGCATCTTTGACGCCCCCAGTGATTTCGCAGCAGTGACGGGCAGACCGCATCAAAGCTGGGAAGATTATTTCGGCACTTTGGTCGCTCAAGGGTGACGGGAACACCGCTATGAGGCGTTCAAGCACAAAGTCCAACGGAGCCCCGATCATGTCATCAGTCAAATCCTTCCTGAACTCCCCCTACACGTTTTGGGCCATCCTCAGTTTGCCGGCCATTCCGATGATGATCGGCCTTACGTCAGGGGATCCCAAAGCCGTCGCTCAGGTCTTGCACCCGACAGGCGAATTCGCGGCGCGCTTCATGATTGTCTCGATGATGATCACGCCGCTAATGATGCTGTTCAAAGGGGCGCGCTGGCCGCGTTGGTTGATGAAGCGGCGGCGCTATCTTGGCGTTGCGGCCTTTGGCTATGCCCTAGCCCATACCATCCTGTATCTCATCGACGAAGGTGCCGTCGCCTTCACTGGCGGCGAAATTTCCAAGCTTTACATCTGGACCGGCTGGCTTGCCTTTCTCATCTTCGTGCCCTTGGCGGTGACTTCGACGGATGGCTGGGTGCGCGCGCTTGGGACGCGGTGGAAAACTTTGCAGCGATTTGTCTATGGCGCAGCGGTTCTAACCCTCGTGCATTGGGCCGCGCTTCATGAATGGGGCGGCATTACTGCAGCCCTCGTGCAATTCGGGCCGCTGATTGCATTGGAGGCCTATCGGCTCAACTACAATCTGCAACGTCGACAGTTGCGGCTGGCCTGATCGGAACGCGGGGGGTGCCAATGCCCAGGGCAGAAACACGAGACGCGAACAATGCGCGCTAGAATAAGAAGAGCATTCTGGTTCGACTTGGCCCGTCAGCAGACATTCCTAATGGCCGCAGCATTGAAAACTAAGAGCTCAAGAACTGCCTTTCGATACTGCAGCACAAAACCCGTTTTCAAGGTCATCTGAATGTCAGCTTCCAAATTCACCGTATGACTGGCTTGCATCCGCAGCGAAGGTCCGCTCCCCGCCGTTCGCTGCGGCGATGACGTAGGCGGCCTTACGCTGTCGATGGTTAGCCGGACTGATCGCCTAGCTTTTGCATTGGTGAAGTCTGACGCCCCGGTGGCGGTGCTTGACACGAGATTTGGATTTCGGGAGGCCGACGGATGTCAGCGTTGCGAGTTGGCGCATCTGATCTAACGGCATTGTTCCAGATCAGGGCTTTTGAATGCGGAGGCATGATACAATCGCTGGGTAACTATGATCGACTTGCCATGATCCGGGCGGACGTCGACGCTCGTGATTATTAGTCTGGGGAAACGGAATGAACAAAAACGCATGGAACGTACGAAAGGTTGAGGAGGGCCTTCTGGTCAATCGCGGCGAGCTTTTCCGGCTTGGCACGGCGGTGATTTTTATCGTCCTCATCATGCTTTTTGCGATGGCACGCGGGCCTGACGGTCCGAGCGGGACTCTGCTGGTGATGGCTGCGATGATCGGCGGTTACATGGCGCTCAACATCGGAGCGAACGACGTGGCCAACAACGTTGGCCCAGCCGTTGGTTCGCACGCCATTACCCTCGTTGGCGCGATCATTATCGCGGCGGTGTTCGAGGCGTCGGGTGCCCTGATTGCGGGCGGCGACGTCGTTGGGACGATCAAGAGCGGCATTATCGATCCAGCGATGATCGGCGATACGGAAACGTTCATATGGCTGATGATGGCCGGGCTGCTTGCCGCCGCTCTGTGGCTGAATTTCGCCACTGCAATTGGGGCGCCGGTGTCGACGACGCATTCGATCGTCGGTGGCGTTCTGGGTGCAGGCGTCGCGGCCGGCGGCTGGGGTATTGCAGACTGGGGAGTTGTCGGGAAAATAGCGGCCTCTTGGGTGATCTCGCCAGTTCTGGGCGGCATCATCGCTGCATCGTTTCTCTATCTTATCAAGCGGACCATCACCTATCAGTCGGATCTTCTTGCTGCCGCACAACGGATGGCCCCGATCCTGATCGGCGTGATGGCGTGGGCCTTCACAACCTATCTGATGCTCAAGGGCCTTAAAAAGGTTTTCCCGGTCAGCTTTTTGACGGCCAGTATCGTCGGCCTGATAGTCGCGGCGATCGTCTGGGTATGGATGCGAAAATACGTCGCGCGCGTCGCGCCCGGACTTACGAACGACAAGGAGGGTGTTAACACGCTCTTCACTGTTCCGCTGATCTTCGCTGCGGCACTGCTGAGTTTCGCGCACGGAGCAAATGACGTGGCCAATGCCGTAGGCCCGCTGGCGGGCATCAGCGAGGCGATCATGCATGGCGACATCGCCGGCAAAGCGCCGATTCCGCTGTGGGTCATGCTTGTGGGGGCGGCGGGCATTGCACTTGGTCTTGCGCTTTATGGACCCAAGTTGATCAAGACGGTCGGATCGGAAATCACCGAACTCGACAAGGCGCGCGCGTTCTGCGTGGCTTTGGCGGCGGCAATCACCGTGATCATCGCATCGCAACTTGGGCTGCCAGTCAGTTCGACCCATATCGCTGTGGGTGGCGTTTTCGGCGTGGGTTTTCTGCGGGAATACCTCAAGGTTAGCTATTCCCGCATGATAGAAGACATCCGCGAGCATCATCACGACGGCGACGGCGAGTCGGTCGACGCGTTTCTCGCGCGGTTCGAGGCAGCGAGCGTCCAGGACAAGGGCGACATGCTGCGCAAGCTTAAGTCGGGCGGGACGGCGGGCGCACTTTACAAAGCCGAACGCAAGGGATTGCAGAAAATCCAGCGGATCGAACTGGTCAAGCGCACGCTTCTTCTTCGGATCGCGGCGGCATGGTTGATCACGGTTCCGGCGGCTGCGGTGCTGTCGGCGATGATCTTCTTTATGATCCGCGGGGCACTTCTGCCATGAAGACGCCGCAGCCAGTGCTTTGCGCGGTCGATTTCTCGAGCGATTCCGAGGCGGCACTGCTTTGGGCGGCCGCCCAGGCGGAACGGGATGGCGCCCGGCTGATCGTACTGCATGTCGTTCATGATCCGGCGTCGAGCCCCGGGTTTTATCGCAAGCCAAGCGTGGGGTGGTTGCGCCCAATGGAGGAGGTCGCAAGGGAGATGTTCACCGAGTTTCTAGCCGCTGTGCGAGAGCGCAACCCGGAAGCTGCAGGTCTTCTGCGCGCCGAGACGATGATTGTGGATGGACTGCCGTCGGGCAGGATCTGCGAAGTCGCTGATGAGATCGGAGCCGGAATTGTGGTGGTTGGCAGCCGCGGACGGACCGGCTTGCCCCATGTCATGCTAGGATCAGTCGCCGAGCGCGTGGTGCAGGTCGTCGTGGCCCCGGTGACGGTCGTCAAGGCGCGCAATGGCGGTGACCAGTGACGCTAGATCTCGACAAGTTCGCCCTGTTCACCGGTCTTTTCGGCGGGCTTGCGCTGTTTCTATTCGGAATGGACCTGCTGACAAATGGGCTGAAACGTGCGGCGGGGGACAGGCTCAAGGATTTGCTCGGAAAGGTGACGAGCAACCGGTTCTTTGGGGCGGGCATGGGCGCTGTGGTGACAGCCCTTGTGAACTCGTCCTCGGTAACGACGGTCATTCTTGTCGGCTTCATCTCAGCGGGGCTGATGTCGATGGCGCAGAGCGTCAGTGTCATCATGGGCGCGAATATCGGCAGCACGATGACGGCGCAGATTCTGGCGTTCAACGTGACGCGCTATGCGTTGCCGATGATAACGCTTGGGTTTTTGGTCTCATACTTGCCCGGCAATCGAAACCGGCAGGACTATGGCCGTATGCTGCTGGGCATTGGGCTGGTGTTCTACGGTATGGGTGTGATGAGCGAGGCGATGATTCCGCTCCGGTCCGAGCCCGCGTTTATCAATTTCATCGCAACGCTTAGCAATCCCCTGCTGGCTGTGCTGACTGGGATGGTATTCACGGCAATCATTCAGTCCTCGGCGGCGACAACCGGAATCGTGATCGTTCTGGCCGGGCAGGGGATAGTGACGCTCGAGACGGCCATCGCGGTGGCAATGGGCGCGAACATTGGCACATGCGCCACGGCTGGCCTCGCCGCGATCGGCAAGCCGCGCGAGGCCGTGAGGGCCGCAATCGTTCATGTCTTGTTCAACGTGTTGGGGGTTCTGGTCTGGATTCTGCTTATCGATCAGATGGCGGAAATCGCGCGCTACATCT
Organism: Thioclava sp.; assembly: GCF_048263065.1. Classification (NCBI taxonomy): domain Bacteria; kingdom Pseudomonadati; phylum Pseudomonadota; class Alphaproteobacteria; order Rhodobacterales; family Paracoccaceae; genus Thioclava; species Thioclava sp. The sequence continues at coordinate 14,085 of NZ_JBLXEM010000026.1, forward strand.
CGCCGCAAGGCGATGTGCCGCGGCAGGTCGCGAACGCTCACACAATTTTCAATGTCGCCAACACGTTCCTTTTTATTGGCTTTACGACTCAGATCGCGCGTTTTGTCGAATGGTTGGTGCCGGACCGCCCGCTTTCAACAGAATTGGTTCTCGCGCCGAAATATTTGGATGCCTCCCTGATCTCAACGCCGACCTTCGCTCTGGAGAACGTGCGCAGGGAGATCGGGCGACTTGGCGAGCATGTGACCGACATGCTGAATAAATCTCTGCCTGCCAGTCTTTCGGGATCGAAGGCACAGCTTGAGGCGCTCAGCGCGATGGACAAACCGGTGGACGACCTTCACCGTGCCATTCTCGAATATCTGGGCGAGGTATCAAGGTCGCGCCTTTCAGACGAGCAGTCCCGCGATCTGATGCAACTTGTCACCGTTGCAAACGATCTGGAGCACATCGCGGACGTTGTCGCTGAAGACATCGTCACCTCGACCCGCAAGCGGATGGAGGAGCACGCGGGCATCAGCCCGTACACCGCCAAGCGCATCACCGACTATCACGCCCAGATCGCGCGGGCGCTTGAAGGTGCGGTGCGATCCGTGTTCACGCAAGACATCGAACTGGCTGAGGCTGTGCGGGGTATGAAACACGACGTCGTGGAGATGTCGCGCTACATAAGCCGGACCCGGTTCGAGCGACTGAAGAGCTCTGATGGCGCCATCAATCGCTATGTCCGCGAAGTGGAGTTGCTTGAGCTTCTGGACGGCATTTTCAGGACGGCGCGCAGAATCGCTCGGAGCCAGCTGGAACGGGCCGAGGTGGAGCCTGCCATCTGAATTTACTGCACCAGCTTTCCCAAGTGGCACAAACAAATTGGGCTTTACCTATTTGTGCCCCTAACGTCGGGAAGGCGCTCCGTTGGCTCGACAATATGTGTTGCATTTATTATCGAGCTAACTACGCGGCTGGCTATGCCATCGCGATTATCAAGGCCGTGCAGATGACGCTGCAGAAAATGTCGAAACGACAGATCCCATGCTCGCGGCACAGGCACCAGCGACTCCATTTCACCCACCTTAAGCGATGTCACTCAGTTACGCCCTAATCAGTATTAAGCCAGCCCTATTGGCGCGGAACGCCAGCAGGGCCAGTAATCAATTCGGCGTATTGCGGCGAAATCTCTGACTCTCAGTTGGAGCCTTGATTTCTCGAGTGGCTCTGGTCTTGCTGATTTGTATGCGTTTGGCTCGTCGACGCGTCAGCCGCGCTCGTCGCCGTGCCCGCTGCAGCCTTGGCACCAGACATGTCACCGCCCGCCGATTGTGGCATCATATCACAACCCGCCAACGCGACCCCAATTACAACGATCATAAGCATTTTCGACATAACGTCCCCCTTTGGTTCCCTTAAGGTTAGCAGGTTTCAGCGCCAATTCATTGATCGCCGTCAACGGTTTGAAATTGAGGTATCAATTTCCCATCAAGCGACCATCCGTTACAGCCGCCGCACGTCAGATCGCGTCTTTACCCGAGCCGCGACACGCTCCAGTCGCCCGCGTAGCCACGCTGCAGATGCGCCGCGAGCAACCGACCTTTTCCGCCAGCGCGCGCTGGCTAAGACCGCGCATCCGCCGACGCCGCGTAAGGTCCTGCCCGGCATCCGTGTCACGGAGCCAAGACCACCGGAGCTGCATGAAGGGCAGGGCGCGCGACAGCGACCCGATGCTACCCTTGCCCTGTTCGAGGTTGCGTAGTGTCGGGATACTGATCCCCGCCGCTTTGGCCACGGCTGCTTGGGTCAAGGCGAGGTCGCGACGGCGATCCCGCAGGAGGGGAAGTGCAGTCATGACAAACCATTTTTGTTTTTAAGGGGAAAATGGAAAGATTTCTTTACCTGTGGCGAGCAGATATCGAATGGCCGTGCCCGATTCTACGCGAGGCGGTTCGGCGTCAAACGTCACCAAGACGGCTAGGTGTTCAGCCCCGGCATTTGGTGGGTCGGGTTTAGGATAAACCCATTGTATCCCATTGAGATCACGATAACATTTGCACCATAAAAGACATTTAGAATCCGAAACTTGTCACGAGGGAGGTCGATGCCAGTTCCTATCTCCGCGAAAGAATGGCGTTTTGCAAACGTGCGCCGCGACCGCGAACAAGATACCGACAGACAAGCAGTGCGCCTTTGCCATGACTGCGCTCAGGAAGCTTCAGTCGGAAGGCTTTTCAAGTGAAGTGAGCGCGGTGTCTGACGTTAGCGCCTTTGGGGTTGATTTTAGGATTTGAACAACGGAGGATCTCTGGTTCATCTTATTGATTATGAGATCGAGATGATGAAGAAACCTGAGGCTTGAAAGGACGCGGCTGACAAGCTGGTCAAGAACATCCGCCGCAAGACCCGCCAAACCTATTCAGTGGAAGAGAAAATCCGCAGTGTCTTGGCCTAGTTGCGCGGCAAGGAAAGCATCTCTGTGCCGTTGACCGGGCTCCGGTCGCGGCTGGATTTACGTTCAATGGCGGAGCATGCTCTTCACGCACGTGGTTTTCGCAATCGGTTTCATTGCAAAGGGCTGCCGGGTCGCCCCGACCTCGCCGCCGCTTTTTACAATCCAGTTCTCAAGCCAGTTGCAAAACGTCTAAAACAGCCCGTGAATAGGCACAGTTGCTAATCCATATGCGCCAACGAGGCGATGAAGCTGGAAAACAGCTCTCCCTGCGAACTGACGCGCAGCTTGGCATAAATATTGCGCCGGTGAATGCGCACCGTGCCCGGCGAAATTCCCAGCGCCGTCCCGGTGGCCTCGGTGGAATGGCCTTTCAGCACATATTCCACGATTTCCGCTTCGCGCGGGGTCAGAAGATTGCGCCCGAAGCTCTGAAAGGCTTGCTCAATCAGTTGGGGTAGGCGCGGTGGACTGCTGGGCAGGCGATCAGAAAATTGCGTGCCCAGATCCGCCCAGTGGCGATATGCGGCAGCGGCGACAAAGGGAAACATCCCTTCTAGGTCACGAAATTCGCGCGCGGAGAACACCTTATGGGCTCGCATTGCTGATATCACAACGCTTACATTTTCATCGATTCCGACGATAAAGCCCACTTCTTCGGCGAGCCCTGTCTGAACATAATAATTGCGAAAATATTCACCCTGATAAAAACGGTCCGGTGCCAGATCGCGCAGCCGCACCACGCGCGATACGGTTGGGGCCGCCGAATGCTGATACAACGGATCCAGCAGGTAGGGGCCTTCTTGATAGTCATCGACCATAATCCGCCGCTTGGATTCGGGAAAATCATCATACAGATCAAGGGGTCGGCTATCATGAGCATAGGCGAAAATCACCGTGAACTCAAACGGCACGACGCGGCGCATCGCTCCCGTCATCACCTGCGCGAACGCGTCCGTCCCCAGCGCCTTCATCACCTCGGCGCTCGCTGTGAACCAATCTGACATCTGAAGTTTTTTCGTCATCTATGCTCTTTTGGGTATATACAGTAATTCAGCATTTACTTAGCGTTATCTTAAGATACGGCATACGACCGCTGGGGCAATAGAAAAGAGGATGAGCATGCAATCTGATTTTGCCACCTCAAGGGGCAGCATGACTGAACAGCACGCATCGGCACTGGGATCATCATCTAACACTATAAAATCGGCAGATGCCGTGGCCGAATTTGTAAATACTTCCAAGCGCTTTGGCTCGGTCTTGGCAGCCGACCGCATCAGCTTGCGCATCCGGCGCGGCGAGTTTTTGTCCTTCCTCGGGCCGTCTGGGTGCGGCAAGACCACCGCGCTGCGCATGTTGGCGGGCTTTGAAAGCCCCAGCGATGGTGAGGTAATGATCGACGGGCAAGCTGTGGGCAACACTCCCGCGCACCGACGCCCCGTGAATATGGTGTTTCAACACTACGCGCTATTTCCGCACATGACGGTGGCGCAAAATGTCGGTTACGGGCTGCGTCAACTGCGCCCGCGCATATCGAAGCCCGATATCGCGGCCAAGGTTGCCAAGGCGCTGGCCACCGTGCGGCTACATGATTTCGGCCCACGCCGCATCTGGGAAATGTCCGGGGGGCAGCAACAACGCGTCGCCTTAGCCCGCGCCATCGTGAACGAGCCCAAGATCCTGCTGCTGGACGAGCCGATGGCGGCACTCGACGCCAAGCTGCGCGGTGAAATGCAGCGCGAATTACTGGATCTTCAACGCAGCCTCGGCATTACTTTTGTGCTGGTCACACATGATCAGGAAGAGGCACTCAGCATGTCCGACCGGATTTGCATCATGGGCAAGGGGCGCATCGCGCAGGTCGGCTCACCGCAAGACCTGTATGATCGGCCTGCCAACCGCTATGTCGCTGATTTCGTAGGTAAGGCCAATATTGTCACCGGTACGCTGTTGTCACAACACGATGGCCTGGCGCAGGTTGTGCTGGCCGATGGCACCCAAGTTTTGGTGCGCGCCGAGGTCACCGCCCAGCCCGGCCCCGTCGATCTAGCGGTGCGTCCCGAAGTGCTGAACCTAGCGCGCCTCGACACCGCCCCGTCCGAGGGGGGCGCGGCGCTGAGCGCGCGCATAACACATCGCACCTTTCTGGGCGATCACACTGAATACCTGCTGCACGCCGAGGTGATCGGCGCGCTGCAGGTTAACGTCTCGCGACAGGCCGAAAGAGCCATGGGCGGGCATAACGTGGGCAGCACTGTCCATGTCCACTGGGCCGCCGGCTCGGGTCTTGTGCTGGCTGCTCAGGACTAGACTTTCCTCCACCATGTTCAATCAGGGAAGATTGCAATGACAGACGATAACCTGCCGATCTCGCGCGAGAAATTCATCCAAGAACTGCGCAGCTATGAAAAGGGTTCTGTTTCGCGACGCCATTTTCTGGGTGTGACCGGCCTAGGCACGGCTATGGCCGTGATGGGCAGCGCCATTCCGGGACTGATGCCGCGCCGCGCCCAAGCCCAAGAACTGGGCAACCGCGCCGTTCTGGCCACTTGGCCGAACTATCACGACCCGGCCAACTTTGATCGCTTCGCCGAGGAAACCGGCGTTTACACGCAGGTCAATGTGTTCGGCTCGAACGAGGAAATGTTGGCCAAAATTCAGGCAGGTGGCTCGGGCTGGGACGTGTTCGTGCCCACCAACTACGCGATCTCGACCTATGTCGATGCCGATCTAATCGAGCCGCTCGACCTGTCAAAACTGCCCAACTATGACGCGGCCTCGTTTGATCCGCGCTTCTCGGAAGCGGGCACCATCGGCGGCAAGGTTTATGCCGTGCCGAAGAACTGGGGCACGACGGGCATCGCCTTCAATTCCGACAAGACCGGCGGCGTTGTGAACAGCTGGAAGGCTTTCTTCGATGGCGCGCGCGATCAGTGGACGGGGCGCGTGATGGTGCATGACTATCAGTTGACCACCATCGGCAATGCGCTGGTCTACTTCGGGCACAGCTTCAATTCGATCGACCCGGCTGAACTGGCCGAAGCTGAGAAACTTCTGATCGACGTAAAACCGCATCTGTTCGCGATTTCGTCCGATTATCAGCCTGCGATGCGCAATGGCGATGCTTGGCTCACGATGTGTTGGACGGGCGATGGCAAGCAGATGCACACCGACATGCCCGAAATCGACTTTGCCTTGGGCAAAGAGGGTGGCGAAATTTGGTCGGATTATTACGCGATCCCGAAAGATGCGCCCCACCGCGAAGCTGCCTACGCGCTGATCAACTACCTGCTCAAGCCCGAAGTCGCCGAACTGGACGCGCTGGCGCATGGCTATCCGGTCGCGGATGCACGCGTCAACGCCCTGCTCCCCGAGGCGCTGCTGAACGATCCGATCCTCTATCCAGCCGCCGAAAGCCTGAATGCGCTGGAGTTTGGCGCTGCTGTAACCCTTACCGATCCCAACCGTGCCGAGCTGATGGCCCGGTTCAAATCGGCTTAAGGCACAAAGGAACAGGACGATGGCCATGTCGCAAAGTAAGGCGCGCGCACTGCTACTAACACCTGCGGGGCTTTGGTATGGAGCATTATTGCTGCTGCCACTGGCCGTCGTCCTGATCTTCTCATTCGGAGATCGCTCTGCCGTGGGCGGTTACGCCCCCGGTTTTTCACTCGATCAATATGCCAACCTGCCCGCGCGCTTTGCCGCGTTTCGCAACACTCTGACGCTGGCACCGGTGGGCACCATCGCGGCGTTGCTGATCGCCTATCCGCTGGCCTATTTCTTGGCGATCAAGGCCGATCCGCGCTGGAAAACCCTGCTGCTAGTGCTGGTGATCGTGCCGTTCTGGACCTCGATCCTGATCCGCTCTTATGCTTGGATTTTTCTCCTAGGTGGCAAGGGCATTCCCGCACTTCTGGCGGTCATCGGGCTGGACGATGTGCGCCTGATCAACACCCCCTTCGCGGTGCTGGTTGGCATCGTCTATGGCTATCTGCCGCTGATGGTATTTCCGATCTACGTGGCGCTAGAAAAGCTCGACAAACGCCTGCTCGAGGCCGCCGCCGATCTGGGCACCTCGCCTTGGCGCGCCTTCTTGCAAATCACCCTGCCGCTGTCGATGCCCGGCGTTCTGACCGGCTCGATGCTGGTGTTTATCTTGTTGATGGGCGAATTCCTGATCCCCTCGATACTGGGCGGCGGCAAGGTATTCTTCGTGGGCAATGCGCTGGTCGACCTATTCCTGCAATCGCGCAACTGGGCCTTTGGCTCTGCAGTGGCGGTGGCGCTGGTGGTGATTATGCTGATCGTCGTGGGGATTTATACGCGCGTCTTGCGCCGGTTTGGAACTGGGCGCGATGACGTCGGCCTGATGTGAGGATTCCATGAGACTTTATGCTTTCGCCGTCTATCTGTTCCTCTACCTGCCGATTGGTATCATCGCGCTGTTTTCCTTTTCCGCAGGGCGCTCGGCTACCTCGATGCAGGGCTTTTCGCTGGCTTGGTATGGCAAGGCGCTGAACAACCCCTTCGTCACCGAGGCGCTCTGGACATCGGTGCGCGTCGCACTGATGTCGGCGGTTCTGGCCGCCGTCTTTGGCACCATGGCGGCCTTGGCGCTGACCGGAATGCAGGGGCGCCTGCGCAAAGTCTTCGACCTGCTTGTGCAGATCGCGGTGATGATCCCGGGCATCGTGATCGGCATCGCCACGCTGATCGCGCTGGTCACGGTGTTTGACCTGATTAACCCCTGGCTTGAAGCCGCGATGGGCTGGAAACTCAGCCTCGGCACCGGCTCGCTGGTGGGGGCGCATGGGTTGTTCACCATGTCGCTTGTGATCTTGCTGGTGCGCGGTCGGATGGAGACTTTTGACAAGGCCCTGATCGAGGCTTCAAATGACCTTGGTGCCAACCCTTTCGCCACCTTCTGGCAGGTCACGCTGCCGCTAATTGCTCCGGCGATTTTGGCGGGTTTCCTGCTGGCCTTCACCTTTAGCTTTGATGATTTCATCATCGCCTTTTTCGTCGCGGGGTCGGAGACCACGCTGCCGATCTATGTCTTCTCGTCGATCCGGCGCGGCGTCACCCCCGAAATCAATGCGATTGGCACCTTGGTGATGGTCGCCTCGCTCAGTGTCCTCATCCTCGCGCAGGTTTTGCTGCGCCGGGGTGGACACGGTGCGCGCAGCTAATTCAAATCAGGAGAGATCAATGCTCAAGGATTGTATCGCGCTGGTGACAGCAGCGGGTTCAGGGATCGGGCGCGCAGGCGCAGTGGCTATGGCCCGTGAAGGCGCCTTTGTCGTCGTCAGTGATCTCAACGCCAATCTGGCCGACCAAACGCTGGCGCTGGTGCAGGCTGCGGGCGGCAAGGGCGAGGCCCGCGCGCTTGATGTGCGCGACGATGCCGCGATTGAGGCCGAAATCGCCCGTATCCTGCGCGATCACGGGCGTATCGACATTTTGCATAGCCACGCGGGCATTCAGATTCCGGGCAAACTGGAGGATGTGTCGGGCGCGCAGATGGATGCCGCTTGGGCGCTGAACGTTCGCGCCCATTTCGTGCTGTCGCGCGCCGTGATTGCGCCGATGCGTGCGCAGGGCGGAGGCTCGGTCATCATCACCGCGTCAAATTCCGGCTGCCAGTTTGACAGGGGCATGATTTCCTATGCGACCACCAAACACGCCGCCGTCGCTATGGTCAAACAGATGGCCGCCGATTACGCCCCCGAGAATATCCGCTTCAACGCGCTTTGCCCGGGCTTTGTCGACACACCCTTCAACGCGGGTTTTGAAACGCAGATGGGCGGGCGCGCTGCGCTTGAAGGCTACGTCGCCCAGACCATTCCGATGGGGCGATGGGCCAGTGCCGAGGAAATAGCCGATGGCATCGTCTACCTCGCCTCGTCTCGCTCCAGTTTCGTGACCGGCCTCGCGCTGGTGATCGACGGTGGTGAGATCCTCTGACGTCGGAGTGGGCAACGCTACCGACACGCTGGGTCTGGCGCTGCAGGCGTCGGGCTGTGATCAGGCGATAGTTCTGCACAAACCTCTGCTGCCACTTGAGGGTCCTTTGGCAGCGCTACCGCACAGGCCTTTTTTGAAGTGGGCACACTCCGAGGCCGTTCCAACCTTCACGAAACTTCCTAAGGAAACTGAAAATATGCTACACAGCCCTGATGGAAAAAAATGCAAGTAATTGAATTTACAATATAATAAAATAATATGAAGTGGTTTTCTCGGCCTTCGCATCCGCCACCAATTCGCCTTTATCCTCTTTGAGTTCAAGGGGTTAGGTCTGTTGTGAATGTTGTCGCAGATAACACAAGAGGTTACACAGCGATGATTGTCTCGCTTGAATCGGGGGCCATTGCGGCAGAGAATAATCTTCCTTGTCAAAGAACTGCGCACCGACGGTGATTGGTGTTTCTTGATGGCAGAACCGCTCCAACCCAACGGGAAAAAGCTGAACTGGTATTCCACGCCCTACGCCAATGATTGGGCCAATGACGCGATGAGCAACCTTGTGATGGTGCTGATGCGTCGGCAGGGCAACGGCTTTCAGGTTGTGGACTATGTCATTGGGCCAACGGACGTACATTGGTACAATTGGATCGACAGATACGGTCTGCCCGAGAGGTTGTTCACCCCCGGGTGACGTTGATTAGGCTCTCGTATGAGGCGGCGGCTTTCAAAGACGAGTGCGAGATCAACGGCCAACTCGTACCATATTTCGGCGTTTGGCCGAAATGTCTGGCAAGCCGACCTCGCCCTCGCGACGTGCATCGCGATTGAGGTCCTGGCGCCACACGCTCTCTTGAGCGGCGATCAGCTATGGACACCCGTCGAGCCCGAGCCTTAGCTTACGCTGCCCAAGCACTTGTGGGTTTGCCCGTCACCGCAGCCCTCGACGTGGCGAGCTCGGTCAGGTGATGCGCCGCGCGTAGCCAAACCCGACGTCGTGCCAAGGTGATCGGGGCGCGGGAAAGATTGCGATTCGGTCACGATGAGGGGTAAATCAACGCAATAAACGCCTTCGTTGTACAATTTAAGCGCTCGGGACGCCGTCCTATCGGTCAGCCAGTCTTATCGAGCCGTAACTGTTGCAAGAGATGATGAAACTTCTCGCCCTGCACTCCGACATGGCCGCGCAACAGTTCCGCAGCCGCTTCTGCTTTGCCCGCCGCAATGGCATCAACAATCCCGTCATGTTCATCCATCGACTGCTGCATGCGCCCCCGGAGATGGAGTTGCATCCGGCGGTAGGGCTTCAGTCTGCGGTGTAGCCGCGCGGCCTCATTTTCGAGGAAACGGTTGCCCGATTGCGCGTAAATCAAGTGATGAAAAGCACCGTTCTCTTCATAATAGACATCAGCATCACCGTTCTTAAGCGCCTCGCGACATCCGGCATTCACGTGACGGAGACGCTCGACGGCTTCTTCACTACTGCGCATGGCCGAAAGCCTCCCGCAAGCGGCTTCGAGTTCCGCCATGACCTCAAACATTTCCATGATTTCGACAGCTGACGCCTGACGAACGAAGACACCGCGGCGCGGCGCGTGCTCGACGAGCCCTGAAAGCAACAGTCGTTGCAGTGCTTCGCGAATTGGGGTTCGGGAGACCTGATGCTCCTCCGCAAGCGAAACCTCGTCGAGCCGCGCGCCCGGAGCGAATCGGCCGGTCAGTATCTGCTCCTCGAGAAGCGAGGCAATTTGTTCTGCACGGCTGGACTCCATATTATCTCCCGAACGAACTGCATCCCACTGTACGTATATTGTATACAATATCATTGACAGCGAGCACAACATTCGTTTTCCATAACCCCGCCGGGAACATCCAACGATCCGGCGAGGGAGGAGAATAAAATGATTAAACGCCTGATAACGGCGGGAGTCTTTGCCATGCTTGTCGCTGGCACTGCCGACGCCAAAACATTGAAACTGTCGCATCAGTTTTCCGAGGGGGATATCCGAAACAAGGTCGCGCAGATGATCGCCGACGACGTCAAGGCCGCAAATGTTGACCTCGACATCCAGATCTATCCGAACCAGACCCTATTCAAGGCTCGCGAGCAATACACGCCGCTCAGCCGCGGCCAACTTGATATGACGATATTACCGCTCAGCTATGCGGGTGGGCAGCGGCCGGAATACAACCTGACCCTGATGCCCGGGCTGGTCAAAAATCTCGACCACGGCAACCGGCTGGCGCATTCGCCCTTCATGGCGGATATCGAGAAAATCCTGAATGAAGACGACGTCAAGACGCTGGTCCACGGTTACCTCGCTGGTGGGTTCGGGTCCACCCAGAACTGCATCACCAAGCCTGCCGACGTGAAAGGGCTGAGCATCCGCGCTGCGGGCAAATCCTTCGAGATTATGCTGGCTTCTGCCGGGGCTTCTATCTCGTCGATGGCGTCATCGGAAATCTACTCGGCGCTGCAGACCGGGGTTCTCGACGCCGCTAACACGTCCTCGGAAAGCTTCCTGAGCTACCGTCTCTACGAACAGCTCAAGTGCTACACCCCGGCCGGTGATACCGCGCTGTGGTTCATGTATCAGCCGCTGCTGATCAACAAGACTACTTTCGACGACCTGACCCCGGAACAGCAAAAGGTACTGAGCGATGCGTCTTCCAAAGCCGAGAATTGGTATCTGGAACAGGCCAAGCTGGGTGACGCCGAAACCACCAAGGCTTTTGAGAAGGCCGGCGTGAAGATCGCCACGATGTCGCAGGCGGATTTCGACGAATGGCGCGAAATCGCGAAAGAGAGCTCCTATCCGGCTTTCGTCAAATCGACACCGGATGGACAGAAACTGCTCGACGAGGCGCTGGCGGTGCAATGAGCCAAAACCCAATCAATGCGGTGCCGTCAGGCACCGCATACCGCCCCCCCCCAAGCGCTACGGGTACTGGGACTGGTATCCACCCTCTCCGGCATCGCCGCATCGGGCATGATCCTCGCCTCGGTGCTGATCACATGCCAGATGATCTTTGTGCGTGCGGTGCTCGGACGATCAACGCTCTGGCAAACCGAGGCGGTGATCTACTTGATGATTGCGGCGACGCTGTTGGGCCTGCCTTATGTGCAAAAGTTGCGCGGTCATGTCGGTGTTGACCTCGTGCCGCACTTGCTTCCAGTTCCGGCGCGGCGGGTCCTGGCGGTGGTGGTCACGCTGGCCACGATCGCGATGATCGGCACGATGCTCTGGTATAGTTGGGAATTCTTCTACACCGCTTGGCACCGTAACTGGAAATCGGAATCGGTCTGGGCGTTCCCGCTCTGGATCACCTATCTCTCGATGCCTCTGGGCTTCGGACTCTACCTGCTGCAGCTGGTCGGCGATCTCTGGATGGCGATCTTTGCGCCGACCGAGGTGATGCCCGAACCCCATCCCGAAAGGAGCCCAGACTGATGGATCCGCTTCTCATCGCCCTCATCATTGGAGTCGTGACAACTGTGGTCCTGTTCTCCGGCGTCTCCGTCGCGGTCGGCCTGCTGCTCACCGCCACCGGTTTCCTGCTGATTTTCGACGGACCACGTTCGCTGCAATCTCTGCCCGACCTGTTCTACGCGGAGCTCAACAGCTTCGCTCTGCTCTCGATTCCGATGTTCATCATCATGGGCGCGGCGATCGCCTCGACCCGTGCCGGCCCCGATCTTTACGAAGCGCTAGAACGCTGGCTGACGCGGGTTCCCGGCGGCCTCGTGGTGTCCAATCTTGGCGCCTGCGCACTGTTCGCGGCGATGTCGGGATCGAGCCCGGCAACCTGTGCCGCGATCGGCAAAATGGGCATCCCCGAAATGCGCTCGCGTGGCTACCCGCCCGAAGTCGCCGCTGGCTCGATTGCAGCGGGTGGCACGCTGGGAATTCTGATCCCGCCCTCGGTGACGATGATTGTTTACGGTATCGCCACTGAAACATCGATCGGTCGGCTATTCCTCGCTGGGGTCATCCCGGGCCTGCTGCTTACCGTGCTGTTCATCGGCTGGGCGGTGTTTGACACTTGGCGCCGGGGCGCCGCTAGCTCGGTGCTAACCACAGTCCGTTATTCGTGGCGCGAGCGGTTTGAGATTCTGCCCCGCGTCTTGCCGTTCATCGCGATTATTGTTGGAGTTCTGGTGGCGCTTTACGGTGGCATCTCCACCCCTTCGGAGACGGCGGCTGTTGGAGCCCTCCTCTGTATCTTCGCTGCGGTCATAATCTATCGCATGCTCGACCCGTTGGAACTCTGGCAAGTGCTGCGCGACTCGACTCGGGAAAGCGTGATGATCCTGTTCATCATCGCTGCCGCGGGGGTCTTCAGCTACATGCTGTCCTCGCTCTTCGTGACGCAGTCGATCGCGCATTGGATCGGCGCGCTTGAGGTCAATCGCTGGGTGCTAATGGTCTTGATCAACGTGTTTCTGCTGGTCGCGGGCTTCTTCTTGCCTCCGGTGGCGGTAATCCTGATGTCGGCGCCGATCTTGCTGCCGATCATCAAGTCGGCCGGGTTCGACCCCTATTGGTTCGCGGTGATCGTGACGATCAACATGGAGATCGGTCTGATCACGCCACCGGTAGGCCTGAACCTTTACGTCATCAACGGAATAGCACCGGATATTTCACTCCAGCAGGTGCTCTGGGGATCGCTTCCCTTCGTCGGGTGCATGATCCTTGCGCTCGTTATCCTATGCTTCTTTCCCGGCCTGGTGACCTGGCTACCCACAGCTGTCATGGGGACCGCACTATGAATCTGCTTTCCGACGTGCTCGCTACCATCTTCGCGCGCCAATCGCGCGGGAAGATGGTAGCTCCCGCAAACTCGCGCGATATCAAGGAACTCACGTCTGATCTGCTTTCGACACGCGGCGAAATCTCCGGCATGACGACGGCAGCACAGATTCTCGACCGCTTTGCCGCGATGGACGACGCGGGGAAGATCGCCTTCTTCGAGCATCTCGCGTGTGATCTCGGGATCGACTGCGACAGGGTCCGCAACGCGCTGACGGCGTTCGAAGAGACACCATCGCAGGCGAATTACGCTGAATTTCTCGCCGCGGCCGAGCCCGCCCGACAGGAACTGGCCCGCCGTCTCAACCGAGTGCCGGGGGCGACGCCGCAACTGGTCGGAATGCGCCGTGACCTGCTACGGCTTATCGCGCGCCAGGATCTGCGGGCGCGGATTGATCTCGACTTCCAACACCTGTTTTCGTCCTGGTTTAATCGCGGTTTCCTCGTGCTCAGGCCGATCAACTGGGAAAGTCCGGCGCAGGTGCTCGAAAAAATAATCGCTTACGAGGCGGTCCATGCCATTGATTCATGGGACGATCTGCGCCGCAGGGTGAAACCCACCGATCGACGCTGTTTCGCGTTCTTCCATCCCGCCATGCCGGATGAGCCGCTGATCTTCGTCGAGGTCGCTCTGACACAAGGCATCCCCGGCTCGGTGCAGAAACTGTTGGCCGAGGATCGCGATGTGTTGCGAGCGCAAGAGGCAGATACCGCCGTCTTTTACTCGATTTCCAACTGCCAGGCGGGGCTCGCTGGCATTTCCTTCGGCAATTCCCTGATCAAGCAAGTTACCGAAGACCTCTCCGCCGAGTTGCCAAACATCAACACCTTCGTCACCTTGTCGCCGATCCCAACGCTCTTGCGCTGGATGAAAGAGCAGGGTCTCGACCCCGCGGAACTCGATGCCGAAGCGATGCGCACCACTGCCGCGCGCTTCCTCGTGACAGCGAAGCGCAAGGACGGCATGCCCTATGATCCCGTGAGCCGATTTCACCTCGGCAACGGCGCCTATATCCACGCCGTGCATGCGGGAGCCGACACGTCTGCCAAAGGTCTGGCCGAAAGCGCCGGTGCGATGGTGAATTATGGCTACGATCCTGACACCTTTGTCGAGAACCATGAGCGCTTTGCCCGGGCGCAGGAAGTCGCCGCGTCGAAAGAGGTTCGGGCTTTACTCCAGACCAATGCCGTCTCCTAACGCGAAAAGCCAAAAGAATTCAGTCTTTGAAGGAAACACTCTCATGACCAACCCGCTCTACGACCGCCTCTTCACGCCACTCGCAGCCCGCGATGACGATTTCCTGACATCGTCCGATGGAAGCGTGCTTTCCGGACGGGAGTTCATGGCGATTGCGGCGCGTCAGGCAAACGCGCTGACCGCGATGGGGCTGCGCCCCGGCGATCGTCTGGCGGTGCAAGTCGAGAAATCGCCGCAGGCACTTGCGCTATACGCGGCCTGCGTCATGGCGGGCATCGTTTTCTTGCCGCTCAATACCGCCTACACGGCGAGCGAACTCGAATATTTCATCACCGATAGCGAGGCCGGCGCGGTGGTCTGCAGCCCCGCTGCCGAAGCAACGGTGCGTGGGATCGTCTCGGTGCCGGTTCTGACGTTGGGTCTGACGGGCGAGGGCAGCCTGACCGATGCCGCAGCTACCGCCTCTGATACCTTTATCCCTGCCGAGCGCTCGGGGGACGATCTCGCCGCCCTGCTTTACACCTCGGGCACGACCGGGCGCTCGAAGGGGGCGATGCTCAGCCAGTCGAACCTATTGTCGAACGCACTGGCCTTGGCCGATTTGTGGCGCTTCACCGAGGCCGACGTGCTGCTGCACGCGCTGCCAATCTTCCACACCCACGGGCTCTTCGTCGCCTCTAACGTTATCCTCGCCTCGGGCGGAAAGATGATCTTCTTGCCTAAATTCGACATCGACCAAGTGATCTGTTTCCTACCGCAGGCGACCTCGATGATGGGGGTTCCCACTTTCTACACGCGGCTCCTGAACGATGCGCGTTTCGACCGTGATTTGGTGAAGAACATGCGGCTTTTCACCTCCGGTTCCGCGCCGCTGCTCGCCGAGACCCACCGCGAGTTCGAAGCGCGCACGGGCCATCGTATCCTTGAGCGCTACGGTATGACCGAAACCAACATGAACACCTCGAACCCCTATGATGGCGAGCGCCGTGCCGGGACCGTGGGCTTCCCGCTGCCGGGGGTCGAGTTGAAGATCACCGATCCCGAAACCGGAGCGACACTGGGGGATGGCGCCGTGGGCATCATCGAAGTCCGGGGCCCCAACGTCTTTCAGGGCTATTGGCAGATGCCCGAGAAAACCGCAGCCGAATTACGGGCTGACGGGTTCTTCATTACTGGCGATATCGGGCAAATCGACGCGGACGGCTACGTCCAGATCGTCGGGCGAGCGAAAGACCTGATTATCTCGGGCGGCTATAACATCTACCCAAAAGAGATCGAACTGATCCTTGACGAACAACCCGGTGTCCTGGAGAGCGCCGTAATCGGCGTGCCCCATCCCGATTTCGGCGAGGGCGTTGTCGCCGTACTTGTTCCTCAACCGGGTGCGAGTATCGACCCCGAAGCGATCCGCTCTGGCATTGCCGAGCGTATCGCCAAATTCAAGCAACCCAAGGTCATAGAAGTGCTTCCCGAATTGCCGCGCAACACCATGGGCAAAGTGCAGAAAAACTTACTGCGTGATCAGTTCGGCACTGCTTTTACCAAGTGAAAGAAGGCGGCCAGGGGCATCGCGGATTTCGAAGGACAGCGGCTTTGATCTTGACCCGGATGATCGGGTCAAGGGTTTCCGATTGCGACAACTGGCGAGAACTGGCAATGCCCGAGTGGACAACACAAGCTAGCATCTCAATCCCGTCTTTGCGAGGGCGACTTGTGATGGCAAGGTGTAACTGTCAATTATTGGCCGGACCCGCGAAAGGTGCCGCCGCCGAGTGGCAACCGCGGTCGGCGACAGATCTATAGCGACGCCGCCATCCAGACCTGCCTGACGATAAAAGTGCTGTTCGGGATGGCGTTGCGCCAGACCACAGGCTTCGTCGAGAGCCTTCTGCGGCTGACCGGGCTGGGCTGGTCGGCACCGGATTTCAGCACTCTCAGCCACCTCTGACTGACCTGCGCCGCGAACATACCGTATCGGCGTTCAAAGGGGCCGTTGCACCTGCTGATCGACACCCGAACAGAAGATCGGTAGCGTCACCGCCGTTGGCGCCTATGACACGCGCAAATGCCATGATGGCATCCACTGCCCAGCAGTGCATGTTTACACGCACGAGTATCCGTATTGATCAAGTGGGATATTCGTTCCATTTTCGCCTATCCCGCAGCAATGCGTTTGCCATGACGATGAGCTTGCGCATGATTGCTGTGATGGCCAGTTTCTTGCACTTCCCGGTTGATACCAACTGCTCGTATTTTGCTTTCATGTCAGGATTGAAGCGCGTGGCGACAACAGCTGGTAAATAGATCGCGTGTCTGATGCTGGCACGACCGCCCTGAATATGTTCTTTGCCTTGCCACTTTCCAGATTGCTTGGAGATTGGAGCCAGACCGGCCAGTTTTGCGGCTTGCTTACCGCTCAGATGCCCGAGCTCAGGCATGTCCGTCAGGATCGCACAGGCCGTGACCTTGGCTATGCCGGGAATGCTTGTCAGAATGTCGGCCTTTGCGCGCAACTCCTGATCTGCGGCAATGATCGTGTCGACCAAATCGGCAACCTGAGAGAGGTCGCGGTCGATCTGGTTCAAACGTCGTTTGATCTGCTGGGACAGCAAGCGGTAGGTTGTAGCGGCAAGGCGTGCTTTGGCCGCTGTGCGATCTTTGATCAGAGCCTGTCGCGCCGTTGCCAACTGCTTGAGATCATGAAGCGTTTCGCTCTTTTGTTGATCCGCCTTCAATTGTAACAGCGACCCCATTTTGGCCAGCATTTCAACGTCTACCCGGTCTGTTTTTGCCAGCTGACCCGCCCCTTCGCAAAAGCGCCGTGCCTGGCGTGGCCTTACGGCGATTGCGCGCAATCGCCTACCGGCTAACAGGTTCACACGTGCAATACTGATCGCAT
>NZ_JBLXEM010000027.1:0-31249 GCF_048263065.1 Thioclava sp.
TGGTCACCATCGCCAACGCAATCATCAAAACCGGCACCCCATGGCAACATCAGTTCGCTGATTAGACACAGTTGCTAACCAAGCACCGCACCGCAAACAAGTTGGCAATCCCTGGCAATCCCCTCTAAAACAATCTTATGGTGACGCGCCGGTTGTCTCGGCCCTTGCTTTCAATCTTGCCTAAGGTGATTCTTCCGATCTCTGTGGTGTTGGACACATGGGTTCCGCCGCACGGTTGCAGATCGACTGTTGCATCCCCGTCGCTGATGCGAACAAGCCGCACGCGACCCTGATCAGTTGGCGGCCGGACGGACAAGGTTTTGACAAGAGAAGGGTTAGCGTCAAGTTCGGCCGCTTTAATCCATTCCGCGTGAACCTTTAAATCCCGCTCAACCAGTTCATTCAGACGCATCTCCATTTCTGGTTTGCTTTCCTCAGGCGCGGGCATACTGAAATCCAGACGCCCCTTGTCCGAACCGACCTGTCCTCCGGTGACTGGAAATGGCAGAACTACCGTCAGTAGGTGCAGCGCCGTGTGCATACGCATATGCGTATAGCGGCGATCCCAATTGATCTCTTGGTTAATAGCGGTTCCGATGGGCGGGCGCTCCACTCCGGGCGCGATCCTCAGGGCAACGGTCCCTTCCGAACCTTTCGTCGTGTTTAGTACTGCGACCTGCAACCCATCCCATTCGATATGCCCCTGATCGCCGGGCTGACCACCACCTTCAGCATAGAAAATCGTCTGATCGAGAATGATGCCATCATTGGCCCAATGAGATAGAACTGTGCCTGTGGCCCTCCTCAGGTAGGCATCTTGCTGAAACAGCGCTTCGGTTCGGCGAGTATTCTCGAGTTGCGTTCGCAGGTCTGGTATGGCTTTTCCTGTTGAGTGTATGTGGTGAGGCGGCGACAATTAGGCAAGTATCCAGCCGAACGTCATGAACGACGCTATCCCCGAAAGGACGGTAATGAACAGGCTGCGAGTCATGACGCCAATGATAAGGCAAGTAACCGCCGCCAGAGCTGAGATGCTCAATCCAGAGGGGGTCAACGCCGGTTTTGCTAAGATCTCTGCGACGATGATGGCCGACATTACGGCGGCGGGAATGAAATTAAGCCATTCGCGGATCAGCACGGGGATCTGCGCATTGGCCAACAAGATGATTGGCAGCGCTCGCACCGATATTGTGATCACCGCACAAAGTAGGACTGTCACGAAGAATGTTGTATCCATCTGTCTTTCCGTTTCGCCTTGAGAAATGTGATCATCGAACTGAAGAAGGCGCCGGCTATCGTGGCGGCCAGAACGGCCAAGTTTGGGTCGATATGTTGGAAACCCACCAGAACAACGACGGCCGCAACGATGATCGCGACAAGCTCTCGTCCTCGCGTTGAACTGGCGAAATAGGTTAGGAGCAAAAGCCCCACGAACATTGCAGTTAAGCTGAAACTCAGGCCTTCAGCAAGCGACATCGGCAGGCTGTTTGCGAGGATCGCCCCCAGTATATTGGCAATCACCCAATTCACATAAGCCGTCACATTCAGGCCGAGCAACCATTTGAACGGCAGGTGGCCGATGGCCTTTCCATATTGGGATGCCACTCCGAATGTTTCATCTGTCAGCAGTGCTCCGCCGATGAATTTTTCAAGCGTCCCTTTGCCGTTGAAATAGATTGACAAGGAAGAACTCATTAACAGATAGCGGACATTGACAAACAAAACCCCGAGGGCGATGGCGACGATGCCCGCCCCTGAGGCCGCCAGACTGTAGAATACGAACTGTGCCGACCCGGCATAGAGCAGCGCTGCCAGCCAGCCAATTTCCTGTACCGAATATCCCGCCAGAGCACCGATGCCGCCTGCAGCAAAACCGATGCTCCAATAGCCAAGCACCGTTGGCATACAGGCTTTAGCCCCAGCTATAAAGCTCGTGCGCATCTCCATATTATTGCTCATTCTTTGTTACAGAAATCACATAAGCGGCCATCGGAATCACCCAATTTCCGTTCTCGTTGTAATTAGCTTCGATATCTGTCGACATCGCCTGACGAATCTTTTCCAACGAAGGGCCTGATTCCTGGCGCAGGCGCGCTCCTGATCTGACTGATCCTGACAGTTCCGCGCGAAACAACTCATCCGAATCGCGCAACGCCCATGGGACCACGTGCAGCTTAACCAAAGCAGACGCTGCGTAGAGGTCTGCACCATCAAGGATCATTCGCAACTCGGTCTCTTCCAGAAGGCGATTATAGTTGGGACCTTCCGGAATGCGACACGGCTCGGTTGCGAATTGTTCCAAAGCAGTTTCAAGGATCAAACTTGCTGCATTGCGGTTGCGTTCGGCCCAAAGGGTGAATTTCAGGATGCCGCCGGGCTTCAGGACGCGCGCGGCTTCGTTCATGACTTGGACCGGATCGGAGAAATGCTGAAAACCGAAGTTGGACATTGCAAGGTCAAATTGCCCATCGACAAACGGTAAGTTTTCCGCATCGCCCAACATGAAATTCGCCTGTGGATGGCTTTCCTTTGCCTGAGCAATCATCTGTGCCGAGAAATCCACGCCGGTCGCCAATGCGCCATTTTTCGCCGCTAGCCCAGCACCATATCCTGGCCCCGTCGCAAGATCGAGCAATCGCTTGCCCGTCAAAGCTGGAAAGTCCACCAGCATTGTCGGTATAAAGGAGCTTGTGACTTGCCCCCAGCAATCATCATAGTTAGACGACAGCGTTTCCCAGCCGTGATATTCAAACTCTGAGAGAGTTGTGGGGAGGGTGCTTGATAGAGTCATTGTTTACCTCAAGCGGAAATTTTCTGTGCGAGATAGCCTTCGCCAGCATCGTAAGTCATCGTCACCACCAAACGATCCGGAGAGGCTTCGGCAAAACGCAACGCAAGGAAGTAGTTCGCGCCGCTGGTCGGACCTGGATAGATACCTGTGTGTTTTGCTAGGAGGCGTTGCCCCTGGAGAGCCTCAGCATCCAAAACGGTAACAGTGCGCGTCACGTCGGCCAGATTGAGGAAAGGCGGGACCACCCCCACAGCGGCGCCCTGCTGCGCGTGATCGCCGAATTCTCCGGTTTGGAAAGAGCAATTTTCCGGCTGAACAAGCACAAGTTCGATATTGGAAAATTCCCGTCTCAATACCGTATTCAGTGCCGCAGCATGGGCACCGGTCCCCGCGCTTAGAACGAGCGTGATCCCTGAACAGTCGACTATATCGTTTCCTATTTGAGCAACGATTTCGGGTCCGGTTTCAAGAAGATGCGCCTCCAGATTCGCGGGGTTCGCGAATTGGTCTGTGAAAAAGTAAGCTTCGCTTTGTTCTTCAAGAAGCTTGGCAATAACCTCCCTAGGTTGCAGCTCTTGACGCAGTAGATCCAAGCCCACAAGCCTTGCGCCGTATTCTTCGCATAAATCTCGCTTAAGCTGCGAGAAGGACAATCCTATCACCAAATCGACGCCGACATCGTATTTTGCTGCTTCATAGGCAAGCCCGACGCCGAAGTTTCCGCCGCTTTTTTCTAGGATGCGGCGTGTGCCACCGGGTAACAAATCACCCATAGAAATTGCCCGCTCAACGATCCTGCGAGCTGCGCGGGATTTGTGGCTACCGCTTGGGTTTAGATGTTCTAACTTGATCCTCAGGTTAGGGCTTGGTGCGATGAGTGGTGTTCTGGGGTTGATGAGGGTCATACGAATTTCACTGACGTTTGAGGCGTTTCAACGCCATTCGGAACAGGGGTAAAAATCGTATTGGAGTACAAAATTGTCGTGCCGGCGGGAACATCCTTGGTGATTGTGGTGTACGGTCCGACAAAACAGTCATTCCCGACGTGGACCGGGCCAAACACGTTTGCGCCCGCGCAGATTTGAACGCGGTGTCCCAAGGTCGGATGCCGTTTTCCATCCGGTGCATTTGCCGCGCAACGCCCTCCCAGCGTAACATTGTTCAAGATATAGCAGTCGTCCCCGATCTCGGCCGTTTGCCCCACGACTGTTCCCCAGCCGTGATCGACGACAAAGCGCTGCCCGATCCGGGCTTCGGGATGAATTTCGGTTCCGGTAGTTGACCGGGCTGCAAAACTGATGTGGATTGCCTCGCGTGCCGCACCGGTAGAGACAATCAAGTGGTGTGCAATCCTGTAGCATAGAACCGCAAAGTAGGTTGAATGCTGAGAAATCAGACACGAGATCGGCTTATGCCGCACGCTTGGGTCTCGCCGATGGTAGGCCACCAAATCCTGAACAGCGTATTCCAGAATGGACGAAATAGCCGCATCCTGCTCCCCAAAGGAGTGCTTGGAATTTGCGAGGTCGAAGGCCAGACGTCCAAGATCATAAAGCGTGTCCGTCGCCTCCTGATCCAAATTGTAATCAGATATCGAATCATCAAAACTCATCAACAAAATCCTTCTTGAGGACTAATTAGGCGGTCTTTGCGCCCATGCCGAATTTCTCATCATAGTGGGGAGGCGCATTGAAAGGATGTTGCGGGACCATCCAAAAATCTAGGAGAATCCTGCTAGTTGGAAAATCCTGCTGTCGACTCCCCATCTAGGATCGCTAAGGTTGAATCATAGCAATAACTATTGTTTCTAATGGATTCTTGGAATGGCTTCGCCAAACATAGATGAAATTCAGCTGTGGAAAGAGCGCCAAGTTTTGGGCGGTATGGACATGCTGAAGGCGCGGTGTTGTGAGCATCACTATCCGCCTCATTTTCACGATACATTTGTCATTGCCTCGTTCAAAGACGGTGCTCAAAAGCACAAGATTGCCCAGAAAAGTGGTGTGGCATATCCCGGAACGGTCATGGTGATTCCACCTGGAGAGGTGCACACTGGCGAAGGGGCAAACCGGCAAGAGGCATGGGAATACTCTGCGTTCTACCCCACTGCGGACAGCTTGAATCGGATCGCGGACAATCTTTTCGGCAGCGTCCGGGGATCCTTGGATTTCGGCACCTCTTTTTTGATCGGCGATCCGGAACTGGCAAGGCGGTTATTGGACGCAAGCGAAGTCGCGCTGCGCTCGCCTAGTTTGGTCGGACGTCAGGAGGGCGTCTATTCTGCATTTGCGATGCTGATGACCAGATATGGGCGGCGCTCGCGGCAGGCACCGGCAGAAAGGGTTGTGGACGCGCCAATCCGAGAAAGCCTCGACTTCATGGAAGAGAATTTCTATCTTCCCCTGTGCATGGGCGACATTGCCGAATGTGCAGGGTTGAGTGAGTTTCATTTTATGCGCCTATTCAAGTCCCGAACGCAAACAACCGTTCATCAACATCTGAAGCAGTTGCGCTTGAATGCGGCCAAGGCGATGCTTTCACGCGGAGAACCTATTTCTGAGGTGGCAGCAAGCGTGGGGTTTTACGATCAGAGTCATTTCACCAACTCTTTCCGGAGGGTCTTTGGTGTGACCCCTAAAAAATATGCAACCGCCTGTCGATAAGCGCGCCTGGATTTCATGCCCTGCCGGGAGCGCAAAACTGGCTACAACAGTTTATGCATAATCCGGCCACCGGTTCGTCGTCAGGGTTTTTGGAACCAATGGCGGGTGTTGTCACGTTAACGAGCTTGAGGTTGCTGGTCTAGCGACGTCCGCATAGGTGGTGCTGATGCAAACTCAGAAAATCAGCTACAAGCGCCACCGGTTTCCGCCTCAAATCATCGCTCATGTTGTTTGGCTCTACGTCCGGTTCAACCTGAACCTGCGCGAGGTCGAGGAGATGATGCTGGCACGTGGCGTGGACGTTTCGTACGAGACGATCCGGCGCTGGACCGTCAAGTTCGGCCCTCTGATCACCCACGTTCTGCGGCGACGGCAGTCCCGCCCAGGCGACGTCTGGCATCTGGACGAAGTCGTTGTGAAAATCGCGGGCCGGTCATACTGGCTCTGGCGCGCGGTTGACCAAAACGGCGTTGTTCTAGAAGAAATTCTACAATCGAGGCGAGACAAGCGCGCGGCAAAGCGGCTTTTGGTCAAGCTGATGAAACGTTGGCGCTTCATCCCAAAAAGGATCATTACGGACAAACTGCGCTCCTATGGCGCTGCAAAGCGCGAGGTCGCGCCTGGCATTGATCATTGGTCACACAAGGGGCTCAATAACCGCGCAGAAAACAGCCATCCATTGCCTGGCAGTGGTTCGTATTCGAACCACGAAAAGGGGCCCTTACGAAAGCGAGAGCGAGCAATGCAGGGCTTCCGATCACCGGGTGGATTGCAGCGCTTCGTCACTATGCAATCCTCAACCCGCAATCGTTTCTCCGTACCAGCCCGACGTCGTTCCGCTCTCACCATCCGCTACCATCGGCTAGAAGCATTCGATGCCTGGAAATCCGCAGCAAATGCCGCTTGATCTACGATCGGCGTGCCAACTTGCAAGCTCGGCGAGTTAACGTGACATCACCCTGCCAGGTGTTTCCATCATTTTTTGCCGATCTCAGATGCGCGAAAAGCTCCTTACACATAGCAATTTTTCGCATAAAAACACAAGATCTTGCCGATAACCGTTGCCGATCTTGTTTGCCGAAATCTTTTGCGGACTGATGCGATGATAATTGCCGCTCGCGCTGACTTAAGGGGACCAATATAACGACCGCGCTGTTGGACCTCATGACACATCGCTGCCTCCGAGCGTCAGGTCTTCGCGCGTTAGTGCCGTCCGGCTTTACGCGCAGCCGGGTAAAAGGAATGCTGGGCCGAGATGCCCCGGTGTCGCATAAAATCATAGAGCAACAAGGCGGTGAGAACCGCAAAAGCGGCTGAGTCACTCGCTTTTATTATTTCAGATTAATGAGTTGCGGGAAATTTCGTGATTTTTCGGAAATGTTCTTTCCCCATTCCGTCAAAGGCTCACATTCCATCCAGTTGCTGTGGGCGCCTGACGCTAGGTCATGCCCATCTGTGCATGATCCCTGACAAGCCCGATCACGCGGCGCATCACCAAGCTTTCAAACATCTACGAAATATGAGGCCGCCCAAATGAGTTTCGATATCCTTTTCTGCCGCAATCAAGAGGACGTTTTAGGTCTTAAGAATCACACAGACTTCCTTCCCCTTTTTGACGCCGACATCGGCGGTCGGGTCTACGATGGATATGATGATTTCTATGTAACGGATCAAACCCTCGCAATTGCGGATGCGCGTCTCGCTCTCGCGCTTACGTCAGCAGGCATTGGGAGCCACGAGGTTCCGAGCGAGATCCCCGATGGCTTTTGCGATATCGATGCCCGGACGACAGACTGGAGCTATCTGCTGCGCTGCTATCCCGCCCTCTTGGAAATGTTGCGCGAAAACATCCGAGACCACGGGCCCTTGGTCTGCGCCTATGGTTGATCAGCGTAAACCCACAAATCCTTTTACACGCCTTGCCGCACACCTCACGCGGTCACGATCGCCCCCACATCTTCCAGCACCTCTCGCCCCGGCAGATCACGCAGACTTTCCAGCCCGAAGGCTGCCCCGGTCCCTCGTTGTCGCGTTGACCCGGTGAAATGTTCCTATCCTAAAAAATTCAGAATTTAGTTTTTGCAGTGATCGGGTGAGCCCCATGTCCACGTGACGAGAAGACGAAACCCTGAACTGAAGGACACTACTTATGCAAAAATCGAACGCCCGCCCCTTTTCTAACAAACTGCTCAACGTGATCGGGAACCGGGCTTATGAAGCGTCAGTGCGGTCAGCCACCGACGGTCTCTTTTCACGAAAGCAGAATTCGGTGATCTTGCCCGACGGAACGATCGAGGACGCCGCCGTGATTGTGGCGCCGATGATTGCCTTCGTTGCTGCCGGAGAGCTGCTTTCGGCAGGGCTGCGCGCTGAAGTCGTCGCAGGCGCAGCCATCTGGTCTGTAGGCAGCAAAGACTTCGATACCCTTGATCATGGCGTTGCAGATAGAGCGGATCCGAAATCGGATGCGATACGCGGGAACTTTCACACCTGGGTCGTATGCAACGGCTGGGTCATGGATTTCGCAGCGAGAACGTTGTCTCAGAAATTCCACCGAGCTCACCGCATGGAGCCCTTCTCGACCGGGCGCATGAAATGGCGACAATTTCCCGATACGATCCTGCATCAGTTGTCAAACCGCATGCCGGATCCGCTTGAACACCCGCACGATTGGTATCGCTACGAAGACCGCGGTCCAGAACTACTCGAAGAGGTCACTTTCGAGATGCGCGGCGAACTGCGCGCGGCAGAAAAATGGGAGCTTCAGTTACGCTGACTAGTTCGGTGATACCCCCTTGAAAGGTCTCGCCAATGAGCGCCGATGAAATCCGGCAAAACCAAGCTGCGCGCTGCATCGTCCCAAGCCAATGAGCTTCCAGAACTGAACGGCTACGAGGCTGCACCGACTGCGCACCCAACACACGCGACCTATCGGCACCCTCCCCTACTCCATCAAAACGGACAAAATACATGAACAAAGCTGAAATCAAACCCTCCAAAACCGGTATTTCAATTTCCTTCCCGATCGAATTCAAAGCGATCTTCAAGCAACATTTCCCGCGCGCTAAATGGGACGCTGAGGCTCGGGTCTGGCGTGTTACGAAACGCGCCACTGAACATCTGAAGCAATTCGAAGAAAGTGTTAACAAAGCTATCGACATCCGCCTTGAGCGCGAAGAGCGGATTCTCGCCGCTGACGAACTTGAAACCCTCCAATCCCAGCTCAACGATGTAGATCAGGACACCATCTCCTGTAAGAAGGCGGTGGACGACCTTTCAGCCGCGCGGGACGAAATCAAGGCCGCTCGGTATCAACTGGAGAAGAAAAAAGACGGCTTTGAAGCCATCAGAGCGGCGCGCTCTGCTGCGGCTGATGACGTGCAGAAACAGCGCGACGCAGTCCACCAGATCGTATCAGCCATTGTCGACATAGCAGAAATCGAGACTGCTATCGGAGCAATGCGGAAATTCATGAAAATTCCGAAAGCTTACGCCAGCGCACGTTACATGGAGGCGGAAGAGCGTCTTCGCGAGATCGATTCAGGGCTCCGAGAGGTAGTCTCGCCTGTGAGGCGATTTCGTCCGCATTGAGTGCTAACAAATATCGTCCAGAACGAGACGGTTCTGTCGCAAATATTTTGTGCATGCGATTGGCTCGACAGGATGTAGCGCTGTAGGAGGTGACTTCTCAGGGATGATTGGATGGTGACGATGGTTGACTTCAAGGGCGCGCATTACCCGAAATCTGTGATCCTGTTCGCGGTGTTTTTCTATCTGCGCTACCCTGTTTCCTATCGTGACCTCGAAGAGATAATGCACGAGCGCGGCGTCGATGTTGACCATGCGACCTTGAACCGTTGGGTGATTAAATTCTCTCCATTGGTTGCCGCTCAGGCGCAGGCGAAAAAGCGCCCGACGGCCATCTCATGGCGGATGCCCTCTCGGGACATCGCAATGCGATGCCCTGCCGGGTAACAGATGAAACCTATATCAAAGTGCGCGGAACGTGGATGTATCACTACCGCGCTGTGGACCGGAACGGCCAAACCCTTGATTTTATGCTATCTGAGCGGCGTGGCAAGCCGGCGGCGCGGCGTTTCTTCAGGCGTGCAATTGGCACGAACGGTGTCCCCGACCGTATCGTTATCGACAAAAGTGGGGCCAATCTGGCGGGGTTGGAAGCCGTGAATGTGATCCTCAAATTCATCGGAACCGGGCAGACTATCAAGATCCTGCAGGTCAAATATCTGAACAATATCCTTGAGCAAGATCACCGCTTCATCAAGCGCATCACAGGGCGGATGCTCGGCTTCAAAGCGTTCCATTCGGCAGCCGCTACGCTTGAGGGCATCGAGACCGCGCACATGGTCCGCAAGGGACAATTCGACGCTCATGGCTTGACTGCATTCCAGCAGTTCGCCCGGCTCGCAGCATAATTATATCCAGTAGCAGCCCGTTCCCAGCCTATCTGGAAATTTGCGACAGCCCCCCCCCATTGGCTTCAAAAGGAAACACCTTACTCTGCGGAGGTGACGACCCAGGTCACGCGCGGCTCTTCCTTCTCGGGCTGCGTGCTCGGCAGGCGCATGATCGCCCCCGGACGGGTGACGCCTGCACGCGCGCCCGAGGTGGTGAAGGGGAAGCCCAGCAGGTCGGTCTCGACGCCGACATTGAAGCCAAAGCCCTGACCGCCATTGATCCCTGTGCCTGCGAGACGGCGGTTCAGCACCAGCCCCTCGGTCACATCGAGCTCGATCCGGTCATATTGGCTAAAGCTGTATTTGCCCGCGTTGATCGCCAGCGTCTGCGCATCCGCCACGGTCGAGAGCTTGTCATAGACCGCCTGCGCCAGCACCGAGAAGCCCTGCTGGTAGAACCAGACATCGCCACCGATCACCACGTCATAGCCGTTGAGCACCGGCCCTGCATGGCTCACGGAACCCGTCGTGATCCGCCCGCGCACGAGATTGAGCGTGCCACGCGCCCGGTCACGGCCACCCAGACGCCCGCGCACATCGTCGAAATACTGCGATTGCGGGATGAACAGCACCGGGCCGTCGCCGATCGAGTTCACATTGACCTGCGCCGCCATGCCGTCATTATGCCCATCAAGCGTCAGCGCAAGCGCATCTGCGGGCGTGATGTCATAGAGATAGGCGTCGATCGTGTCGGCATGCAGCCCGAGCGTGTCACGCACATTCAGGAGCCCCGCATATAGGGTCGAACCCGCATTGCGCGCCCGCAGATCGGCATTGTTGGGCGATTGCGCCTCGCGCTGACCGTAGAGTTCGGGATGGATCAGCTGCATCGCCTGCTCGTCGGCCAGATCAACCGTCGCACCGCCAAGGATCGTCACGCGCAGTGCATCATCTGCGGCCAGCGCCAGATCGGTGCGCGCACCCAGCACGCCGAGCGTCATCTGACCATTCACCGTATCGAGATGCAGCGCCCCGGTCTGCGAGAGCGCGAAGCCCGCACGCAAATCGCCCGTCGTCTCCGTATAGTTGACGTCACCATTGGCGTAGAAATGGCCCGTCGCGCCGTCGGAGATGTCGCCCATGAAGGTCGGTGCCGTCTCGCCGGTGATCGCGCCATTGAATGCGAAGAGCCGCACGTCGCCGCCCGCAAGCGTCGCGTCGTCCGAGCGGATATCGCCCTGCCCGGCCGAGATCACGATCGGCGAGGCACCACCGGCCGCGATATCGCGCACCGTGATCGGGCCGCCGGCATAGAGGTCGATCAGGCCGCTATTCGTCTGAAGCAGATCCAGCCGGATCGCATCGCGCTCGTTGAGATGCATCGCTCCATTGGCGACCTGTGCGGTGACGTGATCGAAGGCCACGGGCAGACCGTTCGGTCCGGTCGGCGTCATCGACCCGAGGTTCAGGACCGTTCCCGCCCCCACCGCGTTCGCTTCGAACACGGTGCCGCTCTGGCCCGAAGCGGTCGACAGTGCGCCCTTGACCTCGACGGTCAACGCCGGGTCAGCGGTGCTTTGCGTCACCACATGTGAGGCGATCATGTCGCCCGCCACGTCGAGAGTGATCGTGCCGGTGCCGGCGTCGATCGACGTGTCCGCCCCCTGTTGCAGCAGCCCTGCGGACTGGATCGAGATCGCCCCATTGCGACTGAGAATATCGGCATTCGCGACGAGGCTCGTCACATCCAGACCGATCTCCCCGCCCTGCGTGGTGATCCCCGGACCGGTCAGCAGCGTCAGCGGCGCATTGTCAGAGGTCAGCGCGATCGCCCCCGTGCCGCCCGCAGTGACCTGCTCAAGATCGGTCGCGCGGTCGCTCAGCGCGAGACGGATATCGCCATCGACGGTCGAGGCATAGAGGCTGCCCGTGGTCAGGCTCAGGGGCGTGACGCTCCCGATCGTGCCGCTCGCCGTGAGCTTGGTACGGCCGGCCACAATCCGGCCTTGCGTAAAGGAAGCCGCATCAAGGCGCACCTCGTCCGGCGAGGTGATCGTGCCGATGGTGAGCGCCCCGCCCAAGGTGATATCGGTGGGCGAACCCACGACCAACTGGGTCAGCGATGCGATGGTCAGATAATCGGCCTCATGCATCCACAGCGGCGTCGGATCGGTACCGGTCGCGGCATAGTTGAACGTGCCGAGCGCGGTCTCGAAGCGCTTGGTTGCGCTGCCGACCGAGCCGCCGGTGACTATCGAGAGCGTGCCACCCGTCGCATCCGTGCCGCTCGACGCGGAGGTATCGAGGCCAAGTGAGGTCGCAAGCTCCAGCGCCGAACCCGTGCCGAAGCCAAGCGTATCGCTGCCGGTGAAGGACATCAGCCCGTCGGTCGTGATCTTGCCGCCGCCCGCGATCTGGGCCGAGGCAATCGGCAGATCGCCGGTCGCACTCAACCAGGCGTCGCCAGTGGTGGTCGTCATGTCAAGCGCGCCGCCATTCGCCGTATCGGTCAGCGTGAAGGGCAGTGCAACCGTGCTGGTGCCGATCGAGCTGCCGGTCAGCTCCAGACTGCCCGCGCTGATCCGCACCGCCCCTGTGGCCAGCGCATCGGTGATCGCACCGGTCGCGCTGATCCGCACCGGGCCAGGCGCATAGGCCTCGGCCAGCGGCAAAGCGCCGGTCGCCGCAATATTCACCTCGACGCCGGAGCGTGCGGTCACCATGCCACCGGAGAGCACCTGCAAGGTGAGAGGGTTGGTTTCGGTCGCGATTGGGGCGTCGTTGCCGCTCTCGAGCACGATGATCCGACCGGTCACCGCTGGATTGCCCGAATGAGCGTCCGACATCATCCCGTCAAGTTTGATCGTGACGTCGCGCGCCGCGCTGACCTCCTGGATCGCTGCGGGGGTTTCAGCGCCAAGGAACACATCCGTCCCGAGCGCGAAGGCGTTCAGAGTGCCGACCGGCGCGCCAGTCGTATCGAGCCCCGTGAAGGCGAAATTCAGATCCTCGGCCCGGCGCACGACGACCTTGCCATTGGTGGTGAAAGTCAGATCGGACGGCTCGGCCTGCGACAGAACCAGCAGATCCTGCGTCAGATCGTTGCCAGCACCGACCGTATAGGGATCGAGCATCTCGCCGATCGTACCCGAGGCCAGCAGGTTGATATCCTTGTAGGCGTTGATATTTGGGGTTTCGATCCGGGTGTTGGTGTCCCCGGTCCCCTTGATCAGGCCCGCTCGAATCCAGTGATTAAGCTCATCCGTGGTCCAGCCGATCCCGTCGAGAAGTTTCGCCTGATCATCCGCCGTCGGCGTGTAGCTGAAGATGGTCTGCTCGGCGGTCTCGTTGTTCCACTCGGCATAGAGACCTTGCTGCTGCGAGATATAATCGTCGAGCTGCGCCTGCGTCCAGCCGCCGTTAAGCAGGGCCGCCTGATCGGAGGCATCCATCGTATAGCTGATCGAACCGCCCCCAGCATCGGTGCGCGTCCTCCAATAGGCCCGGTAGTCATGCTCACGGCTCGCGGCCAGCGCATCGAGCTGCTGCTGGGCGCGGTCGCTTTGTGCCACCGCATCGTCGAGGCCCATATCCTGTGTCCAGAGCTTCGCAAGCTCGCTTTCGGAGCGGATATCGCGAACTTCGACATCGTTGCGGTCGAGGATCGAGCCGTCGACTGCGGCCAGCGTGACCGAACCGGTCTGCGCGGTCACGCTATGGATCGGCAGATCGCCCTGACGCGCGCCGATCACAACACCCTTGTTCGCCATCGCATCAAGCACACCGCCACTCAGCGACACCCAGACCGGAGCGAAGGTCGTCCCATCGTAGCTGCCGATACTGCCGTTCAGCGAGGTCATGTCAATCGAGGTCGCGGTGACCACGCCCGTGTTAGGATCGGCCATCTTGATATCGCCATCGGCAAACAGCGTCACCGTGCCGGTGATCGGCGCATCCGAATTGGCCGGACGATCTTTCGCCTCGACATTGGCGATGGTCATCGAGCCCGACATCTCGCGGATATTGACCGCGCTGCCACCCACCGCCGTCAGGCGCGAGCCTTCCGACTGATCAACGCGGAATGCGCCCGAGATGCCGCCGATCCGGCCGTTCTCGGCATTGATGTCGAGATTGGCAAGCGTCGCGGTGATCTGCGGACTCGCAGTCACGATCGAGCCGTTATTGGAGGTGATATTGGTATCGCCAACAAGGTTCGAGACCGTCTTCTTGAAAATTACGTCGCCGCCCGAGGTGATGTTCAGCGCGCCGGCATCGGCGCCGCTGAAGACGATATCAATCGGGTAATCGGCCCGTAGGCGATGCGTATAGAGGACATTCGCCGTCGAGGTTTCGGACCAGGACTTATAGACGTCTCCGATTCCCAAGAACCGCTTGTCATCGGTCGTGACGGTGCCCTTGGCGTTGCTGTAGCTCGTGCGCTCGCCGGTGAAACCGTAGCTGTAATCGCCCCCGTTGATTGAGGTATTCTCGGAGGTCACATAGGCGCCGTTCGCACCGAACGCCACGGTCGGGTCGAGCTTGGTCACCTTCGCCGGGTCGGACTTGCTTTGAACTTCATTTGCCAGCGGCGCCCAGAAATAGAAGGTCTTCTGGGAGTAGTTCGTGACCTGCGTGATGATTTCAGATTGCAGCAGCACCATATCGCGATTCAGAACCGGCTGGTAACTGGCTGCGCGCCCGCTATCGACAGTGCTGGAGGTCTTCAGCGTCGTCGGCACGATGCGCGTGACCGAAACTGCATCAGTTCCGGTGCCATAGGTCTTGGTGACGGAGTCGTAGGTCGACGAGTTGTCATAAACCTCGAGCGTCTGACCAATACGGCGGTATTCGGTGATGAGCGGCTTGCCCCCCACCGCCTTGAGCGGGTCGGTATCAGAGATCCGCACCAGACCTTCGAGCCCTTGCCCGTTCGCGCCCGCCTCGCCGGTATCGACGCGGTCGAACACCACAGGTATCGAGGTGTCGTTGGTGACGTTGATATTGCCGAACCCGTCGAGCGACTCGATGCGGCCCGCGCCGGTCGAGAGGATCTGCCCGGTGATCTCCACCGTGCCGCCCTTGACGACCATCGGGGAAATCGTGATCGCGCCGGTCTGCACGCCCTCGGCATTGGTCGCAGTCGGATCGTATTTGATCCAAACATCGTTGGCAGTGACATAGGGCTTGCGCACGATATTGGAGTTCACCGGCTCGGACGGATTGAACAGAACCGTCGGCTGGGTCGTGGAGAAGTTCGACAGATCGGTCAGAAGCCCGTCGTCAATGGTGACGTCATAGCTGCCCACACCCGCCTGGATCAGCCCGTTGATATTGAGCTGGTCGGCGGTGATGTAGACATTGGCGCCCGCCGTGATCGAACTCTGACGCGGCTCGATCGTGAAGGTCGGGACCGAGGGCGTGGAAAAGCTGAATGAACCGTAACTGGCCGTCATCGAGCCGCCGTCATAGCCGGTGACATCGAAGCCCGCCGCCAGATAGTTCCGCACGACGTTGTCGACCTGGTTGAAATAGCCAGCATAGATCGAGCGCGGCTCGCCGCCCTCGTTGCGCAGCCCGGGCGTATAGCCCTGAGTAAAGTTGCCGCCGGCGCTCAGGTTGATCGTCTTGGCCGAGATATCGGCGCGCACGTCGAGATCGCCGAAATTCGAGTTGACCAGAACGCTGCCGCCCAGATTGGTGAGCGCGCCGTTCAGGGTGATCGAACCGTTGCCATAGGTGACCAGCTCGATCTTGGATTCACCCGCGTCATTGCCCGAGATCATCTTGTAGTCGATCGGGGCACCCTTGGGATTGGCGAGCTTCTGGACGTCGGCGGGCGTATTCACCGCGACATCGTTGAAGTAGATTCGGCCACCGTCAGAGGATGGGATATCCATGCTGCCGGCATTCACATAGGCGTCGGAATACACATGCACGACGATCTGCGCGTTGCCCGGCGCATCAAGCGTGCCGGTCGAGCTGCCCTGAACCGTGTCGGCCCGCATGTAGATACTGCCGCCGGAGGCGCGGATATCGGGCAGGTTGATGAAATCGACCGTGCCGGTGGTGGAGGTGTCGAGACGGCTTGCCAGCGCGTCGATCTCGGCTTGCCAAGCGGTGACCGCCTGCGTGTCCTTGCTCAGGATCGGATCGGCAATTTTCGCCTGAAGGTCTGCGATGCGCGAGGCCAGCTCGTTCTGCACGGTGCCCTGCGTGATCATCGCCTGAATCTCGGGATCGGCATTGCTCGGGTCGTTCAGGATCCCGTTGGCGTCCTCGTTGCTGTAGTTGACCGTCTGGCCCTGCGAGTTGGTGTAGCTCTCCGACCCGTTGTCGAGATGGTTGTTCGCGTCGAGGATCAGGATCTGCTTGTTGCGCGAGCCCGCGCGGACATAACCGTTCACCACGATCATGTTCTCGCCCTTGTCGGTCGAGGTGCCGCTTTCGATGTCGAGGCTGACCGGATCGCCTCCGAAGGCCTCGCTCAGCGCCGAACCAATCTCGGCGGCGACTTCGCGATAGAGGTCCTTGCCGCGACCATATCCCAGCACCTCTCCGCCCCCGCGCTCGGCGAAGACATAGACGTCATGCACGGCGGCGACGCTGGCGCCGGTACCGACACTGACGCGCTGGTTCGTGTTCGCGGTCGCATCCGCACCAGGCGTGCCGTTAATCGGGAAGGCGGTCTTGTTGAATACGCGTGTTTCGGCATTCACAGCGACCTGTTGCGCCCCTTTCGAGGTATAGCCCGCGCGCAGACCGATATCGGTGAAGGATTGCAGATCGGCACCCGAGGTCAGGCTGATCTTGTTGTCGGCATTATAGGTCGCGACAGTATTGCCCGAGGCCGCCCCCGACAGACCGTAAGAGGTGGTGTCGACCTCAGATTTGATATTCGCATCGCCCCCGGCATAGACGTCGAGATCGTCCATCGCGAGCAGCTTCGCGCTCCCGATCGTGACATGGGCTGTGTTGGTCTGGATATCGACCGTGCTGTTGCCGTTCGGGCTGGCGATGGCGCCGCCAGAATCGAGCTTGAGCCGGTCGAAAAAGACCATGTTCGTCGAGGCACCCAGATCGAAGGTCTGCCCGCCATCGGCGACGCCGGTCTGAAGCAGCATCGCGCCGTCATTGATGTTCAGATCGGTGGACGCGTTCACGGTCACGAAGCTACGCATCGCGGCGACGTCGATCGCACCGCCCGAACCCGAAACGAGGTTGTAGCCATTGTCAGGACGCTTGAAGGTGGTATCCGCACCGATCTCGATATTGCGCGCGGCAATCGTTGTATTGCCGCCCAACGTCAATGCTGTCGCGGCGCCAATCGTGTTGCGGCTCAGCGCCCCCGAATAGCCCACGGCGGCCGCGCTCACCGTATCGACAGAGCCGGCGAAGGTGGCGTTTTGTGCCGAGGTGATCTGAAGCCGGTCGGTGGCGGTGAAAACCGTCGTCCCGCTCGTGCCGATATCAAAGGTCGATGTCGTATCGGTGGTGACATGGACTTCCGCACCCGAGCCGGAAACGAGACCGCCCGAGCCGGAATCCGCGCTTGCGCTGATATCGGGCGCATTGCCCGCCCCCAAAGTGATCACTTTTCCCTTCAGGACCGCATTATTGATCGAGGAAGTCACATCGCCGCTGTCGCCATTGGCCGCGTCCTGACCGGCGAAGGCCAGCGTCAGACCGACCGCCACCGCACCACCGCTGCGCCCGGTCGCGAAACTGTCCACCTTCACCGCGCTTGCATCCGCGCTCAGCGCGATCGTGTTGGTAGCGATGAGGTTACCGCTCAGCGTCGAGGTGATGCCGTAGCTAGAATAGGCGTAGGCCGCGGCCCCGTTGCCGCTCAGCAGGCCACCCGAGGTCGATTGTGCCTTTGCCTTGCTCGTCACCCGATCAGAAGTACGCTCGATCTCGCTGTTGATCGTGATGTCGTTCGCGGTGACATCGGCGCCGAACACGGTGGTGACGTTCATATCGGCGCGCGAGGTCGCAACCCCGGCCCCGATCGCGACACCCGCCGCGACCGATATGCCATGCGCCTCGGCATAGGCCGCGCCGCCATTGGTGTTCTGCAGATCGAAATCACCGCCCGCGTTAACCGTCGTTCGCAGCACGCTAACCGCGCTATTGCCCGCATTGGTCCCCGTTACGACGACGGAGTTCCCCGATCCGACGATCCCGCCGGAGCTGCCAGACCCCTCGGCATGGGCCGAGGTGCCATCAGAGGTCTCGAGCGAGATTTTTCCCGCGCTGCTTTTCAGCGTGTTCACGCTCGCGCCCGCACGGCCGATGGTGATCGCGCTGGTCCCTTCGCTCTTGGCGCTAGAGACCGCGACACCGACCGCGCCCGCAAGCCCACCGGTGATATTCGTCGTGACGGCCTTCACCTCGCCCGTGCGGTCGGCATTGATCCCGATACTGTAGCCCGAGACCGAGACACCCGCGCCCATCTGCACCGACGCGCCGGCATTGAGCGTGGCCACGGTCACGCCCGCGCCACCCGTGTAGCCACCCGAGGCCGCGACGGTCGAGGCCGAGGCGTCGATCACATTGCCATCATCGCCGCCATAGGTCTTGGCTCCCAACGTCACCGCACCGCCCGCGCTGAGCGTCGCGCCATCTTGCAGCGTCACCGCCGCGCCGGTGGAAACGTTGGACACCACGATCCCGCTCGACGCGCCGCCGAAGATCGAGCCAGCCCCAGCCCCTGCCACTTGCAACAGATCGGTCTTGGCATGGCTCGTCAGCGACAGATCGCCATTGGTCAGCAAAGTCGCGGAGCCGATCTCGACACCGACCTGATCGCTGCCCGTCGCATCCGGGTTCAGACCCTGACGCGCGGTGACGATCTGGCTTTGCGTATCACTGGCACCGGCAAACCCGATGATCGACCCTCCGGTATTCTGACGATCCTGCTCGGTCGCATTCGGATCCAGCCCGCCGCTGCCGCTCTGATCGCTTGACAGTTCATCGTTGATAGACGCCATCGCATTCGAAAGATTGCCGCTCTCGTCATCGGCCGCTCCGCCCAGATCGGCCACCGAAATTGCGGCCCCCACCGCGACCGCACCTGCGCCAACCGAAACCACGGTCGAATCCAGCGTCCGCTCGGAGGTTGCCGACAGCGTGATCCCGTCACGCCCGATGCCACGCGCGCCATTGGGCGCATCATTGGCCTTCAGCACCGCGCCATCGCCAACGCTGACCTTGGTCGTGCCCTGAAGGCTCGCAAAATCGAGGCTCGCCCCCACGCCGAGAGCGCCGCCACCGATGGAGCCCGCAACACCTGTCAGATCGGCCGTTTCATGCGCGCTCAGGCTTAGTTTACCGCCTGCGGTCAATTCCTGATTGTCGCTGACGGACACTTCCGTCGTCGCGCGATCCACCACGAGATTGGCCGAGAGCGCGACTCCCACACCGCCGACAGCGCCTGCTCCGGCATAGCCCTTTTGCAGAAGCTGCGTATCCGCCTTGGCACTCAGATCGTTGCCCGCATCCAGCCGTGCGAAATCGCCCCCACGGCCCGCGCCGACCGAGACTTTCGATGTGCTGTTGGCCACAGTGACCTGAATCGCGCCACCGACAGCAGCCACGCCGCCCGACCCCCCGCCAGTCATCGAATAGAGATCGTTGTCGATCAGCGTGTTCAGGCTCAGATCACGGCCCACATCGAAAGAGCCACCGTTGATGCCGATCTCTGCGGTCGAATTGAGCACGTTCACATTGGCATTTCCGGTGACCCCGACAAAGCCGCCACCGATCCCCGCGACAAAGCTCGTCAGGGTCGATTTGCTGGTCGCGTTGGCGGCAATATCGCGCGCCGCTGCGAGCTGCGCGTCATAGGTCTCGACCTTTGCCGAGGACGTGACGACGGTCGTGCCCGCGCTCGCGCCAACACCGGCAGCCCCACCGATCGCGACATTCACCGTATAAAGCGCGGAATCGTTCTCCGTGTCGGCATTGAGCGTCACATCCTGCGCGCTCGCCGCCGTGTTGCTGCCGATATCATCTATGAAATCAATGTCGTAGCGCGGATTGAGCCGCACCAGATCGCTGCCCTGCGCTGAGCCAAGCTGCACCAGCGCCTCGTCGTCGATCAGGTTCATCCCGAAGAGCGCACTGACACCGGCGACGCCCCCCACCGATCCGTTCGCGGTCAGCATCGCGATGCCACTGCGCGCCTGTGCGTTCATCGCAAGTCCGGTGCTCGACTGCGCGACGCTGTCGACATCGCTCCAGTCGATCGCCTGCTGCCCCAGCGCGACCACACGCGCATCGTCAAGGATCCGCGCCTTCACCCGGTTCTTGATCGTGTTGACCGAGGCCGAGACGCCGACACCCGCTGTCGCCCCGCCCGAAATCGACAGGTTCACATCGGGTGCCTCGTTGCGCGCATCGGTAGAATCGGCGGGTTTGCTCACGTCCGAGCCACCCA
Source organism: Thioclava sp. (assembly GCF_048263065.1). Lineage (NCBI taxonomy): Bacteria > Pseudomonadati > Pseudomonadota > Alphaproteobacteria > Rhodobacterales > Paracoccaceae > Thioclava > Thioclava sp. The sequence continues at coordinate 20,311 of NZ_JBLXEM010000027.1, forward strand.
GCAGCGTGATCGAGGTCGTCGATTGCGCGTCGATCAGCAGCGAGCCGCGCGTCGCGATGTCGGAACCGTAGCGCGTCGGCTCGGCCAGACCGCTAATCGGATCGACGAGCGAGATCGGCCTACCCTGCACCACCGCCTCGACGGTGTTCGCTGCGGTGTTGTTCACACCCGAGCCGGTCACGCCAACGGTGCCGCCTGCGCCCGAGATCGCGTTGCCATGGAAAGTCGTCGTCTGATAGGCGCCAAGCGAAGCGTTGTGTCCCGCACGCAGCGTGCTCGAAGTGATATCGGCGCGCACTGTCTGCGCAGAATTGTTGATCGCGATACCAAGCCCGACCGAGGCCCCGCCCGAGCCGCTAATCGAACCCGCATTGGCGGTCAGCGAGGGGGTCGAATGGGCGGTAAGCGCGAGCGTTGCGACCTGCGCTTCCGACCGGCGCAGACCCGCGAAGACATCGCCATTGGCGACGTTAACCGCGAAGCTGCCCGCGAAGGCGCCCGAGCCGCCACCGCCAACCGCTGCCGAAAGCGCTTCGAGCGTCATGTCCTGATCGGCGCCGATGGTCAGCGTGCCCGCCAGCAACAGCGGACCGTTCGCCGTCGCGCTTTCATCAAGGTTGCGCGCGAGGATCGCCGCGTCTTCGACCGCCGCCTCGGTATCGTCCGACATCACGTTGACGACGATCGCGCCGCCTGCGCCCGCCTGCCCGCCGATCCCGGCCGAGCCCGCCAGCGCCTTGATCGTGCCGGTCTGGGTCGTGGTAACAGACACATCGCCGCGATCGGTGCGCAGCGCCGCGCGCGTGCCGGCGCCGCCATTGCCGCGGATATGCGCGTCGGCCTGCCGGTTCATCACGTTCACGAGGATCGAGCCCGCGCCACCGACGCCGCCCGAGAAGCCCCCCGAAACGGCCGCCGTCTCGATCGTGCCGGTCTGGGTCGCGCCAACCGAAATGCTTGGTGCCTGAGTTTCCGCCCCCGTGGGCAGGACAAGTTCGGCCTCGGTCTTGGCGAAAAGCAGGTTGACGCCGATCCCCGCCCCGACGCCCGCGCCCGAGCCGCCAATCGCGACCGCGCCCGCGAGCGAACGGATCGTGCCGGTCGAGCTCGACGTGATCGTGCTGGCAGGCAGCGCGGGCGTCGCACCCGAAAGTTCCACTCGCGCACGGGTCACCGCATCCGCATCAAGCGTCAGCGCCAGTTGGCTGGCGTCGAAATCAGGGGCCTGCGTCGTGGCGCTCATGCTGGAAACCAGACCGGCCACCGCCGCATCGCGCCGATCCGAGACTTCGGTTTGCGCACCGCCTACCGGGTCTTCGCTGCTCGGCCCCGGCAGCGGGGCAACGCTCGGGCCGTTCACGCCCGGCTGACCGATCTGGGTATAGACCACCGAACCCGCAACGCTCACCTCGCCCGATGCCGCGCCCGAAACCGCGATGGCGTCAATCCCGGCGGTATCGTCCGCCGTGACGCTCAGAGAAGACCCGCTCACCGCATCGCCGGTGATCAGGTCTGCGGTGGTGCCACCATGGATCGAGGCCACGGTCAGCGCCACGCCAACCGCATTGCTGCCCCCTGCCGCCGCCGCGCCCGACAGGATCGAGATCTGCCCGCTGCGCGTGGCCGACAGCGCAATCGCGCCACTGCCGCCATCGATCTTTGCATTTGTCGCATCGACCGCCGTGGTGTTACCGATATCGCCAATTGCGATCGAGCCGCCCACTGCGTTCGTGCCACCACCTGCAAGACCGACGGCCCCGCTGGTAATGGTCGAGCCGTTCGTGGCACCCAGCGTCACACCCTCGCCGGTCATATCCGCGCCGTGGGTAAGAACGCCCGTGTCATGCGCGATGAAATTGGCCGAGACCGCGCCACCGACACCGGTTCCGCCCGCGCTCAGCGCAGCGGCCCCGGCGAGGCTCGCAATGGTGCCGGTATCATCGGCGTTCAGGCTCAGCGCACCGCCAGCGTTCAGCACCGCATCGACCGCCGAAACCTGCGTCGTCGCGGTCGAGACGTTCACCGTCACCGCGCCCCCTAGCGAGGTGTCGCGCGAGGCGCTCAGCGCCACCGCAGCCGAACGGATCGTGCCGGTCGCCGTCGCCGTCGCCGAGATCTCGCCCGTGCCCGTTGTGCTCAGGTTCGCATCGGCGAGATTGATGCTCGTGGTGTTCGCGCTCAGCAGGTTCAGCGTGCCAGCAAAGCCGCCTGCGCTGCCGTTCGACGCCGCAGCGCCACCACCCAAGCTGTTTATTTCACGAGAATTCGTTGCCGTCAGCGCGATACTCTCCGCATCCAGCGCCTCGGTGCCAGCCGCCGACACTTCCAGCTTGGCCGAAATGTTATTAGCCGAAAGGCCCACGCCCGCTGCGGTCTGCTTCTGGGCCACCGCGCCAGCCACGGCGATCGAGGAAATCGTGCTTGACCCGGTCGCGCCCATCGTGATCGCGCCAGTGCCGCCGGTTCCGCCCTGCCCGGTCACAAGCGCATCGGTCAGCGTCGCGCCGGAAGTCGAGGTGATGACATTCACCGTCGCGGCCCCGCCCACGGCATTGTCGCCATTGGCCAGCGCGCCGCCGAGCGAGAAGATCGTGTTGGCCTCGGTGACGCCGACATTGATCGAGCTGGCCGAGATGCCCATCCGGTCGGCACCCGCGCCATTTCCAGTCACATCGGCACGCGCTCCGCCGGTGATGTTGTTCACCGAGACCGACCCCGCGATGCCGGTCTTGCCCGAGCCTGCCGAGACGCCAAAGCCGTAGATCGACTGCGTACTGTCAGCGGTGATGCCAAAGACGCCGGTGTCGATGGTGCTTGCGCCGGTGACCGAGGCACCCGCGCTGCGGGTTACGGTGTTGACAGCGATGCCGACGCCGACGCCCGATCCTTTGGTCTTGTCCATGTTGATGCCGACCGCGCCGCCAACCGAAACCGTGGTCGAGCCATCTGTCGCGTTCACGCTCAACGCATCCGAAGTGATGGACGCGTCCTTCACCGTGGCCGTGGTGCCCCCGTCAAGCACAGCCACTGCGACCGACCCCGCCAGCGCGATATCACCGCGCGAGGTGCCCGCACCGCCCACGGCCACGTTAACCACCGTTGCGTGATCCTCGGCACCGATGGTGACCGCACCGCCCGCATTGATCGTGGCACCCGTGACCTCAGAACGCAGCTCGCGCGTATCGACCATCACCGAGAAGGCCCCCGCCAGCGCGTTGGTATCCTGCGCCTGCCCCAGCCCCGCAGAGACAGCCCCGCCGCCCGCGATCTGAAGCGCCGTGTTCTTCGCCGTTTGGGTCAGGGTCGAGCCCAGTTCGATCTTGCCTGCGGTGTTAAGCGCCGCGACCGTCTCATTGCCAAGCGAGAGGTTGAGCGTTGCCACACCGGTAACCGCCCAACCGCTTTGCTGCTGGTTGCCATCGCTATCGGCAGGGGTCTGCACGTTTTGCTGCTGGTTGACCGCCTCGTCCTCATCATCGGCGAAAAGCCAGGACGGGATGATCATGTCATCCTCGTTCGTGCCATTCGGGTCGGTCGTGCCGCCACTCGATTGCGGATCATCCTGCTGGGCCGGCTTGCCCTGCACCTTCGAGCCCGCGACGCCGACCACGACATCGGTCGTCGCATTCTCGGCGGTGATCGTCAGCGTGTCGGCTTTGATGACCGTCTTCCCGGCACCGCTCAGGGCGGAGGATTCATCCGCCGGACCAATTCCGGCCCAGATCTTGCGGCCCGAGATGTTCAGCCCCGCCGAGGCCCCGACGCCCACGTTTTCCGAGGCCGAAATCGCGCCCGCAGCCGCCCATTCGACGGATTCGTCCTTCGCCGAGATCGAGACCACGCCGCCGGTGACCGAGGCATCGTCGCCGATCCGCGCTACGGTTTCGGCATGGGCGATATTGGTGGCGACCGTCGCATTGACCGCCGTTTTCGTGCCCTGCCCGCCCGAGAAGCTGAGGATGCCCGCGATGTTGCGGGTATAGGCATCGACATTGACCGCATTGGTTCCGGCATTCACCGTCGCGCCGGACTCGATCACCGAAGAAACCTTGCTGCCGATCCGGTCGATATTGATACCGACCCCGATCGCGCCTTCCGCATCGCCCTTGAGCGGGTTCGACTTGGGCAGATTGGCGAGATGGAGGAACAGGCTCTCCTGGCTCGACAGCACATTGAGATCGCCCGAAAAGTTCAGCACCGCGCCGTTGCGGACCACCGCATTGGTCGTGTTATCGGTGTTGAAGACGTTGGCGGTGATACCGATTGCAAGCTTCTGCTGATCCTCGGGGACGACCGGGCGCGAGCCGTCTTTCGGCACCGGCGCCAACGCCTTCGATTTCACGTCCGTGGTGATGAAGTTCAGCGGATTGATTGTGTCGATCAGGCCGGGCGCGTCGGGCGCAGTCAGTTGGGTCGGGTCGCTCGGGTTGCTGGGCAGTTCGGTGTAATCAGTGATCTGGCCGGTGAACTGGTCCCACTTGTCACGGATATCACCCAGCGGATCGGCATGGGGGAAACGCGTCACTGATTGCACGGTCGCGGCCGCCGCGTTCACCGTTGCGTCCTTGCCAATCTCGGCCTGTGTCGTGCCGCCCATCGCCGAAACCGAACCGGTCAGCATCAGCGCCTGAGAATATTTCCCCATCAGCTCGTCTTCGGTGATCTGGTCCGTATGAGTGGCGTTATATTTGTCGAGCGCGTATTTCGCCGCGAAATTCAGCTTGCCGAACGCCGCCGAGACAGAACGCGACAGCGAACTGCCGCCCTCGGTCGGCCCCGCAAAGCGATAGGCCGAGTTGACCGAGACGGGCTGTCCGGTCGCCGTGACATGGGTCGTCCCCAACGCGGTCAGCGCATCGCCATTTGTGAAGTCGTGATAATCGCCGCCCATCGTCGCAAAGGTGTTGTCAGTGTCCACCTGCACGTCAATCGCCACGCCAAAGCCGATATGGGGGGCGCGGTTCGGATCGACCTGCGATCCCTGAAGCTGGCTCTGCGCGCCCGGGATCGCCTGCACCATCGGGTTGTTCGCCGCGCGTTTCTTGCCGATCAGCTTGCTTGGATTGGCCACACCCATCGTCGCGGTGGTGGCATGGACCTTGTTGAAAAACAGCGTCTCTGCATCAAGGTTGAGTGCGCCGCCGGTGTTGATCGTGCCGCCGAGCGCAGCCTCGGTCGTCGATTGCGAGACATCGACACTGATCGCCACGGCACCAAGCCCTTCGGTGCCGGCATTGGCGCCGGTGGTGATCGAGTGCGACTTGCCGGTGAAGGCACCCGCATCAAGCGCACCGGCCGAGGTCAGCGCCCCCCCCTTCACCAGAAGCTGGTTCTTCAGTTCGCGCGTGGTGACCACGAGCGCGCCTGCATAATCCTTCACCTTGCTTGCAGAAATCGACACCGTGTGATCTTCGGATGCCGTGCTGGCGAGGCGCATATTGCCTGCCTTGGTCGTCAGAGAGCTGCCATCGAGCAGAACCTGACTTTCGACATTGCTGTTGGCCATCACGACCCCAAGCGCATAGGCCTTGGGCGAGATCGAATAGGTGGTCTGGGCATGGGATTGCACGACAAGCGCATCACCCGTCGGATCCCAGACAGAGGGCAGTTTCACCGTCAGGCTGTAGGGTGCGCCGCCACCGATCAGACTGCCGGTAATGTTGTCGACCACATCCTGCGCACTGCTGCTGAAACTCAGCTGCGGCGTCGAGAGGAAGCTGTAGCTATCTTCCAGCAGCCCCGTCGCGCCAAGCAGGCCATTGTTCGAGGGGGTGCCGCTCGACAAAGCCGTCGGCGTGATCGTCTTGTTCTTCCAATTGCCATCCGCAGTCAGCGTGCTGTTGGTGATCTTCACATGCGACTGCGCATCAAGAAGCTGAACCTGCAACGGAATCAGGCTGTTGATCGTCGTGGCACCCTGCTGGATCAGGTTGTTCATCACCGTCAGACCGTTGTTGATCTGATCGGTCATCTGCTGTTCGGTGGTGCCGCCTTCGAGATCGTCGACCTGCTGCTCTTCGACACTCTGATCGTCGCTGCCCAGCGTGTTCGAGACGGTCGCGACCGAGTTCACCACAATCGAGCCCGATTTCAGATCAGCATTGTCGATGGTGATCGAGGCGCTTTCGCTGTCAGGGTTGATCGCCCAGGCGATGCCCGTGTTGAACGAGCGTGCCGAAAGCAGGATCAGTCCGCCGCCATCGGCTGCCGTGCTGTCGGCGCGCAGGGTGGTGCCGGAATCAACATTGATGTCCTGCGCGGCCACGAGGATCGAGCCCGCCGTGCCCGCTCCAGGGGTGCCCGTGACGGGATCGGCTGCATCGCCCGCCCGCGTCGAAATATCGTGGCTCAGCGTGACGTTCTTGTCCGCGGCAAAGACCAGATCGCCGCCCTTGGTCGTGATCTGCCCGGTGGTCGAGACATTCTGCCCGCGCAAAAAGACCGAGCCTGCCTTGCCCGTCGCGCTTGATGTGGACATGTCGAAACTGCCCTGCGCGCTCACATCGCCCTGCGCCGCTTGCAACGGCCCCGTCACGCCACCCGCGCGCAGCACAAAGGCACCGCCATCGCCGGCCACCGAGGTCGCTTTCACATCAAGGCCGCTCTCCATCACCGCAGAGCCTTGGGTAAACAGAAAGACCGTGCCGCCCGCGCCCGTCAGCGTGCCGCTGCCGGAGACGTCGATCTTGCCGTCCACAGACACGTCGCCCTCGGCTTGGCCCAGAACGACGCCACCTCCTTGAGACTCCACGAGATTGGTGCCGCGCTTGGCTGAGATGTTACTGCTCGCACCGGTCGCGAGCCCGCCCTTGGACACGAGCCGGATCACCCCGCCCTGGCTGACGAGTCCGGCGGCCTGCGGCGTGCCATCGGTGTTCACACCGACCGAGACCGGATCGGCGGAGGTCGGATCCGCTACTTTAATCCGCCCGTTCAGCATCATGCCGAAACCGCCCGAACGCAGCGCAAGCCGGGTGGCGTTGATTTGCCCGTCAACGGTGATCTGACCGCTGTCGCTCAATGGCTCTGCACCCGCGAAAAGCTGTGCGGTGGGCGTGTCGACGGTCGCGGTGAAATTGCCTTGCGCCTCGTCCATCAGATCGTTGACGAAGCCCGGCGTGGGGGCGCTCAGCGTCAGTTGGCCCGCGTTGATCGTGCCGGTGGAACTGACCACGAACCCGTCCGAGTTCACGAAGAACACGTTGCTGCCCGTCGCGACCGGAGCAGCGCCGGGCGCACCGAGGCCTGCATTCAGGGTGCCGGCGATCGTGCTCTGTCCGCCGTTCACGATATTGACCAGCGCGCCGGTATTGACCGGCTGATAGACGTTGACCGTGGTCCCCGCGTTCACATTGAACTGGCTGAACGTGTTGAACGCGGTGCCATTCTGGATCGTCCCGGCGGTCACGTTCGTGGTGCTGCCGCTGGTGGCGACATTGGTGCTGGTCTTCCCATCCGCAACAACATCGGCGAAGGCGGGGAGCACGGCGAAGATCGCCGCCGAAGAGACGCTGCTCAACCACCCGAACCTGCGGATCACGCGGCGAAAGGTGGCGTTCATTTTGTCATTCCGGCGATACATCATCGCTATGTCCCCATCATCGAAGCGGCCCTACGCCGCTTTCGGCGCCCCCTGCGGCCGCATTGTCGTCAGGCTGCGTCTCAGCCTTCCGCTTTTTTCAGCACCTCAAGCGCCTTGTTGAACTGCTCGACGTCCACGCGCAAAACCAACGGCTTGCCATCAGCAGTCGGCTTGTAGCCAAACAGGATCGCCTTGTTTTCATCGAAACGCTTCAGCTCGTCCGCCGAGAGCGGTGCCGCCGCCTCGCAAACGCCATTCAGGCAGGTCTGCCAGACCATGTCGCGCTGTTTAAGATCGTCCTTGCCCTCAAAGCGGTAAACTGCGCCGCCGGGCAGGTAGACGCCCATCGGCACCTGCGCGATCAACACCGCGCCGTCCTTGGCCGGCATCGCGATGAACCGTGCGAGAAGCTGGTTCGAATTCTTGACCCGCTGCTCCTGAACGAGGCGGCACACGGTCTTCTTCACTGTCGCGGCCTGACAGGACACGACCCAGTCGCCAAAGGCGGTGTTATTGGCGATATCCTCTGGCGCGTCGCTTTGGACCGCTGCGGGCTTTTCTACCGGTTTGATCTTGCCATCCTTCGTGGAGGTCTGGGCAAAAGCAGCGGGCGCAAGGCAGCCCAATGCGAAAACGGCCACCGCCGCCCCCTTCGTAATCCTTGCTCCCAGCCCCGCCATCTCGTTCATCTTGGTCATTCTCTCTTGTCTCCTCAGAAGTTGTAATCAAGCCCGACATAGACCGTCGGTTTGCCCACATCGCTAAAGCCCAGTGTCTTTTTCAACGGAACGCCCACGCTCGTCAGCAGCGCGACCTTCCGGTTCAAAGCTGTCGTCGCGCCGAGCCCGAAGGACGCCAGCACATCCTGATTGGAATCAAAGCCCCCGGACGCGCGATAGGGCACGACGGCGGCGGCATCCACGAAAGCGAAGGGCCGCACGTTCAGGCGCCCCTTCATCAACGAGAACGGCTTGCGCTTGGATATTTGCAGATTAAGCACCACACCTGAATCGCCGCCGCGCACCTCGCTGGGATAGCCGCGCACGCTGCCCACGCCACCCGCAGTGATCAAGCGCGACACGGGCAGGTTCTGCCCCGGCGCGATCTGGAAATTCGCAGTCGCGTCGAATTGCAGCGCTTTTCCCAGCGGCGTGCTGAAGCTCGCATCGCCATAGATCAACTGATAGGTGCCCTCGGTCTCAGAGGTGCCCTTGGCATCCGCCCGCCCGAGCCGAACCCCGAACCCGATGCTCGACCGTGCTTTCGGCCATTGCCGGTAGAAGCGCCCGACCGCATAGACCTCGCGCAGCGAGATGTCCGAAAACCCGAGCGAACCCGCATTGGATTTGTCGCGCCCGGTATCGAAGCCCCCCTCGAAGGTGAAATAACGATCCGGCCCGATCTTGAACGGTTGGCGATAATTGACGGTAAAATCGGTTGAATCCGAGGTGATCTGGACCGGGATGAACTCTCCCCCGATGATCGCGCTGTTCGACCGGCTAATCGCCGCCGTCACGACGCCGCCTTTCGGCCCGATCGGACGCGAATATCCCAGCGAATAGGCCGAAGCCCCTTTCGATTTCTGCGCCTGGAAGGATAGCGCGTCGCGCACGCCCGTCACGCTCGACCAACGCACGAAAAGCGAAGCGCGGGCACGGCCCGTCTCGGGGCGGCCATAGTTGTCGACCGACAGGGTCGCGGCGAAGCGCTCGGGTGACTCGCCGTAGATCGTCGCAATGGTCGTGCCCGGCGCGGTGCCCGGAGAGAATTTCAGCGAGGGCTGGATGTCGTAGGACAGATCGAAAACGCGCAGCTCGCGGGAAATCTCGTCGAAATCCGGTTTCTCGTTGAGCGGCAGTGACAGCCGGTCGTGCAGGAAGGCCGGATTGGTGCGCGGGAAGCCCTCGATCTGCACCGACTCGACTTTGGCCTCGACCAGCGCGACATGCAGAACGCCGTTGCGGATCTCCTGCGGCGGCAAAACGGGCTCTGCCGTCGGCACCCCTTCGACGATATAGAGCCGCTTGATCTCTTTGATCATCGTCGTCAGATCGTCGAAGCTGATCGGGTGGCTCGTATATTGATCGGCCACCGTTTGCAACTGCTCGGGCGTAAGATAGCTCGACGGGTCAAAGACGATCTTCGACAGCGTAAAGGTCTGCACCGAGACTGCGCCCGCATTGGCCGTCTGTTTCGCCCGCGCTTCGGCATGGGCGGGTATCAGCGGCACTGCGAGTGTCGCGCCGGCCAGGAATATCGTCAGCAGCAGGGACCTCACTTTGGCGCCTCCTCGGCCCGAGCCTGCGCCAAGGCATTGGTCAGCCCCATCAATGACACGTCGAAATGAATCGGCGGTGCGTTGGGGGCAGGTCGATAGGTGAGCTGAACGACACGCGCGGATTTCCACGCGGTAAGCTCGGCGCCCGGAAGGTCAATGCGCGCCTCGCAAGTACCGGGCACGCAGCGGATCAGCCGCAGTCGTTGTTCGGAACCTCCCGAAAGCCTTGCGAATACGCCCGAGCCGATATGGATCTGCTGCGGCAAGAGCACTTGCAATCGCGCACCGCCATTATTTTCGGGTTGCAGCCGAAGGGTCGCGAGCCAGGTCCGGTCCGCCGCGAGGGTTGTTGTCGCCGCGATGCAGGACTCTGCAGCCTGCGGACAGCTCACGCTCCAATCGCGAAAGGTCCAATTTTGCGGCGCGGCCTCTGCCATCGCGATGCTTGCGCTGAAAGCGAGGAAGAGAAGCAGCGTAAATCTTAAAATAAAAAGGACGTTGCGACGAAATGCAAAAGCCGCCGGAAAACGACATCCTTCAAACAAAATAGATCGCTTTGATCGATATAGAAAACCCATGCGTCACCCATTTGAAATCAGCTCTCGTCTGAACCAAATGGCCAAAACGCCTGGACCGTATTTACGGCATATCCACGATGATGACCGACACCGTGCGTCTTCAGACGGTTTACCTTTAGTAAAGGGTGCGACATCTTGTCAACAAAACTTTATCGACAAAATCGTAGGATATTGGTTCAGCAACTTAAAGTTGCTTCGAAAAAACGAAACTCTCGCGTTGAAAACCTAACATTAGGCTCACGTTGGTGTTGTCACATTAACCGTCCAGATTTGCCAACCACCGCGTTTACTCTTAGGCATCTCGGATGAACACACAATCAGGTATTGTCAGGTTAATTTCCTTTGCCCGCACTTTTGCCCGTGAGGGTTTGATCAAGCCGTCATTGCAGCGGCACAATCGATCCAACGGCGAAATGCGGCTGTCCGGGTGTGGCGATATTTGGAGGCGGTCATCTTGTGGCGGCGGGGGCGGAACAGTGTGGCGGTTTCATCATGGACGCT
>NZ_JBLXEM010000028.1:0-30793 GCF_048263065.1 Thioclava sp.
CGACACATGCATGCAGCGGCGCCATTTCGAACGCCAAACCAGACTGCGAAGAGAAGCGTGACCCGGACAAACGATCCTTGATCATTCAAAAGAAGGAAAACGAGCTTGACCCAGACACCCAATTAGAGAAGCGGTCGTTCGCTGCGCTTCCAATCCGATCAGCCCAAACAATGGAAGCGGGCGTTCAGAGTTGCCCCAAATCGTAGTTTTTAACTCTCCGCGGCTTTAACGAGTTTGCACGCCCTGAAGGGCATTTCCACTTATAAATCAGGCACGAGCAGATGACTGGCACCGGACATCATCTCATAATGTGGACCCTGTCCGTGGAATTCAAATACGCGACGGAAAACACTGCGAAGGCGTTCGCCCGCATCTACATTAAAGTAGAATTCCTCCGCGCCAAGGTAGCCATGCGACCCGTCGTTGAGAGAGCGTCGAAGTGCGCCGAAGGCAAAGGCGTCCGCTCCATCAAGGTTGTCGAGGCCTGACATCCAGTCTCTGTCGCCGATAAACTTGAAGTAGTGTTCCAAGATGCGCCGCATCGCATTGCATAGAGCCACCGGGACTGTCGCTGGATCATTCACCTCGTCCCAAAGCGCACGATAGGCTGTCATGATCGGAGTATTCGTCCCATGACTCGTCACCGATGACACTCCAGCGGGCTTTCGTAGGATCCAATGCTTCGGATCTGGGGCTTTACCCTTCCAGTAGCTACTGATCTCGTGATGGAAATGCGCATTATGCGTTAGAACAATGACCTGAGCGATCCGGCCGCCCGACGCACACGCGTCCTCGAACAGTTTTCGGACCATGGCTGCGACCGTATGCACTGCGGCAGCGTCTTGGCTTGTCATCGGATCGTCGATCACCACGACACGTCCTAAATTTTTTTCCGCTTCGTCGTGGTCGCCCGCCAAATGGTGGTAGAGATATACGAAGGCAAGGAAAGACCGCTCACCTTCCGAAAGCGTGTCGCCAGTCGGCGACCCATCGGCGCGATGAACCGCGTAGGTGCCATCACCCGATGTGGGGCGAAGATGAAAGCCATTATGCCCCTGTAGTCGCAGCAGCTCATTGATCGCGTCGGCGGTTGCCTCAATGCCGGTGATGCCGCGCCGAAGATCAGATATTTCTCCATTCAACTGTGCGACTTTGGCTTCGCGCTGCTCGATTTTATGACTGAGACCCTCAACCCTTTTCAGAAGCGGCTCTCGGCGCGCATCGTGGCCTATGTATTCGGACCGCGTGTCTGCGAGGAAACGGCACCAAACCTCCTCCTGCCACGCAGAGCGTTCACGGGTGAAATTCTCGGATAGATTCGTTTGATGATCAGCCTTGGCGTTAGCCCCATCCATGAATGACAGGACCATCCCGAAAGCGTCATCATCCGCTTCCAAATCGATTTCGGACGATGGAGCCGACAGCTTGCGATCAATGGCTTCGAGATTACGACGGTGGAGTTCTATCCATGCGGATAATGCCTTGCTGGCATCTGCATCCAAAAGTGGCGAGCCAGCTACCTCGGCGATCCATTCGTCAATAGCCTCGATATCTTTAGCATAGATGGCTCTGTCCCGACGGATCGCCTCAATCCCGCTTTCATAGGTAGCGTCGAAAATCGCAGCGATGCGAGTCGAAAGGGAGTGGTCGACTGGCTGTTGGCAGAATGGACACCGGCCGGAAGACTGCCGCAAAAGGGGGAGGCCCGCTTTCAACCAGTCAGCACTTCCGAGTTCTGCGACCAATTCAGCGATTGGTTGGTCGCTCGCCGGCACAAGAGGTCTGCGTAGGCGCTCTTGGATGATTTCTTCGGCCGACGGCCTAGGTGGAAAAGGCAGGCGCTCGGCTACCGCTGGCGGATTGCCAGCAAAGGTCTGAGCCTGCTCGAGAAGGTCGGCGAGAGACCTCGGTTCTTCATCAGACCACCTTTCCGCACGTTCATAGTATTCGGATGCGAAGCGAGCCTCGGCGTTCCATGTGCCGACGAACGTCAGAGATTTGTGCGGCGTCCATACTTCCTTTCTCTTATTCCAGATTTTCTTTCTAAAATCCGCATTCTCAGCCTTAAGTGCAGGTTCACCTTCTGGTCCCTCCAAGCGCCCCTTTGCAGATTTCAATCTTTCATCTTCGTCATCTCGCTCGCCCTCTTTCTGCTCCACCTCCCGCGCCGCAACCGCGTCATCACCCAGAGTGTAGATGCCGGGCATCGCCCGTGATGGGTGGCAGTTGCGGGCGATATAGTCTCGCCCAAAAACGATCACTTCCTTTGGTCCTGGATCCCATCCAGTGGCGCACGATGGATATGACATCAAGTCTGCGAGCACCCGACTGATGGTCGATTTACCCGAACCATTGGGTCCGAAAATGACGTTGCAAGGCCCAAGGTCGTCGAGCCGGATACCGGTATCGGAAAAAGAAGCTTCAGAACGAATTTCAACAAAAGTCAGCATCGTTAAATGGTATTCCTCAAAATTTGTCAGCCCTCAACGAGCCGTTACGCTCTAAAGACAGGCGCGCTATGACTTGTCGGCAATATCGTCTCGAATTGGCGCCTCCGAAGACTGGCGCAAGAAACAACGCCTCACCGCCGAGAGGCCCCTCCAAGTAGGCCGAATAGGCCTGATATTTTTCGCCAATCGCGAAGCCGCACTTTATCTACCACTCCAAGTTAGCTTGCCGTATTTTATGCTGCAAGATGCGACGGATGAGCGGTTCGGGGAAGCTGTTCCGCAGCGTTGGTTCGAAATGCGAGCGGCAGCTCTGGGCCGTCTTTCAGATGCTGCACCGACGAAAACCGCTCCAAGATGTATGGGTCTGCTTTGCGCTGGCTCCGATCAGTTGTAGCCTACAATTTTGTTGGAAGTCATGTAGCAACTGCAGATAGCGCCTTGTCGATACTGAAAACGTGCTTTTCACCTGCTTCATCAACTCGATGAAAGGCTTTAGTCTGGGCATGAATTCCCGGAGAACGCTCCCGGTTATCCCAATCCACAACGAGGTCTGCGACAGAGCCAGCAGGCCAGTTCGTTGCTGAACAATATCTGTTATAAAGATCAATGATGTCGTTCTTCACGCTTTCTGGAACCGAACTTCCGGGGACAGTGTTCTCACGAATATCGCGGAAATACTGTTTCGCTTCGGTTATCGTGCCGAAGTGAAGTCCGCTTTTGAGGGAAACACTTTTCGCCATCTATTAAGCACCTTTTCTGCTCAGCGTTTCGCAAATGATGACACAATTAAAGCTCAGCGTCTAACGCCCTCTTCGGGGCTGGCAGAGGTCTTTGCATCTCGCGCACGCAACGTCCGCACTGCCGCCCTTCATTCTCCGAAAATGCTGCAAATGCCGCGCATGGCCGGTTTGGGGAAGCTGCGCCGCGGCAAAACCCAACTTGGCGAACGGCAGTTCTGGGCCGAGCGCGTCGATATGGCCGGGCGGGTCGCAAGAAAGACTTTCCGCGACGCCACATGGCCGCTTCGAGCCCAATTTGACTGATGCTGCGCGTCGCACGAAGGGCTGCTTTCGAGAGAAGCAGACCAACGACCAGCGCTACCACGAGAGCCTGCACAACGTCACACCCGCCGACGTCTACTTCGGGCGTGACAAGGCCATCCTGCAACAAAGGGAAAGGATCAAACGAAAGACGCTCGAAGCGCGCCGCTTGCATCACCGCCAGCGCGCCGCATAATACAACCAACCAGATGCGCCAGACTCTCTCTTAGTTTAGGCCGCCTTTGGACCCAAAAACTCTGACGACGGACAGAGGGGATGAGACGTGGCAGACGTTCGCACATCAAAGGCCAGTCGGGGCAGCCGTTTTGACACCAACATACGTGACCGCATTGCTGCGCTCGGGCTTGTACTGTTCGCCGTTGCGGTTCTGTGGGTTGGATCGTCGTGGTGCTACTATGCCCTCGTTGAGGGTATGGGCTTGGAAAGCGGTTACGACGACGCGCCAATTTTCTTTGCGGGCTTCTACCTGATCTGGAGCGGTGTCGCGATGGCCCTCTTCCGCCCGGTTCTGGGCAAGCAGGTGATAGTGAAACTCATGATCAGACATGCGGTCGCGCTGGCTCCAATCCTGTTGATCTATGCGTTCTACGTTACTGTGCTGCTGCCTTTGCTGCCTGAGGTGTCGGTTGAGCGGGCACCGGAAAACCCACCGGAATTCATGTTCGCGTCCGCGTGGTATTACCTGCCAAAGTCAGCCGATATCCTGTTCCAGCAAATCCTTGTCGCGGCGATAGTCCTAGGAGCAGCTAAGGCGAAAATGAGCCTTCCCGTAATCTCCGTCGGCATGGCAACTCTCTTTGGCGGCTTTCATCTATTGCTAATCTTCGACGGGTTTACGGCGCTCTATGTGGCCCGATTTACAATCGCGGCGACACTCTTTGGCCTCGCGATCCCATATCTCTATCTGCGCACCCGCTACGGATTTCGATGGGCCTATGGGCTGCACTGGTCGTTCTACGCTCTCGACGCTGCGATCACGCACCTGCTGCTCGCCGTGCCGCCTTGGGCGAACTGAAGAGGTTGTTGCCGCACCTTGGCTAATTGGTGCCAAACGGAAGCGCATCTTATGAAAGCGGCCTTTGGAACAATCGCAGCGAAATGGCGCTTCGTCCCGCATTTGCGACCTTGGCGTGCCCGCTAATGCTGGAAGATGCCACAGATGGCCGGTTTGGGGAAGCTGCGTTGCGGCGACGCCCATCCTACTGGAAGGCATTTCAGGGCCGAGAACAACGGAAGGCTTAGTCTTCAATCCGCAGCTGTGCCGCGACGCGGAGATTGTCGACTTCGAGCCCTAAAGTCTCGCAGTTTCTTTTTATTCGCGCTGCACGCTGCCGACGCCCCTTCGACCATTCCGAGGAGCGCAGCCTTCATCACACAATAGGCGCCACAAGATATGGAGAGTCCCCCTACCCAGCATCCAAATGTAGATTCCGGGAAAAACTTAGCCTCACACGGGAAGAACTTAGGTGACTTCTACACTGTGATGCAAGCGGCGCAATTCGAGTGTCTTTTGCTTGTTTCTTTCTCGTTGTTTCAGAACGTCTTCACAGCTCACCAAAATAGGCTTTCCACTCTGCATCGGTAATTTCACCTATTGCGTCGGAATGAGCTTTCTTTATTGTCAGAAGTTTAAATGCGCGCGTGCGATACGCTTCTGCCGTTTTCTCACTGCGCTGCCCACAGGCCAGTAGGGCCAGTTCGACTCCACGTGACCCCAGTCTGCCGAATTCGTCATGGAGCTTTGTCCGGGCAGCGTGGCTCCCAGTGCCAAGAACCTGAGACCAAATCGCGCTGACGTAGCGAGGATCAAGATTGCTGTCGTCATGAGCAACGAAAAGCCGGCGCTTACGCTCAAAACACGCCTTGCGAAGATCCTGCAGATGTTCACTACTCGCACCTTGGAGGATCATTTGGTCGATGAAGAAACCAAATAGTGGCAAGACTGGCGCAGTGAATGGCCTTTTGCTCTTCGACATAATGAGATTGAAACGATACCCGTTGTCATCCCAGAGTATCTCTTCACCAAAGCGCAAAACGGTATCCGCAACTCTAAGTGGAAACGGACAAAACAGAGTTATCGCGACCGCCGCATTGCGCAGGAACTGCGCCCTCACACCATTTTTGGTATTCTCGGCTTCGCCAAGCATATCCAGAGCGATTTCAAAAATTTCCTCATATGAGGGTAGCGAAAGCACCCTTTGTTCTTTCACTGGCGCCGCGAGCGCCGCTCGCCTCTCGTGGTAGCACACGCGCGCCGCCAAGTGCTCCAACACCGTAGTTGAGGCCCCAATATAGCGTGCAAACCCATGAACCTGTCGGATCGCAGATCTGATCGTAACCCTAGAAAGGGGGCGCTCGCGCCCCAATAGCGAGCGCTCGTAAGCTTCCAGCGTCTCGATCGATATATTTTCCTCAAGGTTATTTTGACGCGCGACCAGAATGAGCTCACAGAGTTTCGTGCGGGTCGTTTGGATCATTGAGGCAACCGGAGGAGGCTGACGCTGCTCAAAACGGCTAGGAAGTCCATCCGTCATGCGGCCGAGCGCCTCCAACCACTCGGCCGGAAGATCCTCAGGCGGCACTGAAAAACGCCGCGCACGAGGCTTTCGTCCGCCAGGGGGCTTGCGCGTAGAGCCAGAGCGTTCATGGATATAGACATCCAACGCACGCAGGATCGGATCTTCGCCGAAGATCGCCCAGACCACTCTTCTAAGCAACCGCAGTTTAGCCACATTCCAATTCTCCAACAGATAGGAAAGTGTCGGATGCTCGTCGCGATTCAACGCGGCCATTCGCAAGCATAGGAAATCATCAAGCGGGCCGAATTCACGCGTCTTGATCTTCCCGCTGCATACCAATGCCTCGGCGCTTTCAACTGATATCACACCCTCCCAATGCGGTGCCCTAAACATGGCTGCGAGGCGCTTCAACTCGCGCTGAGTCATTACGCGTTTATCCGGCATCCCGGAACCCCGCCTGGCGCGCCAATTCGGCCTGCACTTTGAGTATCTCTGCTTCTTGGTCGATCCATGCGTAGTGTTTGCGCACAACAGCCGGGCTATTGCAGAGCAATCTCGCCGCTCCGACGTAATCTCCCGGCTGGCTTCTCAGCCAGAGTGAAGCAAGACCATGCCGGAAGTTGTGGGGCTTCATTGGCAGCCCCAGATCACGTGAATACCGTTGCAGCCAATCTCGAACCGTCTGATCTGCGATCTGCTCGCCCTCAAACCCTGGAAAAAGGAAATCCGACTTGTTGGTCCAAGGAATGAGGGGACGAATTTCATCAAGATACCATTTGACAGTCTCGCCGCCGCGCGTTGGTCCATCAGCGATCCTCGCCTGGACATCGACGTGGTTTTTGACCTCTCTAGCTGGAATACAAAGTTGAAACTGTTGGCTCGCACGTTTCGGAATGATCATGCTAGGCGAAGGCCCAAGATGCCGCAACTTCACCATGTTGTTAATCCGAAGCGGAACGCCCCAAAGCGCGATTGCAGCATATGCGGCGAGGACACCGAGACGAATGATCTGATGCTGACGATATTTGTTGGTGTCAGATTCATCCTTGATCATTTCCATGGCCTGCTCCCTAAAGCGCAAGTGCATCGAACGGAAAAGCATTTCGGATTTGCGATCGCGCAGGAGCCGAACGCAGAAAGCTTGCGCTGATGGCGACATCAACTGCGTCTGCTTTTTCCCCAGTTTCAGTGTCCCATTGCTTCTGAGAGATTGCTCCATAAATTCGACTTGCAAATCCTGCTGCCTGCCAAACGCGATAAGAATTCCGACGTAATGACTCATGGTGC
Organism: Thioclava sp.; assembly: GCF_048263065.1. Classification (NCBI taxonomy): domain Bacteria; kingdom Pseudomonadati; phylum Pseudomonadota; class Alphaproteobacteria; order Rhodobacterales; family Paracoccaceae; genus Thioclava; species Thioclava sp. The sequence continues at coordinate 7,318 of NZ_JBLXEM010000028.1, forward strand.
GCGGGCAGATCTTTAAGGCGCGATCCGTCTCGCAAAACCATATTCGCATGACCTGATCGAAAACGATTACGTTGAATGCCTCAGAGATATGCGAGCAGGTTTCGGGAAGGATTTCGTGAGCGAAAGCCGTTCCCAGATATTTCTTGAGCGCAGCCCTGCGCACCCCGAGCGTTTCTAGCGCGGCGCTCTCATTCCAGATTTCTTCGATACGGTCGTAAACTCCACATCCACTATCGCATACCAAGCGCTCCACCTGCTCTGCGATCACTGCGGGTATGAATCCCTGCGTTGCTCGACGTGGCGGCATGGAATTAGGTAGCGGGGCTTTGGGCAACAAAGCATGGATATTAGGGTTGAGTTTTGCGAATTGATTGAGATTCCTACATGCCAAAAGGAAGGAGTGCCCGCGTCGCAAAGTCTCCGCATCGCAAATTTCCGCAATCCACTCATCGGTGACGGCTTCGGGGCCGCGGCCCGCTTTGCGCGCGGCATCTGCCAGCACACAGATCGAAATGAGCATGTGAGGCGTGCGGCCCGTGCCCTCGCCAACATGTTGCCGTGTGAAGTTGAGCAATTTGCTCCAATTGTCGTCTCGACCGCGCCGCTCCCTGGCAGCATCTGTCGCGCCGCTAAACTTGTTGAGCAACGTTGACATCAACATCGTCCACCTGACAAAGGCGTTGTGGGTTCTGAAGCAGGCAGGTGCGACTTGATTCTTCGCGCGTGCCACTTCAAACATAGCCGGATCGGCGGAAACGTCTTTAAGGTGGTTTAGATTCATCACCTCTGCCGCCCTTACGATTTCACGCTCATATTTTTTGATTTCCTTGTCCGCATACGGCCGAGTGGTAGTGAGCCAGTTCAACACGTCCTCCATTGACGCGGTTTCTGCGTGATTAAAGTCTGCACCTGCAGAAGCTTTATTTCTATTCCCACTACTGTTCATTATATCTCGTCCTGTTCGTTATTTCCGTGATGCTGTCAAACACCTGCCTACTTTCTAACGCCGTAAATATTCGACTGTTTGACGGTTTGTTGGCTATTCCTTGAGCTGTCCGTTAATCCAAAATTCGAACCGATATTGTCGCCAGAGAGTCCCTTGCGAACCGTCAATCCCATGGATTTCGAAACGCCGTGCCTGCGACGAAGCCACGATGCAGGCTTCTCACCGCGCATCCATGCATCGATATGGAGCGGCAGGTAGCGGCGCGTTCTCGGCCCCAGATCAGTGTGCTCAGGAAGGTTCCATTTGGGATCGCAAGAGTTTCCCGCGCGCCGGATAGTTACGGGATGCACATCGACCATATTAGCGAGTTCCTCGACTCCGAGGAGGCGACGCTCAATCTGCTGCGACATTTCAATGGGCACATCGTAGACGCCAAACAAGCGGCGCAAAATGTCCAAAAGGTCATAGCGTCCTCCCGGCACCTGCTGGAAGCCGAATTTATTTACGATCACATGCACTTGCTTCGAGGAAACCCCAAGGTGGTCCCCCACTGCTGCTAGCGTGATGTATTTGGATGTGACGTGGATGCGATCTGCGTTTTTCATACTGTTACATTACAGCAATCTAAAACATCACATCTAGTCGGAGCATTTAAATGCAGCCGAAAATCCGCCAATAAACCTAAATTTTCCACGAAATCTGGTTTTATTTTCAGTAAAACATTTTCATCAGATCGTTCTGAAAAATTATATCTCCTAGAAAATCAAGAAATGTGTCAAAAAAAATCCGGATAATTGAAAATCTTTTTCCGACGAGAAGCTTTGCCGCAGCATCCGGCTTACGCCATCACCGTTGACCTCTCCGAGACAGCGCATACACTTCGTGCAAAAACTTCGGGCTGAATGGGATCGTTTTGTGATGACGGGTTTCGGACACGACCTAGGCCTGTTCGTGACCTCACGTCAGTTAGGCTTCGCCATTTCATCTTCAGATTGGGAAGGTTTTCTGGGCGGCCTTTTAGTGCTCATCAACACACAGATGCCTAGGTTGCCGTTGGATGTGCTGGAATGCGATGGGCACGTTCCCCAGAAGCTCCGCACGACTATCTTGAGCAGCGAAATAATTGTTGACCGACGCAACCACACCGACAGCGGCAATCCGATCTTGATCCAGTAGTTAGGCTGACTGGCTGGCAACGATTGTCGACACGTTACGAGGGCCGCTCGCAGATTTCTTTGCCGGCTTTTACGCCCGTCGCAATTTTCCTCTTTGCTTGAACCTAATTCCCGCATCGCGGGGCATAGCCGAGCACAAAAGAAGACGACATGGCCAAAACTCTGTTACACAGTTGATTTTAAATGAAAAAATTGTGATTTTGCGTGTAAATTCCAAGAGCCCGCGCGGAAAAATCGCGCTGCGTCAAAAAATAGTCGTTTAATATCAATTGTGTAACGCCTGTTACGCCTTGTTACGCCTCGTGTTACATGCCAAGCCTTTGTTTTATAATAAGAAAACTATCTATTTATGTATATGTAACAGAAAAAAAATTTAAGTATATATAGAGAAAGATAGAAGAAGATAGACATACATCGTCGATCTCTACGCGCTCACATATATATACATTTCCCCCGCGTTACAGGCGTTACAGCGTTACAGTATGGATTTTCGAAATGCTAACAAAAGCTTAGCTGTAACAGGCGCTGTAACAGGGCGTTACAAGATGCTGTCCCAGCAATCAAGCTTCAGTCCTAGGTATGCACGTTGCTCTGCCCCGTGACAGCTGCAGCTATCTGAGTGGCGCGGTATTCTTTGAGGCGTTCTTCGCATGCCGATCTGGCCCCCAAGCAGGCGACGTTATGCTGCTCGAAAACCTTTTTCTGGTAAATGTCAGAAGTGCTGTGGGTTGTCATCAGGAGCCTCCCGCTACCGGTGCCCAAATCTGTTTCAAAGGAAGTTTGGCACGGGTCTCATCAGTCAGTTCGCCATAGGTGCGGAATAAAGCCTTTAGAAGATCGGGCATCTGCCACAGGCGTAGCTTAAAGAAGTTGTTGTCCAACTCCTTTTGCGCAACCGCGTTCACGCCACCAATGCTTACAAGAAGCCCTGTCTGTGCTTGTGTGTTCGACACCGAACCAATTAAGCGTAGCACAACGTCGTGGTTGGCGGTGCCGTCGCCAGATTTCACCTGCACACAAATCCGATCCTCACCAAGGCCAAGCGTGCCGCCCGCAGCCAAAATATCGACGCCACCATCGGCACCTGGAGGTGAAACCTTTGTAGTGTAACCTTCGACGCGCATGATCTCAGCCACCAGATCGGCCAAGGCATGTCCTGCGAACTCAGACTTGATCAGCGAGATAATCTGCTGATGCGCAATATCCTCAATGTCGGTCTGGTAGTCTTCCACATCGGTCTCGTCGTCCTCCATGCCGTTCACGGGCTGCCCCTGTGGAGCCTGTCCTTGCTTGCCCAAAAGGGCGCCAGGATCGCGGCCAATCTCTAGCACAGCTTGCACGCGCTCTAGAGCCGAATTACGCTTGATCTGGCAGACCGTCATGAAGGCCCCAAATGAGTGCCGCAGGTCTTGCTTGAAGGTGTCGCGGGGTAGAGACACTTCCTTCCATTCGATGGTGCGCGAGTGCTTGAACTCGCTTGCAGCGTCAAATTTGTAGTCGCCGGTCACGACCCCGATCGCTACGCCATTCGTTACCTTACGAGGCATTACAACAAAATCGCCAAGCTCAATCTGATTGACAAACTGGTTTAGTTGGGCGGCAAAATTGCGTAGACGGTTCTTGCCTTCATCAGGCATCACCTCTTGCAGCTTAGCAAACACCGCCTCTCGGCTGTCGCATGCGCTCAGATCTCCAACGTCCAGAAAACCCGGATAGAGCTTGCTATGCTCAATAGCAGCAAGCTCCCGCTCGCCGTGTGCTCCGGCCCTTACAATCCATAGCTTAGTCATGCCTTCACTCCTACTGAACAACGTCGGGGTGGTGGTCGGAAATGACAAAATTGGCGTAGTTCTTCACGTTGATCCGCCCCGAAACAGCTGCAGCGATCTGGGCCGCGCTGTATTCTTTGAGGCTACGTTTCAACATCAGCTCGCTGGCGTTAATATTCGCGTAGACGCCGCATAAACCGTCGAGCGAACCATGCGCAGATGCCTTAAGCACCGTTTTTCTCATGCCTCCATCTCCTCTTTAATGGCATCAAGGCGGTAGTCGGTGTAGCCCGATCTTGCGTCGAGTTGAAGGTTGGTCCCGTCCGCAACAGCTTCAGTGGTCAAAGAGGGCGTTATGTTTCGTAGTGATGGCGACGCCGAACGGCAATCAAGCCGCACGATTTTTGTTGAGTTTGTCGCTTCGACTTCGCACAATTTGGCCAACATGATTGGTAAGAGTTCGCCTCCATTCTTGTGAGGCGAATTTTGCTTTGACCGGTCCATCGATCGGGAAAGCAATTTGTGATCGAAAATAACGAAGGCGGCGAGATTAGTATGAACGACCATTCCCCGAGCACGGACCAATCCTCCAACGCAGGAATAGGCGAGAATGCAATCGCACCCCATCCCGTGCCTGCCCAAAGCGAGACGGTTCAGGCGGCTGCCAAAATGCCTGGTCCCGTGCGGATGCTCATGGTCGACACCACCCCTTTCGCCGGCGCGATCGCAGAGATTCCGCTTGATGGCAACACCCTGATTACCGGCCAGAACGCGGCCGGCAAAACCTCGGTTATTCAGCTCATGCCACTCTTCCTGGGCGTGCCGCCCTCGAAGATCTCGGACAAGACCCAGGGCAAGGACTTCTACCGCTACTATGTGCCGCGCGCTTCGTCTTACATCGCCTTCGAATATAAGCACCGCGACGGGCACCCGCGCGCCGTCATCATCCATTCGGCGATCAGCGAGGACAAGCTGGTCTTTCGTTTCGTTCACTCTGCCCTCTATGAGGAGATGTTCGTCACAGAGAACGGGGATTTCGTCAGCAGTGACAACTTGGCATCTCATCTGCGCAACCGGGGCTACAACGTCGCCTCGCAGCAGGTCGACACCATCCTCGATTACCGCACGATCATTCTGGGGCTGAAGGTCGATCACGGCGATACCAAGCGGCGCAGCTTTCTTAAGCGGATGATCACCGAATACACGATCTCGCAGATCAACAAGCCACTGCGCAACGCCGACCAGGTGATCCAGGCCATGCTGACTCGCGATGTCAGCCTCAAGGCGATCGAGAGCATGCTGGCCGACAAGTTGCTAGCAGGCGATCCGGATCTTCAGGTCGAAGGCGACCGCGCGAATATCGAAAACTGGCCGATGCAATATCGCTCCTATCGCGAGGTGATGGAGTATGAGCCCAAGGCCCGCGAACTCGAGACGCAAAGTAAGGAACTGATCGGGGAAAAATCCCGCCGGACCGCCGCGATCCGCGAGATGCTGCACCTTGAAAACGGACTATCGGAAACCGAACGACAGACAGAAAAACAGAAATCTGCGGTCGTCACCAAGCGCACCGAGGAGCAATCGGTCTTTTCCGATGAGACACACAAGGCGCAAGAGGCGCGCGATAAGGCGCACAATCAACTCAAGTCCACGCAAAACGAAATCGAGGAGATCGAGAAGCGCAATACCCGGCTCGTGAAGAAGGATGCCGAAGGCAAGGCGCGGCTCGCGGACCGCAAGGATGAGATCGAAGAAGACCTGCGCGAAGCGCAAGGGCGCTACAATGCTCTCGACGGCGAGCAACGCAAGCTGACCTCACAATACGACGCCCTCAAGCGCGAAGCGGAAATCAAGGGTGACGAGCGCATCAGTAGCCTCTATGCCGCAGACGAAGTCGTGCGTAAGGACGTCAAGGAAAAGACCGACGCTGCCGAAGCGCGTCACGGCGAGCAAGAGTGCGAGCTTATCGCCTCCTATGAGCCCTCCATGAAGGACGCAGACTTAAAAGTCGACCAAGCCAGCGGCGAACTGGGCGCCGCACAGGAAGCCGGGCGCAACCCTGCCCCGCCCCAGGGGCTTCTCGATCGACAAGAGGAGGCCGGGGCCGCGCTTGAAGAGGTCAACACGATCTACTTCTCCGAGCTCGAGGAGCGACGTCGCCTTGAGGCTGCCGCGCGCCAAGCCAAGGACAAACGGCAGAAGGCAAACCAGCGGCTCGAGAACCTCGTCTCCCGTATCCAGACCCTCACCGACAAGCTCTCCCGGTTGGAAGCCTCCCGTAAACCCGCCCCGGGCAGCTTGCTGGCTTTCCTGCGCGAGTATCGCGAGGATTGGGGACAGACGATCGGAATGGTGATCAACCCTGAGCTTCTGTCCAAGATCGATCTGTCGCCCGAGATGGTGGAGGAGGCTTCCTCGCTCTTCGGGTTGCAAATCGATCTGGACCGGCTTGTCCCCTGCGATCAGGCGGACCTGTCGGGCATCGACGCTGCGATCGACGAGGCGCGTGCCGAAATCGAGGAAGAGACCTCCGCGAAGCTCGCTCAGGAGGTAGACCTCAGAACCCTCACACAGGCCCTGCGCGACGCTGAACACGCGATCACGCTTAAAGAGACGGAAATCGCCACGCTGACGCGCCAGCGCGACGGGGCAAGCCAAACCCTAGCCGCGCGCAAGGATGACGTCACCAAGGCGCGCATCACGGCAAAGCGCGATGCAGAGGAGCGCATCCAAGCTGCAAAAGCTGCCCTTGATGGGGCTCGGACTGCGCGGGGCGATCTCTCCAAGAAGCGCGATGTTGCTATCAAGACGATGCGCGGGCGCCAGCGTGAGGAAATCGCTCAAATCTCCGCGCTGCTCAGCCAGGAGATCGAAAAAAACGAGCGCAAGCGGCGCGATATTCGTGACGAGGTGGCCGACCGCAAGCACGCGCTCGACGAGGAACTCAAAGCGGCTCTGGCCGCCAAGGGGATCGACCCGAGCCTGCTCGAAAGTATCAAAATCCAAATGGCCTCGGCGGCAAGCGACCTTCAGGCGATCCGCGCGAACGAAGAGATTGTCATCGAATGGCGCCACCTGAACCGTGAAGTGCTGCCGCGCCTGCCTGAACTCAAATCGCGCAGCGAGCATGAGACTCAGGAGCTTGAGCGGTTGGAGGCCGCCCGGTGCGCCATCATCGACAACTGGCAAAAGCGCGACGATGAGTTCGCCGCCCAAATCACGGCGCTGCAGGCCACGCTCACGCAATGCGAGAAAGACAAGAAGCGGATCTTTCAGAGGCTCGGCATTATCGATCTCTCCGCAATCACGCCGGCCGAGACGACGGTGCGCACGGTCGACGAACTGATCAACGATCTCAACGATGCTGATCGGGCTGTTCAGAAGCTCTCCGGCGCGCTGCGCCAAGGGGTTCTGCAAATCTCTCGCGTATTTCAGCGCGAACCGCACAGCCCGGCCGCGCAGCACCTCGCGACTGCGAAAGAAGGATTTTCCTCAACAGTGGAGGGGCCAGAATGGGTTCCGGCCTTCATCGAATGGTATGACGAGTTGCACGCCCAGCAGCGCGCGCAACTCCTGCACGACGCTAGCATCGTCGGGAACTCGATCAAGAGCGGCTATCAGCGCCTGATGACGCTGGAGCAACAGATTCAGTCCGAGAATCGCACGCTGCAATCGCACCTGAACGACAATAACTTCATGACCGTGGTGGAAGACCTGCGGGTCACGATCACCTCCTCGATCCAGAAGCTCGAATTCATGCCAGCGATGAAGCGGCTCAGCGATCTGCACGAGGCATGGATCTCGCAGCCCCACGACACCGACCCACCCGAGGGCTACTCCGAGGCGATGACCGAGCTTTTGCGGTTCTGGAATGCCCGAAACGGAATCTCGGCGAACCTGCGCGACCAGATCAGGATCGAAGGCCATATCATCGAGAAGGGCAACCGGCGCAACTTCAACTCGCGCACCGACATGAAGAACCTGTCCTCGAACGGTGTCTCCTACCTGATCATGACGACGATCATGGTGGCCTTCGTCAACATCGTGCGCGGCCGCTCACCTGTGCGCTTCATGTGGGCGCTCGATGAGCTCAGCAATATCGACGAGGGGAATACCCGAAAGCTCCTCGAAATGCTCGATCGCAACCAGATCAACATGATCGCCGCGACCCCTTCGGCCATGGGCAATGTCAACGCGCTCTTCGATTACCGCGTCAAGCTGCTCAACAACGGCCAGCTCGCCGATGTCCGCGGTGCAGGCCGCAAGTCGCAGCGGCTCCTTCCCCACCCCAATACCACGCGCCAGGAGGTGTGATCGATGTTCGAGACCGCGATCAATAAACTACTCGAAGGCGCCGTGATTTGCCCGGTGACCGAAGCGCGGAGCTACGACTATCTCGCGACCGGCAACGGCCTCGAGGATGCCAACGAGTTTCTCGCCCGGATCGGTCGGCGGATCATCTCGCCGACCAATGGTGGCGCCTTCTACCTAGTCTATACTGACCCAGGCGCGATAAAGCGCCCAGAAATGAAGACGCTGCACAACCGGATCATGTCTGAGACCCGGCCCGTGCTCGATTTTCTCGAGCTCTGCATGCAAGCCATGCACCGCGACGACATGCTCAGCGCGGGTGACGCTGTTCAGGCCACCGAGATCGGCAAGGAAATCGACAATGACAGCAAGCTGCGCTCGGACCTGCGCGAGATCGTCACCCAGTTAAGGGGGAAATCAGGTGAGACCGATCGCGATCGCCTCGACACCGTGCTCGCCCGTATGGAGCAATGGGGCTACCTCAAGCTCGAAAATGCCGAACGCCAGATCTACCGCGTCACTGGCATGATCGACGTCTTCCAAGACCATGTCGCCTTTTTCATCGAAAACGCGCCCGGGGCCCAGGAATTCGTGCAAGAGGTGGAGCAGGAAGGGCTGTTGCTGTGAACCCGAAATCCGACATCTGCGGGCTTATCAACCAGCTGCACCGAAACGCAGACCTGCTGGAGGACGCCTATTTCAGCGGCTCGATCGCACAGACCGATGAAAATATGTCGGCGCTGCGCTCGCTGCACGACGCGCGCATCATGGCGCCCCATCACAACGGACAATATCGCCTCACGCGCCGGATCCGCGAATTCTTCGACGAGCACACGCAGCGCCAGCAGCGTTTTGCGATCGGCGGCAACCTGACCGATGAGGTCGATCGGATGGAGCAGTTGCTCGCCTCCCTCGAAGAGGCGGCCAATTCAGGGCGGATTTCCGAGTTCGATCTCGCCCTCGATGATCTGGAGATGAGCCTCTTCGATATCCGTGAGATGATCGAACAAGAGCTTCTCCAGTTCGAGCAAGTGATGCACACCCGGTTTTCCAACGTCAAATCCAACGAGGAAAAGCGGCGCCAAAACGACTATTACCTCAAGAGGGCCGATCGCCTACGCTCGGTGCTGGAGGAGCTTAACCGGGAAAGCCTCCACGAGCGGTTTTCCAATCGCGCCCTGGGCGGGGTCAGTCTCACCTACAACCAGGCGATCATCCAGCAGATCAGTAAATGGTCCGCGGCCCAGCTCGCGATCTCGCGCGTCTTCACCGAGTATATGTTTAAGCTCCGCAACATCGCGGAGACGACTGCGCGTATGCGAGCCTTCCGGCAATATCTCAAGAAGCATGGCACGGGCCGCCTCGAAGAAGCGCTGGAAGTCCCTGCTGCCAGAATGCTACGGGTTACGGGGGAAGGCTCGCCCCTGATGCTCAACCTCGCGGATGAGGCCGCACGGGAACGACTGGCAATCGTTGCCTCCTCGTTGAAGGCTATGAAGCCCAAGGATATCACCATGCGCGCCGTCGGCGCCCGGCGTAAGGAGGCCATGCCTGAAGAGGTGGAAGACGATACCTCTTTCGAGCAGCAGGCTCTGTCTGTCTTTCTGTCTGTCGTGGATGGGCATGATAATTTCCTCTCCGCGCGACGTTGGGCCGAAGGGCAAGAGGACCTCAATGTTCCGCGCTTCCTTGAGCACTTGTTGAGTTGGACGACCATGGAGGCGTCGGATGAATACGAGGAGAACTTGATCACCGACGAGCTCGCCTTCGTCGCTGCGGCCAATGTCACGATTGAAGATATCGAACTGTGTCGGATCGTCTGATCAAGTCCGCGCTCCGGGCGCTTGAAGCTAAGGGCAAGTTTCAACTATCCCAAGAGCTTCGCGGCTACCTCGCTGACAATGCTGTCGCTCTGCCGGGGACAAGCCGTGTCGCTCTGGGGCCAAAAGCACGCCGGGCACTGATCGAATTACTGGAACGAGATTTCAGCGTCCCGCCCGGAACTCGACTTGCCGATCTCGAGGGTCTCAGCCGAAGTGATGCTCTTTCGGTGACCACCAATGAGAAGATCACCCGGCAAGGCGTGCGTGCCGCGCGCGTGGCGGTGAAGGCCGCGCCAGGTCAGGTCCTAAAACTCCGCGGCTCCGAGATTGCTCTGCCTGAAGGCGTCAATCTCGATATTACGGTAGATGATGCCCTGAACTTCGCAGAATATGACCGAATCCTGCTTATCGAAAACTGGGAAGTTTTCGAGCGCATCCACCTTCTCTCCTACGCCCCCCCCTTAGAGCTTCATGCGGCACTCGTTCTCTACCGGGGGCAACCGCACGGCTACACGATCGGCGCAGCACGCAGGTTCAGCACAAAACTGGCCAAGCCGGTTCATGTCTTGCCCGACCCAGATCCGGCAGGCCTACACCTCGCCATGACCTATCCAGGCTTTGCCGGCCTCGCATTACCTCCCGCCGAAGACATCCGAAATATTATCGTCTCGGGGCGAGGCGTGCCGGAACGATATCTCGATCAGTTGCCTATGGTCGAGCAGAGTCTCAATGCCTGCACAGACCCGGAAATCCAGGCATATTGGACCATCTTCAAGGAGACCGGGCGCGCTCTGCCTCAGGAAGAATTCGTGCGCTGACAAGGGAAAGACGGCTTCATCACGGGTCAGCATCGAGATGGACAGAACGAAGGTCATCTCTGTTTTTCTTTCTGCCTTTCGGGTCTGATTCGAGCGCCTCAGGCATCGATATCCGTTGCCCGACAGGGCATTGCGTAGCAATGGCCCGAGAGGGGGATGATTAAGGAGCAGGAGGCAGGCATGCCGACAGCTGAGGTGTGCCGTAGGCATGGCCTCAGCCCTGCGACGTTCTACAAGCTCAAGTCCAAGTATGGCGGCATGGAGGTGTCCGATGCGGCGAGGTTGAAGGCGCTGGAGGACGAAAACGCCAAGCTCAAGCGCCTGCTGGCCGATACCATGCTGGACAACGTCGTTCTGGAGGATCTGCCAGGAAAGAACTGACGACATTGACCAAGCGGCGAGAGGCTGCGCTTAGCCTATTCATCCTGCGCAGGCGGCCATAACCCAAGGAGGCTAGCGACAGTCCACGCGCAACGTCGACCATGGCGCGGAAATGAATGAACGGTTCGTGCCCCGACTGATGCGTGAGAAATGCTTTGTCGCGCGTTAGAGGCAGCGCTTCAAATGCATGACGGACAGCTCGCATTCCGGGTCGATTGCGCCCAACCTGATTGACCGGGACGTCAGGGCCGAGAGGCCGAATTACCCCCCGATCCCCGCCACACTCTGAATCTCGGAGATTTCCTGCACCAGCCATTCGCGGAACAGATTAACACAGGAATTCTCGGAAACATGCTCCTCGGCATAAACCAGTCGGTAGCAGGCGCGCGGCTGAATAAAACGTTCTGAGATCACGCAGATTCGCTCACGTGCCACATCGTCCTGAATCAATGCCCTGTCCGCTAGGGCGATCCCGAGCCCAGCCCGGGTTGCCTCGATGATTGTATGCTGATCGTCGAAGACCAGATTGGGATGCGCTCCGTCAGCTTTCATTTGGGCCATTTCAAGCCATTTCTGCCAATCTTCCAGGTCGCGGTAATTCAGGCGTGCGATCGAAGGTTGCATTAGTAGGCTTTCCGCGTCGTCCACGCTTTCCAGCAAATCTGGGCTACAGACCGGCACCAGCTTTTCGCGCAAAATCTCGATAGCCATTCCGCCGGGCGGCGCGGTGACCCCGTATTCGATGAACACGTCGTCGCGCCCGGGAACGACAACCCCCTCGCGCAGATTATTCAGATGTAGTTGCACCCCCGGATTGGCCTTCATGAATTCTGAAATCCGCGGCGCGATCACCTTCATTGCAACGAACGGCCCCGCTCGCACCCGCAAAACCTGCGCTTTGCGATCTGCCCGTATCAGCGAAACTATCTCGCCGATCTCATCGAAGGCCCGTTCGGCGGTTTCCCGCAGCAAAAGCCCCTGCGGCGTCAGCGACACCCCCCGGGCGCCACGTTGAAATAACTGCACACCCAAATTGTCTTCGATCTGCTTGATCTGATGGCTCACCGCCCCCTGGCTCACGGCCAGTTCATCGGCCGCTAGGGTGAAGCTGCAATGGAATGCCACCGCCTCGAACGCCCGCAAAGCCTTTAGCCCCGGCAGGCTGCGGCGCGCCGCGCGAGCCCGAGTATAGCTATTAGTTCTACTCATGTCTGCCAGCAATTGTTTTGCATTGTAGCCCTTATCTTCTTCGTAATAACGTTCAAAACACCCCGAGAACGAAATCGCGACCCTCCTGGGGATAAAAAAATATAATCAGTTTTCGCCGAATTGCGACAGGGTGAAATATCCCGCCATGCAGCAATATCTGCACTAAACACTGATGTTCCAACAAGGATACACTACGAATGAAAAATCTGATCAAAATCGCGGCGGCAGCCTCTGGGCTCATTTTTGCCGGCCTAGTCGGAGCAAGCGCGGAAACCCTGCAAATCGGCACCGAAGGCGCTTACGCCCCGTTCAACTACGTGGCCGAGAATGGCGACATAAGAGGGTTCGACGTGGAAATCGGCAACGCGATCTGCGCCGAAATGGGGGTCGACTGCGAATGGAGCGTGCATGACTGGGGCGGCATCATCCCCGCGCTCAACGCGAACAAGTTCGATTTCATGGTCGCCTCCATGGCGATCACTGAAAAGCGCATGGAAAAAGTGTTGTTCTCCGACCCCTATTACTACAACGCCATGCGTTTTCTTGCGGTGAAGGATCTCGAACTCGAAGAAGCCACGCCCCAAGCTCTGAAGGGGCTAGTCGTCGGCACCCAGCAGGGCGCCGTTGCCGTGTCGGTGCTGGAAGCCTATTTTCCCGACAGCGAACTCAAGCTCTATCCAAAGATGAACCAGGCCCTGATGGATATCGAATCTGGCCGCCTCGACCTCGCACTTTTTAGTCAGTTCACCGCCGGGAAATGGCTGCCAGAAAGTGATGGCTGTTGCGAATTCGTTGGTCAAAGCTTCCTGATGGACGGCACCCTTGGTGCCGGCATTGCCTTCCGCAAACAGGATGAAGAGCTGCGTGACCGCGTGAACACGGCGCTTCACACCATTATGGAAAACGGCACCTATGAAGAGATTCGTGCGAGATATTTCGATTTCGACATCATGAGTAAACCGCCCTATGCAAGCGAACTGTTCGAGATGTAAGTCCGGACATCCGGGCCGCTGCCATCCGTAGCCGTAGGCGGCGGCCCCTATTGCGCCCAGCTGCATACTGCGAACATTTCTCTCACGGGAATTCCCATGGACCAACTCCACCTGCTTTCCTTCGGCGATCATGGCTGGGGCGATGAGCTTCTGCTCGGGCTCGGCGTCACCCTTTCCCTCGCGATCTGCACCCTGCCCTTCGCGATCGCGCTGTCCTTTCTGATCCACTGGGCCAAGATGTCGCGCAATCGCCTACTGCACCGTTTCGGAATGCTTTACACTACCGTGTTCAAAAGTCTGCCGGAAATTCTGACGCTGCTGATCCTTTATTATCAGGCGCAGGCGATCATCGGTTGGCTGGTGCAGAGCGTCTTTCCTGGAGCGCGGGTTTCGGTGAGTCCCTTCTTCGCCGGGATGGTCTCGCTCAGCCTAGTAATCAGCGCCTATGGCAGCGAAGTCGTGCGAGCAGCCCTAGCTGCGGTGGGGCGCGAGCAATTCGAGGCGGCGCAATCGCTCGGCCTGTCGCCGGGCTGCGCCTTCTTCAAGGTTATCCTGCCGCAGCTCTGGCGCCATGCGATCCCCGGCTTCGGCAATCTCTGGATCATCCTGCTGAAAGATACTTCGCTGGTTTCCGTCATTGCGCTCAGCGAACTGACCCATGTTGCCGGCCTCGCTATCACCACCACCCGCCAGCCCTTTCTATTCTACGGCCTGATCGCCGTAATTTATGTCGGGCTGGTCACGCTCTCGGCGCAAGCGCAGAAACGGCTGGAACGGCGAGTCAATCGCGGCTTTGCCCGCTTGGAGGTCTGACATGATCGCCCTCTATCTCGATTATTTCGACCGTTGGTCGAACGGGCTCTGGCTCACCGCCTCGATGAGCACGCTCTCTGTGCTGGTCGGTTTCCTCGTCGCCGTGCCGATCGGCTTCGCCCGGTCGCGGGCAAAAGGGCCTCTCGCTTGGTTTGCGCTTGGCTATGTCAATCTGTTCCGGGGGATGCCGCTGCTGGTGCTGATGTTCCTCATCTATTACGGCCTCGGACAGTTCAACCACGAACTACGCGCCATTGGGCTCTGGTGGTTTTTCCGCGATGCCTATTTCTGCGGTATGCTGGCGCTGGTGCTGAACACCTCAGCCTATCAGGCCGAAATCATCCGTGGCAGTCTCGATACGATCTCGACATCGGTGCTCGAAACCAGTGCCGCGCTCAACCTGACACGCTGGACGGCTTTTCGTCGGGTGCTGCTGCCCATCGCCTTTGCCAAGGCGCTGCCGCCGCTGGGCAACGAATATATCCTGATGGTCAAGGCGACCTCACTTCTTGCCATCATCACCGTTTTCGATCTGATGGGCGAGGCCCGAACGATCTTCTCCGAAACTCTGGATCTCAGCGTCTATTACGTGGCTGCCCTGCATTATCTCGTTCTAGTGCTGGCCATCGAATGGGTTTTACGCCGCGTAGAGTCCCGTTTCGAATGGATGACATGATGTTGCCCGCCCAGCCCCAGACGCCCCGCCAACCCGCAAGGAACGCCCCGATGCTCCAAACGCCAGTGATCAGTTTCGAGAAGCTGAGTAAATATTACGGCACTTTCCAGGTTCTCAAGAATATCAATCTTGAGGTCGCAAAGGGCGAGCGGGTCGTGATCTGCGGCCCCTCCGGGTCGGGAAAATCCACCCTGATCCGCTGTATTAATCGGCTGGAAGCGCATCAGGAGGGCCGCCTGATCGTCGATGGGATCGAAATGGACGACAGCCCCGCCACTGCGCGCCGCGTCCGCGATCGCGCTGGCATGTGTTTCCAGCATTTCAATCTCTTCCCGCATCTCACAGCGCTGGAAAACTGCACTCTCTCTCCGATCTTTACCCACAAGTTGACCCGGCAGGCGGCCGAGCAACGGGCCATGGACTATCTCGCTAGGGTTCGCATGGACGGCTTCGCCGGGAAATACCCCTCGCAGCTTTCCGGAGGTCAGCAACAGCGCGTCGCCATCGCCCGCAGCCTATGCACTGAACCCGAGGTCATGCTCTTCGACGAACCCACCTCCGCGCTCGACCCGGAATCGATCTCCGAAGTGCTCGACGTGATGGCCGATCTCGCCGATGACGGTATGACGATGCTCTGCGTCACGCATGAAATGGGTTTCGCTCGCAAGGTCGCCGACAGGGTAGTCTTCATGGATGCAGGCGAAATTGTCGAAATCGCCGATCCCGAAACCTTCTTCACCTCCCCTGCACACGAACGTTCGGCCCGCTTCCTGCAACAGATCATCAACCACTGACCACCCACCACTGACCACCTGCTTTTTCGCTCCCCCTCTCCCTTGCCCGCGCGGGCAAGGGCCGGGTTATTGCATCTCTCCGCCGCCCTAAGAGGCAAAGACAAGAAAGATCACGATATGAGTTTCCGCGTCGCCATAATCGGGTTTATCTCTGAAAATAACACCTTCACCCGTCTTCTCACCGGGATCGAGGACTTCCGCTCGTCACAGTATTATTTCGGTGAGGAGGTTCCCAAGCATTATCGCGACACCGGCTCGGAAATCGGCGGTGCGATCGACATGGCCGAAGCCCGCGACTGGAAGGCTGATTACATCCTCGCCGCCCATTCCCAGCCTGGCGGCCCGGTCTCCGAAGACACCCGCCGGGAAATCACCGAAGAGGCACTCCGTCGGCTGCGCGCGGGCGGACCGTATGACGGGATCTTCGTTGCCCTGCACGGCGCGATGGTTACCGAAACGGATCAGGACGGCGACGGCCAGTTCCTGCGCGAAATCCGCAGCCTGATCGGCCCGGATGTTCCCGTCGCCGTCACTTTCGATCTCCATGCTAACGTGTTCGATGAAATGGCAGATCTCGCCCGGATCGCCGTTTCGTTCCAGACCTATCCGCATATCGATATGCGCGAGGCGGCACAGAAATCCTGTGCGCTACTAGACGATGTCATGGCCGACCGGGTCGATGCCCGACTCGTGGTTCGCCGTCCTCCCGTTCTGGTTGGCTGCGACGATGGGCGCACAGCCGATGATGGCCCGATGTGTCGCCTTCTGGAAAGCGCCGAGCGCGAGATGAAGGCGCCCGGCATTCTTCATGCCGGGATCAATGCGGGCTTCACCGATGCCGATGTCTGGGCCTCCGGTCCAAGCGTCCTCGTCACCTACGATACGAAGCGGATCGGAGCACCGCAGGCCGAAACCGCCGCCGAACGGCTCTGCGATGAAATCTGGGATCGCCGCCACGACTGGAACGGCCCAATTCCGCTTGCCGATTGCATCGCGCGCCTCAAGATTCTGCAAGCCGATCCGGCACCGCGCAAGGGCCCCGTCGTCGTGGCAGACTATTCCGACAACCCCGGATCGGGCGCTTATAGCGATTGCACCGCGCTGATCGCGGCCATGCTCGACGCCGACATCAAAGATGCCGCCGCCGGCACCCTGCTTGATCCCGAGGCCGCCGCTCTGCTCGCCGCCGAAGGCCCTGGCGCCGAGGTTAGGCTTTCTATCGGTGGCAAGATCGACCCCACAGTAGGCGGCGGCCCGCTCGAAATTACCGGTCGCGTCATCACCGTGAGCGACGGGCATTTCCGCTATGAAGGGCCGATGTTTACCGGCCTTCCCGCCTGCACCGGAACCAGCGTTTGCTTCCGCGTGCAAGGGATCGACATTATGATCGTTTCCAACCGGATGCAGATGCTCGATCAGAACATTTTCCGTGCCGTCGGGATCGAGCCGACGGAGAAATCCGTTCTCGTTGTAAAATCAATGAACCACTTCAAGGGTGCCTTCCGGCCCATCTCCTCCGAAATCATTCTCACCGATGCCGGCGGGCTTTGTTCGCCTGAAGTGACGCGGCGCGATTTCCGGCGCGTTCGCCGCCCCGCTTTTCCCCTCACTTGATCGCCACGCCGATCCCCCATCCGATCCTGCGCCACGCTGCAACACCCGAAAGGAACCCGCCCGATGACCGCTTCCGATCTTGCCTATGTCCCCTTCGTCGATGTCGAGGAGATGATGCATCTCGTGCTCGATATCGGCCTCGAAACCTGCCTCGCCGATCTGACGGCCTATATCGAAGAAGATTTCCGTCGCTGGCCCTTGTTCGACAAAACTCCGCGCGTTGCCTCGCATTCTCGTGACGGCGTGATCGAACTGATGCCCACATCGGACGGACGCGAATATGCCTTCAAATACGTCAACGGCCACCCCGCCAACATGAAGAAGGGGCTGCAAACTGTCACTGCCTTCGGCCTGCTCGCCGATGTAGAAAGCGGCTATCCTGTGCTGCTTAGCGAAATGACGATCCTCACCGCCCTGCGCACGGGGGCGACTTCGGCCCTAGCCACTCGAATTCTCGCCCGCCCCGGTTCGCAAACCCTAGCCATGATCGGCAACGGGGCGCAATCCGAGTTCCAGGCTCTCGCTCTCAAGACAGTCTGCGGCGTCACCGCCCTGCGCCTGTTTGATACCGATCCCGAGGCGACCCGGAAATGCATGGCTAATCTAGCCGATTCCGGGCTTGCCGTCACCATCTGTAACAGCGCCGAAGAGGCGGTCCAGGGGGCCGATATCGTCACAACCTGCACGGCGGACAAGCAAATAGCCACTGTCCTACACGACAACATGATCGGCGCCGGTGTCCATATTAATGCGATCGGAGGCGACTGCCCCGGAAAGACCGAGCTACAGAGCGATATCCTAAACCGTGCCGACGTCTTTGTGGAGTATCCGCCCCAGACCCGGATCGAGGGTGAGATTCAGCAAATGGCCCCCGATTTCCCGGTCACGGAACTGTGGGAGGTTCTCAGCGGCGCCGCGGAGGGCCGACGCGATTCCCGCCAGATCACCCTGTTTGACGGAGTTGGCTTCGCGATTGAGGATTTCTCGGCCCTGCGCTGGCTGCGCGATCAGGTGGTGCGCCTTGATCGAGGGCAGCGGCTCGATATGATTGCCGATCCTGACGATCCGCGCGATCTCTTCGGCATGATTGAACGCGAGCGGCACCGCCGCGCTGCAGCCTGAGGCCGCCATGACCGACCCGCGCACCTCGCTAGCCCTCACCCCGTCCCGTGCTCTGCCTCGGATCGATGTTGACACCGCTACCCTGACCGAAAACACCCGCGCCCTGCGCCGCCTTTGCGGCGCGCGAGGTGTTGCTGTGGTCGGTGTCACCAAGGGGCTTGCCGGGCATCCCGGGGCAGTCCGGGCGCTGCTCGATGCCGGTCTTCCCGCCCTAGCCGATGCGCGTCTCGCCAATATCCGGCGGATACGCGCTGCGGGGATCGACGCGCATGTGCAGCTCCTGCGTCCGCCGGCACCCGGCGAACTGCCCGAGGCCGTCCGCCTCTGTGACACGATCTTCGCTACCGCCCCCGAAACCCTTGCCGCGTTGGCTCATGCCGCTCGGACCGCCGGTCGCGAAGTGCAAGTCGTGCTGATGGCCGACGTCGGCGACCTGCGCGAAGGAGCCCCGCCCGCCGAATTGCCCGCCATCGCGGCGCGAGCCGCAAGGCTTGACGGGTTGCGCATCGCCGGGCTAGGCACGAATTTCGCCTGCCACCGCGGTCTCCTGCCCAGCCGTGAAAATCTCGGCCGCTTCATGACCCTGGTCGAAGAAATCGAAACTTTGACCGGCCAGCCTCTCGAAATTCTCTCCGCCGGCAACAGCGCCGCGCTGCCCTTCCTGCAAAGCGGCGCTCTACCACCTCGGATCAATCAGTTTCGGCTCGGGGAAAGCCTGTTGCTCGGCCATGATGCTGCCGAACAGCGCCCCTTACCCGGCACCCGCCCCGATGCATTCACCTTGGCCGCCGGGATTCTTGAAATCTGGACACGCGACACGGCGCAGACCGACCCCCGAGCCCACATCGCGTTCGGCCATGAGCCCCCCGCTCTGCCACAGGGCACGCTCCGCCTCGCCGTGCTCGGTCTCGGCGCGATGGATACCGACATCGCCGGCCTGATGCCGCACAGCGTTGGCTTATGCATGCTTGGGTATTCGAGCGATCACACGGTCCTCGACATCACCGCCCGCCCCGATCTGCGGGTCGCGGATGTATTGCATTTCGGCCTAAGCTATAGCGCGCTGGCACGGGCGATGAATATGCGCGACGTCAACGTCGCCTTGACGAACCGCACTGCTGCAATGATGCGAGTGCAGTGATCGCCTTATCCGTCCACCGATTCCAGATCGCTCGCCCGAAGCGGCGGGCTACCCAGAACATGTCATTGCGGGCCATTGCGGCAGGCGCCGCATCGGTCTGGTCGAGGATGCCGCGCAGCCAGTCCCGTTGCTCGATGGTATCTCCGCCTCCAGATGGGTGAGCGCCATGATCAGAACCTTCAGCGTGGGGATGGCATCGGCGGGTAAGCCGCTGTCCGGGTCCTCGACGATGGCGATCAGTTTCGATGCGTTAGCCGCCCCCTGCGGCACAATCTGGCCGAACTCAGTCAAATGGCCGCGTAGGGCGTTGATCGCCTGTGTCCGCTGCCGGATCAACAACTCGCGAACCCGGAAGACCATCGCCGCGCCCTGGGTCTCTTCACTCTTCACCGGCACAAAACGCATAGTTGTCATTGCCGAGCACAAGCGCCGCTTCACCCGCAACATCAGCTACTTTGAACCGTGGCATTACGTTCCTCTACTGGACCGCAAACCCGGCGCCTTGCGCAACGGGGCACCCTTCGTGGACTGGCAGCTCCCTGTGCGCACCAAGGGGCATTTGGGAAGCCGATAGGGAGGCAAGATTGGACGCCGATTAACACTCTGCGTCAAGGTGACCGAGTGGCAAAGGAGATATGCGTCTTGACAAATATGATGCTCGCCTCAATATATGCGCTTAACCGCATATGCGCAAAGTAAGATTATGCCTCTCACCGCCCTTCCCAATCTGGCCGTGCCAACGCGACTTGACGCGATCCGCATCCTTGCCGAAGGCAAGATGTATTACGTCTGCGATCTGATGAACAAGCCAGATACAAGCGGTGCGCTCGGTCTTCATCATCGACCCGGACAAGAAGTTGCGGCTGACTATGATCTACCCGATGAATGTCGGCCGCAACTTCGACGAGATCTTACGGGTCATCGGCGCGCTGCTAACTGCCGACGCCAACAAGGTCGCGCTGCCCGCCAACTGTCGTCCGGGCGACGAGGCAATCATTCCTCCCAACGTCACGGGCGAGCAGGCCAAGGGCATGTTTCCCTACGGGACCACGCGCGACCTGTGCTGCACGCTTTGGACCGATATGCGTGCGAGCGCTGGAACGCTGGAAGAGAATGCTGCGGAGGCTGCGCGGATCATGAACGATTACCGCTATATCCGGGTCGCGCACGCGGGCTTTCGCTAGGCGCGCCCGCTCGACACGGTTGCGCTGCATCGTGAGCATGTCGCATGGCTGGAGGCGCGGCTATCAGAGCCATTTTCAGGCGAGACCGTTGTGGGGCCCCATCATGCGCCTCATCCCTTCGCACTGTCGCCGGGCGGATCGGTGCCGCAAGCATATGCCTCGGACCTCAGCGATCTAATCAAGCGGCACCAGCCCGATCAATGGCTGTTTGGGCATACCCATCTCGCGACAGAGTTTCAGATTGGAACGACCAAGCTGCGCAATGTCTCGCTGGGGTGTCCGGCGAAGGCGGCAACCATGCGTGGAGAGCTATAAAAATTCTGCAGATCGTCCGAACATTCTCGAGCCGCCCGATGCGCGCATTTATGCAGGCCACAGCAATTCACGGAGTTCCGTATCGGTGACCCACATAGCCTCAGATAAAGTCGGCTGCGGAAATCCGGAAGCGATCACGAAAACGGCATCATTCCACTTGCAGCCAGCATCTAGGACGATACGATCTTCTTCACTGATTTGTGTGGGAGGTATTTCAATGAAGGCTATTCTTTCAACCATGGCTGCGTTGCTCGCGCTTTCACTGCCGATCCAAGCCATGCCGACGGCTGCTACAATGAGCCAGGATGAAATTGCCCACGGTGGCGGTTGCCGCAAAAGCTCACCTGCTGGGCAGTGCTGCCACATGGACAACAAAGCGGGGCGTGTCCATTGTCACTAAGGCTCTTGCTCGGACTTATCCTTGCAGTTGGTCTTTGTGGGCCACTGCAAGCAAAGACCATAACCGGCACAGCGTCGGTTATTGACGGTGACACGATCGACATTCACGGCAACCGAATTCGACTACACGCGATCGACGCGATTGAGAGCCGTCAGCGCTGCAAGCTGCCCAACGGCAAACTGTGGAACTGCGGTAAGGATGCGTCATTTGAGCTCGCCGACAAGATTGGACGCGCGCCGGTCTCATGTGAGGTCACCGATATCGACCGATATAAACGCTTCGTCGCGATCTGCCGCCAAAACGGAGAAGACCTGAACGCTTGGCTTGTTCGCAATGGCTGGGCCGTCGCGTATCGGCGGTATGGGCGGGATTACGTTCCTCAGGAAGACGCCGCTAGAAAGCAACGAGCAGGTATCTGGGCGAGCGAATTGATGATGCCTTGGGATTGGCGTCGGCGCTGATATGACGCTGATGATGCGGGCGGTCACATTGGAAAGCTGGCCAATTGCGGGGGCAGATCGTTTCCTGTAAGTTGGGCGGGACGCTAATAACTGCGCAAGATAGCCTATTTTCGCAGCATGCAACGATGTTACCGTGCCACAGGGTGACGCGCAGGTTGGGCGGCGAACCGACCTTCGCCGCGCGTGCCAACTGTCTTTAGCGCAATATCGGAAACCGGCGTTCCCGTCCCTTCGGCACGCTGCTGCACGATTGCCTGGATGTCTATGAATAGAAGAGGTGCAGCACGTCAAAAATTGAAAACGCGTGCGCTCGCCGATTCCGCTATCGTCTGTTCACTCTTAGTTGCTGCTGTTGGACCAAAGTAAGAGCCTAGTGGTCGCTGCTGCCTTTGGCCGGGCCTCGATGCTGGCCAGCGCCCGCAAGCGACCGCTCCTCGCCTTCGCCAACAGGGAGTTTTCATCCGCAAGGAAAGGGCAAAGCGTTATATTTCTCCAATCGGAATGGAGGAGGAGAAGCGGCGCTACCTTGTGCCCTTGGAGCACTTTGATTGGTGCCATTTCCATCACTATACTCCCGTTTCGGTTGTAATGTATATTTATTAACACACCTTAGGGATGACGCAAGGAAAATATGGAAGATGCTGACACAACGTGCTTGGTGGCCAACGCTTCTCTCTATGAGCTTCTCATTTACCTGATCGTTAATATCGCTTTTATTGAGTTGCTATCATATGGATTCGTGAAGACCTCACAACGCAAATGGGAGGGCTGGATCTCGCGGGAAACACTGATTCTGATTTCGGCGAAAATACAAAAAAACTCCTATAGATTGTTGTGATAGATCGTTAGGGGCAAAGCTTTACGAAGGCTCAATGCGCTGAAGGGTTGGCTTTAACGACGAAATCTCCTGTGGTGATTCTCTACAGGATATAGTGCCTTCTTTTTGATCGAGATAGTTGATGGATCATAATATTTTGTTCGGGAATTGCAATGACTCATAATCCGCCTTAACAATGCCGCCCCACAACCCAAGCCTGCATTTGCCGACCTTTCTATGAATTTCGAATTGATCATTGGGAGGCATGACCCGGTTCTCGGACTGCAACTCGAAGGCGATATTGGTGCCACAAACGTAATCAATTCACGCCTATTTCATAGGATATTTTAGAATTCTAGGTGGATCCAGTGATGTTTCCGATACTAAGTCTGTCGGACGTTGGCCGCGCTCGGCTATCCTGTGGGCATTTTGCCACACGCACAGGTTGTGATGCGTCTGCCTAATTTCGAACAAGATTCGATCTTAGCAAAGATTTGATGAACGTGAGCGAAAGCAAGAAAACGTGCTTGAAGGTCAAGCATTTTTTCGCACGCAGAAGTGGCGATGGAACCGATAGCGAGAGAGGAAAAATGATTTTGGTATATATGTTCGCAGGGGCTGCCGTTGGTCTCCTTGTCACCATCATCTCAGCATTGTTGCGCGGCAACACAATTTTGTCGTCACTGTATCTGCTGACGCTCGACCGCGTGAAGCG